>NZ_BIMR01000125.1 GCF_004306155.1 Cellulomonas biazotea
GCGCCGCCTCGACGTCCGCCGGCCGCGTCACCGGCAGCGCGCTGTTCGCCCGTCGCGTCAGCCCGCCCGACGCGCCGACCCGCCACCCGTCCGCCGTCACGTGCGTGCGCAGCGGCGGCCACGTCGCGGCCTCGACCAGCGCACCCGGGGCGTCCGGCGGCGTCCACGTGCGGACGCGCACCTGGATCCCGTCGTGGGCCCAGTCGCGCGACGGGTCCTCGACGAAGCCGAGCCGGTCGTACAGCCGCTGCGCCGCGCGCATCGCGTCGCTCGTCGACAGCGCCACGCGCCGCGCCCCGTCGGCCACCGCGAACCGCAGCGCCTCGGTCATGAGCTCCTCGGCGACGCCCCGCCCGCGCGCCTCGGGCGCGACCGCGAGCATCCGCACCTCGAGCTCGCCGGGCTCGGCGACCTCTGCGTACGACGAGCCGTAGGGAGCCAGCGTCACCGTCCCCACGACCACACCACCCGTGCCCTCGCCTGTCCCGCCCGAGCGGGGCACGACCGCGACCAGCAGGATCGCCTCGCGGGCGCGCCGGTGCGCGTCCCGCAGCTCTGCCGCGTACTCGTCGTCGCCCGAGAGCAGCCCGTCCGCGACGTACGCCTCGGCCGCCAGCGCCCCCGCGCCGTCGACGTCCGTACCGACGGCGCGACGCACGACGGGCCCGGTGGAGGCCTCGACCTTCACGCGTCGCCCTCAGGGGCGCCGTCCGCGACCGGCGCAACGACCGCGTCCGGCCCGCCCGCCAGCAGCGCCTCGAACCCGGCCTCGTCGAGGATCCGCAGCCCGAGCTCGCGCGCCTTCGTCTCCTTCGTGCCCGCGTTCTCGCCGACGACGACGAAGTCGGTCTTCTTCGAGACGCTGCCCGCGGCCTTGCCGCCGCGGGACAGGATTGCCTCCTTCGCCTCGTCCCGGCTGAACCGCTCGAGCCCGCCGGTGACGACGACGGTCAGCCCGCGCACGGTGCCGCCGTCGTCGGTGACCTCGAGCGTGCGGGCGACGCCCTCGCTCGCGGCGTCCTCCATCCGCACCCCGGCGGCCGCCCAGGCGTCGACCACGGCCGCGTGCCACGGTGTCGCGAACCAGTCGACGAGGGACTGCGCGATGGTCGGCCCGACCCCCTCGACCCCGGACAGCCGCTCGGCCGCGGCGGCCGGGTCGCCCTCGACGACCGCGCGCAGCGCCGTCATCGAGCGGAACTCCTGCGCGAGGGCGCGCGCCGCCGTCGGGCCCACGTTGCGGATGCTCAGGGCGACGATCACGCGCCAGAGCTCCTTCTCCTTGGCGAGGTCGAGCTGGTCGAGCAGCGTGCGGGCGGCCGCCGACGGCTCCCAGTCGGGCAGGGTGCGACCCTCGGCGTCGGCGCGCGTGCGCTCCGCCTTCGTCCACGTGAGCTGGCGACGGAACGGCGCGCGGCGGCGGACGTTGCCGTCCTCGTCCTCGCGCGGCAGGCCGGTCTCGGGGTCGCGCACGACGACCTCGATCTCCCCCAGCGTGCGCAGGCTCGCCTCGCGGACGCGCTCACGCTCGACGTCGGACGCGTCGGGCCCGTACCCGACGAGCGCGAACAGGTCGGCCTCGGTCCGCAGCGGCGGCTCGGCGGGCACGTCGGGCTGCGTCAGCGCGGCGGCCGTGACCTCGCCGAGCGCCTCGATGTCGAACGCGCCCCGAGAGCCGATGTGCTCGACCCGGCCGAGCACCTGCGCGGGGCACGACTCGGCGTTCGGGCAGCGCAGGTCGACGTCGCCCTCGCGCATCGGGCGCAGCGTGGTCCCGCACACCGGGCACTCGGCCGGCATCTGCCACTCGACGCGCTCGACGGTGTCGTCGGGGGCCTGCGGCGCGGGGCCGACGATCTCCGGGATGACGTCGCCCGCCTTGCGCAGCACGACCATGTCCCCGACGCGCACGCCCTTCGCCCGGACGACGTCCTGGTTGTGCAGCGTCGCCTGCCGGACCGTGCTGCCGGAGACGAACACCGGCTCCATGACCGCGAACGGCGTGGCCCGGCCCGTCCGGCCGATGCCGACCTCGATCGCGACGAGACGCGTCACCACCTCCTCCGGCGGGTACTTGTACGCGATCGCCCAGCGCGGGGCCCTGCTCGTCGCCCCGAGTCGCCGCTGCAGGTCGATCTCGTCGACCTTGACGACGATGCCGTCGATCTCGTGCTCGACGTCGTGCCGGTGCTCGCCGTAGTGGTCGATCATCCGCTGCACGCCGTCGAGGTCGTCGACCACGCGCGTGTGCGTCGAGGTCGGGATGCCCCACGACGCGAGCAGGTCGTACACCTGCGACTGCCGCTCGAGGCCCGACCGGCCGACCGTCCCGTCCGCGCCCCACTCCAGCGCCCCGATGCCGTGCGCGTACATCCCGAGCGGCCGCGACGCGGTGACGCGCGGGTCCTTCTGCCGCAGTGAGCCCGCGGCGGCGTTGCGGGGGTTCGCGAACGGGACCTTGCCCGCGGCGACCTGCGCCTCGTTGAGGCGCGCGAACGCCTCGACGGGCAAGAACACCTCGCCGCGGATCTCGATGAGGTCCGGGTGCGTCGACGGGTCGCCCGCGAGCGCGTCCGGGATGGACACGATGGTCCGCACGTTGAGCGTGACGTCCTCGCCGGTGCGCCCGTCGCCCCGCGTCGCGGCACGGACCAGACGCGCGGCCTCGCCCGGCCGGGGACGCTGGTACAGCAGCGCGATCGCGAGCCCGTCGATCTTCAGCTCGCACAGGTAGTGCGGCCGCGCGCCCCCGAGATCGCGCGCGGCGCGCTCCGCCCACGCCGCGAGGTCCTCGGCGGAGAACGCGTTGTCGAGCGACAGCATGCGCTGCACGTGCGCCGCGGTCGCGAAGTCCGTCGAGAACGTGCCGCCCACGCGCTGCGTCGGCGAGTCGGGCGTCATCAGGCCTGGGAACTCGTCCTCCAGCGCCTGCAGCTCGCGCAGCCGGGCGTCGTACTCGGCGTCCGACGACGGCGGCGCGTCGAGGATGTAGTACGCGAACTGGTCGGCGTCGATGCGCTCGGCCAGCGCGGTCCACCGGTGGCGTGCCTCGGCGGGGATCTCCTGCTCGGGCGAGGGCGTGGGGGCGTCGTCGACGGCGTCGTTCACCCGCCCATCATCGCGCCCGGCACCCACACGTGCCGCGACGTCCGGCCCGCCGCGCGCGGCGGACGTCGACGTCGCGTCCGGCTCAGCGGCGCAGGCGCGGGACGACGAGCAGCGCGGCCGCCGCGAGGACGCCCCCGCCGGCGAGCAGCGCCCCGGTCGCGGCGAGCCCGGCGGGCGCGGACGCCACGACGACCTCCTGCCGGGCCCCGTCGACGTCCCACGAGCAGACCGACTGCGGAGGTGCGACGAGGTACCGGACGTCGGCACCCGCCTCGTCGGCCGCGTACGCCTGCAGGCACGGTCCGCCGGTCCCGTCGGCGGACGCCTGCAGCGTCCGGGTCCCGATGCCGACGTAGACGACGACGAGCAGGACCAGCCCGACGATCGCCGCCCCGGTCGCGACGAGCACGCCGAGCGCCTGCCCTCGGCTCGTCACGATGCCCCGACGTCGGGGTGCCTGCTGCGTCACCGTCATGCCTCCGCTCGTTCCGCCACGATCCGTCCCGCCCGCAGGAGCCCCGCGAGCGCCGCCCGGGCGTCGTCCGGCGACGCCTGCCCTGCGGTCGCTGCCCCGGCACCCGCGGCTCCGGGCATGGTGCCACCTCGACCCCCGGTGCCCGGCGGGTCGCCGGCGAGCAGCACGACGTCGCGCAGCCCGGCGGCCGGCAGCCCGACCGATCGCCACGGCCGGGTCAGCAGGTCCGCCTGCCCGACGACGTCCGGCCCGGCGCACTGCGACGTCGCCTGCGGGGGAAGCTCGGCCCACAGCCGCAGCCCGCCCTCGACGGCCTCGGCGACCCTCTCCCAACCGCGCTCGTCCAGCCCGGCGACGGCCAGCGCGACGCCGTCGGCCCGGGCGGCGCGGACGGTCGCGAGCGACGTCCACGCGGTGCCGCCGTGCACGACGACCGCCGCGGCACCGGAGCCGCCGGCCCGAGC
>NZ_BIMR01000126.1 GCF_004306155.1 Cellulomonas biazotea
GGTGGGGGCGACGCGCCCGTGACCCGCCGCGTGCCGACCGCCGGGACCGCACCGACCCGCCGTCCCGTGGCGGCAGCGGCCGGTCGGGGCCGTGGCGCGCCCGGGCGACGGCGATGACCCGCTCCGCCGCCCTGTGGCACCGCACGCGGACCGTCGTCGGCGGGGTCACCGCGGGCGTCGTCCTGCTGGTCCTCGGCGCGGTCGCGGGACGGGCCGACGTCGCCGTCCTCGGCGTCGCGCCGCTGCTGGCCGGGGTGTGGGACTGGCGGCGCCGCCCCACCGAGCCCGTCGAGGTGACCGTCGCACGGCCGCACGGCTCCGCCGGCGAGCTCACGGCCGTCGCCGAGGTCGTCACGACCGGCCCGGCCGCCGTCCTCACCGTGCGGCACGGCGGCCGGGCCGTCGTGCAGGCGCTCGTGCGGACCGACGGGCGGCGCGAGGTCCCGGTCGTCGTGCGGACGGTACGGACCGGACCGCAGGACGTCGCCGTCGTCGACGCGCAGGGCGTCGGCCCGGGCGGTGCGAGCGTCTCCGAGCCGACCGACCCGACCAGCCGCGAGGTCCTCGTCCTGCCCGACACCCGGCCGCTGCGCGAGCTGCCCCTGCCGCCGCGGCTGCGCGGCCTGACCGGCGCCCACGAGTCGCGACGACCCGGCGAGGGCGGCGGGCTGCGCGACGTGCACCCCCTCGCACCCGGGGACCGGCTGCGGCGCATCGACTGGCGCGTCACCGCCCGGCGCGCCCCTGACCTGCACGAGCTCTACGTGCGCCGCGAGCACGCGCTCGCCGAGGCCGTCGCGGTGCTGGTCGTCGACTCGCGCGACGACGTCGGCCCCGACCCGCTCACGTGGCGCGGCGAGACGGCCCCGCGCTCGCAGGACGTCACGTCGCTGGACCTGGCCCGTGTCGCGGCGGCGTCCGTCGCCGAGCACCTCGTCGGCGCCGGCGACCGCGTCGGGCTCGACGACCTCGGTGTGCACCGCCGCCCGCTGCCGCCCGGCGGAGGACGTCGTCAGCTCGACCGCATCCGGCACGCCCTCGCCCTGACCCGCCCCGAGGGCGAGCCGTCCCTGCGGCTGCGCCCGCCGCAGCTGCCGTCCGGCGCGATCGTCTACGTCTTCTCGACGTTCCTCGACGACCAGGCCGCCCACGTGGCCGCGCAGTGGCGGCGCGGCGGGCACCGCGTCGTCGGCGTCGACGTCCTGCCGACCCTGCACGACCGGCACCTCGGTCCGCGCGAGGAGCTCGCCCTGCAGATCGTGCGGATCGCCCGCGAGGACCGGCTCGCGGCGCTCGCGGACGCCGACGTCGAGGTCGTGACGTGGCGCGACGCCCCGGAGGTGGCCCTGGCCGGGCTGGCACGGCGGGGACGACGCCGGGCGGGGGCGGCGCGGTGAGCGGCACGGGTGCAGCGAGCGGGACGGGCGCGGTGAGCGGGACGGGTGCGGTGCGCAGGGGCAGGGCGGTGCGTGGGACCGGCGTCGGTGCGGGGCGCGAGATCGAGGTCCGGACCGGCAGGGCCGTCCCCGCGGTGGTGCTGCGGGCAGTGCTCGGGCTGCTCGGCGTGCTCGTCCTCGTCCTCGCGTCGACCGCCCCCGGGCACGGCCTCGCGCCCGCGTTCGTGACCGTCGGCGCGCTGCTCGTGCCGGTGCTCGTGCTCGCGCCCGCGACGGCGGCCGCCGGTGGCGTGGTCGTGCTCGCGGGGCTGCGGCTGCTGTCCGGCGAGGTGCCGTCGCTGCCCGTCGTGCTCGGTCTGGTCCTGCTGGTGCACGTGCTGCTGTGGTGCGCGTCGACGACCGCGCGGGTCACCTGGCGCGGCCGCGTCGAGGTCGCGGTGCTGGTCGACGGGCTGCGCCCCGTCGCGGCCTTGCAGGTCGGTGCGCAGGCGCTCGCCGTCGTCGCGACGCTGGTCACCGGCTCGGGCGGGGGTGACGTCGGCCGGGTGCTGGCGATCCTGTCCGCGACGGTCGTCGCGTGGGTGGCGCTGTCGCGGCCGGTGCGGGCGTTCGTCGGCTCGGACGACTGACCGACCGACGAGACCTGCTGCGCCCGAGGACGGCCGTGAAGCTCGCGCGGGCCTGAGCCGTCCACAGGCCCTCCCGACGACGGCGGGTCCACCGTGCGCGGCGACGGCGCCACGGGCCCGCGGTCGGCCTCCCTACGGTGCCGGGCATGGAGAGCGACATCGCCCCGCACGTCAGACGCGCCCTCGCCGCGGTCGAGGAGGCGCGCGACCTCGTCCGCCAGGCTCGGCGCGTGGAGTGGCGGTCGCCGACCGTCGCGCGCTACCTCGCCGCCCTCGACGACGTCGACACGCGCCTGCGCCGGTCGGTCCACGACGTCGAGCACGCGCTCGGTGCGGCCGTCGCGGCCGACGACGCGACGACCCGCGCGCGCTCCGGCGGCTCCTGCGCGACCGGGTTCCTGCTGTGACCGCCGAGCCGGGAGGTGCGCCCACTCCACCCGGGGACGACGGCGTCACCATCATCGGCGGAGGCCAGCCCGACGTCGTCGACCTCGCCGACCTCGACCGGGCCGCCCATCTCCTCGCCACCGTGGCCGACCGTCTCGACATCGCGGCGCGCCTTCTGACGGTCGCGACCCAGGCCGCTCCGTCGGCGCTGCTCACGCCCGAGGGCAAGGCGGCGGCCCGTGCCCTCCAGGCCGCCCGGAGCGGCGCTGCTGCGCCGGCACGCGTCGCCGACGACGTCCTCGACCTCGCGCGTCGCGTCCGCGGGGCGGTCATCACGTACGACCACGCGGAGTCGGCAGCACGCAGCGCACTGCGCGGCGTCGTCGCGCTCGACGGCTCGCTGCTGGGGACGTTCCCGGTCCTCGCCGTGCAGCGGTTCGTCCAGGTCGGCGTCGCCGCCGCGGTCGCGGCCAACGTCGCGCGGGTGACGACGCGCACCGCCATGGCGCTGCTCGCCCCGTTCGGACGTGCCGACGACGTGCTGCGGTGGGAGCAGCGGCAGCTGCGCCACTGGGCGCCCCGCGCGACGACGTGGGCGCTCGCGGACCGGCGCTCCGAGCTCCTGGTCCTCGGCCTCGCCTCCGGCTTCCTCGGCCGTGACGGCCTCCTGGTGCCGCCCTCGCAGCGCGTCCGGCTCGCCGCCCGCCGCATCTCCGGCCTCCTCCCGGACGCCGGACCGACCGCCGTCGTCGCCCGCGCAGGCGCCCCCCAGCTGCCGGTGCCCCGGGACGTCGCTGGGGTCATCGCGAACACCGGCCTGAGCTATCGCGAGGGCACGGAGACCGGGATGCGCGGCACGCCCGACGGGACCATCAGCGTGCAGCGGCTCCACCGTCCCGACGGGACCGTGTCGTGGGTCGTCGAGATCCCCGGCACGCAGAACGCCGGCGTCACCGGGGACTCGCCGATGGACAACGGGACCAACCCGCGGCTCGTGGGTGACGTCCCGGACGACATGACCGACGCCGTCCTCGACGCCATGCACCTCGCCGGCATCCGCTCCGACGAGCCGGTCCTGCTCGCGGGCCACAGCCAGGGCGGCATGGTGGCCGCGAACGTCGCCTCGATCGCCGCCGGGACGTACGCAATCGCCGCGGTCGTGACGGCGGGATCCCCGGACGACGTCGGGGCGGTCCGCGTGCCGTCGTCGGTCGAGGTGCTCCACCTGCGCCACCCGCAGGACGTCGTGCCGCAGGCCTCCGGTGGGCCCATCCTGACGGGGCCGAACGTCCGCGAGATGCGAGTCGACCCGGCGCTCAACGGTGCCGCTCCGGTCACGAGCCCCCTCGACGCGCACGCGATGGGCCGGTACGTGACGTCGGCGGAGGCGATCGAGGTCCACGCCGACGACCCGCAGCTGCGCGACTTCGTGGCGGCCGTCGACACCGTGCTCGGCCCGGAGGGGACGACCGCGACCACCCGTCAGTTCGTCGCGACCCGCGACCCCGACCTCGTGCGGCTCGACCCGGTCACCGGCCTGCCGCGCGGGGACCGCCTGTCACCGGTCGGCGGCCCGACCCCGCTGCCCGCGCTGTCCCCGGCGGCCCGGTGAGCGCCCGGTCAGGTGGGCGCCCGGTCAGGTGGGCGCCCGGTCAGTCGCGACGCGAGCCCGGGATGATGACGGACAGCACGAAGCTCACGACCGAGATGATGAGCGCGCCGAGCACCGCGGTGCCGAAGTTGTCGATCCGCAGCCCCCAGCTCGTCTGCTCCGTGATCCACGCGGTGAGCATGAGCATCAGCGCGTTCACGACCAGCGTGAACAGCCCCAGCGTCAGGATGTACAGCGGGATCGACAGGACCGCGACGATCGGCTTGACGACCGCGTTGACGATCCCGAACACCAGCGCGATGAGCAGGATGATGAGCGCCTGCTCGAGGTCGGAGTCGGCGCCGACGATCGTCAGGCCCGACAGGACGAGGGTCGCGAACCAGATCGCGACACCGTTGATCAGCACCCTCACCACGAACGACATGCGTCGATCCTGCCATCGACGTCCGCGCAGCGAGGGGAGAACGACGCCGTCCCGGACGGTGCGCACCGACGCGTGCCTGCGCGGGAGCACACCGGCACCCGCACGCACCGGCACCGGCACGCACCGACGCGCGCCTGCGCGGGAGCGCGCCGACGCCGGCACGCACCTCGACCGTTCGCGCGTCGACCCCGTGCACACGATGTCCCGCGTCGTCGCGCGGTGGGACGTCCCGGGGGGCGGGCCCCTCGCGGTGGCATGCTGACCCGGTGAGCCGTGTCGCCCTCCGCAAGGCCCTCGCCGACCTGCCGCCCTACGTGCCGGGCGCCCGCGCACCCGTCGGCGCCGCGGCCTACAAGCTGTCGTCGAACGAGAACCCGTTCCCGCCGCTGCCGTCCGTCGTCGCGGCCATCGCCGACGCCGCCGTCGACGTCAACCGGTACCCCGACATGTACGCGACCGAGCTCGGCGAGGCCATCGCGGCGTCGCTCGGCGTCACGCCGGACAGCATCGTCACCGGCTGCGGCTCGGTCGCGGCGCTCGGGCACGTCCTGACGGCGGTGTGCGAGGCGGGCGACGAGGTCGTCCTGCCGTGGCGGTCGTTCGAGGCCTACCCGATCGCCGTGTCGCTCGCGGGGGCCGAGGGCGTGCGCGTGCCCGTCGGGGCGGACGGCCGGCTCGACCTGGAGGCGATGGCCGAGGCCGTCACGCCCCGCACCAAGGTCGTGCTGGTGTGCACCCCCAACAACCCGACCGGGCCGGCCGTGCACGCCGACGAGCTCGCGCGGTTCCTCGCGGCCGTCCCGTCCGACGTGCTCGTCGTGCTCGACGAGGCGTACGTCGAGTTCGTCCGCGACGAGCGTGCCGCCGACGGGCTGGCCGTCTTCGCCGAGCACCCCAACGTCGTCCTGCTCCGCACGTTCTCCAAGGCCTACGGGCTGGCCGGCCTGCGCGTCGGCTACGCCGTCGCCCGCCCCCGGCTCGCCGCGGGGATCCGAGCCGCGTCGACGCCGTTCGGGGTGTCGCACGTGGCGCAGCTCGCCGCGCTCGCGTCGCTGCGGGCCCGTGACGAGCTGCTGCGTCGGGTCGACTCGGTCGTCGCCGAGCGCGCCCGCCTGCTCACCGCGCTCCGCGCGCAGGGCTGGACGGTGCCCGACTCGCAGGCCAACTTCGTCTGGCTCCCGCTCGGCGAGCAGGCGTCGTCGTTCGCGGAGCGCTGCGCACGCGCCGGTGTCCTGGTCCGTCCCTTCGCGGGTGACGGTGTCCGGGTGAGCGTCGGCGAGCCCGAGGCGACCGACCTCTTCCTCGAGGTGTCGTCGGAGGTCACCCGCCGCTGACGTCAGCGCGCCCGGCGGAGGTCAGACCGTCGCGACCGCCGTCGGGCGTGGCTGCAGGGTCCGCGGGCGGCCGCGGAGGTCGTCCGCCGTGGTCGTGCCGCGGTCGTGCAGGTGCGCGAGCACCTCCAGGAGGTTCGCGATGTCGCCGTCGGTCGGGTCGTCCTCGGCATCCGGCGCGGGCGTCGCGACGACGGCCGTGACGCGGGCGGCCGGGACGGCGCTCGTCGCCGGGACGGCTGAGCCGACCGTCGACGGGACCGGCAGGTCGCGCGGGGTGGGGAGAGCGGTGCCGACCGCCGACGGGACAGGGGCGTCGCCGGGCGTCGGGACGTCGGCGGACGCCCGGTCCGCCGAGACCGCACCGGCGGGTGCCTCGTCGCGAGCGTCGGCGTCCGGAGCCGGCGGGCCGTCGTGGGTGACCGTGACGCCGAGGGCCGTGAGGAACGCAGTGGCGCGGTGGACGGTGAGGGCGCGGTCGCCGAGGCTCAGGCGCTCGAGGGCGAGCCGCACGTCGCTCTCGTGCACCTGGTGGCTGCGGGCGGGCTCCGCGTGGGCGTCCCCGGGCCCGGCAGGACGGTCGACCTGCCCGGCAGAACGGTCGACGTGGCCGAGGTGCCGGTCGGTCGGGTGGTCGCGGCCGGGCTCGGCCGGCTCGTGCTCGTCGCGCATCGTGGCCCCTTCCGCGGTGGCGCTCACCGCCCTTCCCTCCTCATCGGCCGACGAGCCGCGGATCTGGGCCGGACGGGCGGCTGAATTCCGGGAGAGGGCCGCACGGGCGGCGTCCCAGGTGGGGGCGGGTCGGCTGTAGGGACCCCACAAGACGTCCGGATCAGCCTTGTGCGTCGGGTTCTCGCGCAACCTACGCAGGCGTAGCCTACGCTGACGTAGGTTCGAGATCCCGACCCGGGACCACCCGGACCGCCCGACCCGGAGCGGCACCCGCCGCCGGCCGTGAAGGAGAACCGCGTGAGCCAGTCCGGCCCCCTGACCGACGACGGTCTCGTCCAGCTGCTGACTCCCACCGGTGACCGCACCCCGCATCCCGAGCTCGACGCGCTCGTCGCGCACCTCGACGCCGACGCGCTGCGGGCGATGTACCGGGACATGGTGCTGGTGCGCCGCTTCGACACCGAGGCGACGTCGCTGCAGCGGCAGGGCGAGCTCGCGCTGTTCGCGCAGAGCCTCGGCCAGGAGGCCGCGCAGGTCGGCTCGGCGCACGCGATGACGCCGCGCGACCACGTCTTCCCGAGCTACCGCGAGCACGGCGTCGCGCACGTCCGCGGCGTCGACCTCGCGGAGGTGCTGCGGCTGTTCCGCGGCGTCGACCACGGCGGCTGGGACCCCGTCGCGCACGGCTTCCACCTGTACACGCTGGTCATCGGCTCGCACACGCTGCACGCCACCGGCTACGCGATGGGCCTGCAGCGCGACGGGCTCGTCGGCACGGGCGACGCGGAGCGCGACGCGGCGGTCGTCGTCTACTTCGGCGACGGCGCGACCTCGCAGGGCGACGTCAACGAGGCGCTCGTCTTCGCGGCCGTGAACAACGCGCCCGTCGTCTTCTTCTGCCAGAACAACCAGTGGGCGATCTCCGAGCCGACGACCAAGCAGACGCGTGTGCCGCTCGCGGACCGCGGCCCGGGCTTCGGCGTCCCGTCGGTGCGGGTCGACGGCAACGACGTCGTCGCGACGTACGCCGTGACCCAGCAGGCGCTCGAGCGGGCGCGGTCGGGCGGCGGCCCGACGTTCGTCGAGGCGTTCACGTACCGCATGGGCGCGCACACGACGTCCGACGACCCGACGCGGTACCGCTCGAGCGCCGAGGAGGAGCACTGGCGACGGCGCGACCCGATCGACCGCCTGCGGCTGCACCTCGAGCAGCGCGGCGAGCTCCCGGAGACGTTCGTCGCGCAGGTCGCCGACGAGGCCGACGCCCTCGGCGAGCGGATCCGCACCGAGGTCCGCGCGATGGGCCGCCCGTCGGCCGCGTCGATGTTCGAGCATGTCTACGCCACGCCGCACGCCGTCGTCGACGCCGAGCGCGCCTGGTTCGAGCAGTACGAGGCGTCGTTCGCCGACGGCGCGCACGGCCAGCGCGAGGGGAGCCACCGGTGAGCGCCACGACCGAGACCCGCCCGACGGACCCCGCGGGCAGCACGACCGGCACGCAGCGCCTCACGTTCGCGAAGGCGATCAACCTCGGCATGCGGCGGGCCCTGGAGCGCGACGCCAAGGTGCTGCTCATGGGCGAGGACATCGGCAAGCTCGGTGGCGTGTTCCGGGTGACCGACGGCCTGCAGAAGGACTTCGGCGAGCACCGCGTCGTCGACACCCCGCTCGCCGAGTCCGGCATCGTCGGCACCGCGATCGGGCTCGCGATGCGCGGCTACCGACCGGTGTGCGAGATCCAGTTCGACGGGTTCATCTTCCCCGCGTACGACCAGATCACGACGCAGCTGTCGAAGATGCACTACCGGTCGAAGGGCCGGATCACGCTGCCCGTCGTCATCCGCGTCCCGTACGGCGGCGGCATCGGCGCGGTCGAGCACCACAGCGAGTCGCCCGAGGTGCTGTTCGCGCACACCGCGGGCCTGCGCGTGGTCTCGCCGTCGAGCCCCGTCGAGGCGTACCGGATGATCCAGCAGGCGATCTCCTCTCCGGACCCGGTGCTGTTCTTCGAGCCCAAGGGCCGGTACTGGGAGAAGGGCGACGTCGACCTCGACGCCGCGCCCGACGGCCCGCTGCTCGACAAGGCGCGCATCGTCCGTGCGGGCACCGACGTGACCGTCGTCGCGTACGGGCCGACCGTGCAGACCGCGGTCAAGGCCGCCGAGGCGGC
Organism: Cellulomonas biazotea; assembly: GCF_004306155.1. GTDB lineage: Bacteria > Actinomycetota > Actinomycetes > Actinomycetales > Cellulomonadaceae > Cellulomonas > Cellulomonas biazotea. The sequence goes on from NZ_BIMR01000126.1 coordinate 8,623, forward strand.
TGCCGCCGAGGGCACGAGCATCGAGGTCGTCGACCTGCGCACCCTGTCGCCGCTCGACACCGCGACCGTCGCCGAGTCGGTCCGCCGCACGGGCCGCTGCATCGTCGTGCACGAGGCCCCCGTGCTCTACGGGTCAGGAGCCGAGGTCGCGGCCCGGATCACCGAGGAGTGCTTCTTCCACCTGCAGGCGCCCGTGCTCCGCGTCGGCGGGTTCCACGCCCCGTACCCGGTCGCGAAGATCGAGCACGACTACCTGCCCGGTCTCGACCGGGTCCTGGACGCCGTCGACCGCGCACTCGCGTTCTGACGGTCCTGTCCGCGCCGCCTCGCCACCACCCCCGGTGAGGCGGCGCAGACCTCGCGGCCCGACCCGCCGCAGCACCGCCGCACGACCCGCCGCCCGATCGGCGCCCGCCCCGCTCGACCCTCCCGAGGAGGACCCGCACCGTGCCGACGTACCAGCAGTTCCCGCTCCCCGACGCCGGGGAGGGTCTCACCGAGGCCGAGATCGTCGCGTGGCACGTGTCGGTCGGGGACGCCGTCGAGGTCAACCAGACGATCGTCGAGATCGAGACGGCGAAGTCGCTCGTCGACCTGCCGAGCCCGTGGACGGGCGTCGTGACCGCGATCCTCGTCGAGCCCGGGCAGACGGTCGACGTCGGCACCCCGATCATCGAGATCGACACCGACCCGACGGGCACCGCCCCGGCGCCGACGACCACCGGGCACGGCGGCGCCGTCGAGCACGGGCACCGCGGAGGTGTCGACCGGCACTCGGGCGTCGAGCCCGGCGGGGCCGACGAGGTCGCCGCCGCACGGCCGTCGGCCCCCGCTGCGGCCGCCGTGACGCCCGCGGGCCCGGCCACCACGGCCGCTCCCGACGCAGCGCAGGCGGGTGAGGGGCGGCAGGCCGTCCTCGTCGGGTACGGCCTCGCCGACGCGGGCACGACGCGACGCCCGCGCGGCGACGCGGGTACGAGCCCCGCCGCGACGCCGGACGCGTCCGCCGGGTCGACGGGCGTCCAGGCCGCCGTCGCGCGGCACGCGCTCGCGAAGCCCCCGGTCCGCAAGCTCGCCCGCGAGCTCGGCGTCGACCTGGACTCGGTGTCGCCCACGGGCCCCGGCGGGATCGTCACGCGCGAGGACGTCCTGGCGCGCGCCTCCCAGGCGGAGGCCCGCACGCTCGCGACCTACCCCGGCGACGACAAGCCGTGGCTCGCCAGCGGGACGGTGTCGTCCGACGGGCGGCAGACCCGTGTCCCCGTGAAGTCCGTGCGCAAGCGGACCGCCGAGGCCATGGTCACGAGCGCGTTCACCGCGCCGCACGTCACGGTGTTCCACACGGTCGACGTCACCAAGACCATGCGGCTCGTCGAGCGCCTGCGCGCCGACCGGGAGTTCGCCGACGTGCGCGTCACGCCGCTGCTGATCGCCGCGAAGGCGCTCCTCCTGGCGATCCGCCGGCACCCGGAGATCAACGCGTCGTGGGACGAGGCGTCGCAGGAGATCGTCTACAAGCACTACATCAACCTGGGGATCGCCGCGGCGACGCCCCGGGGGCTCGTGGTCCCGAACATCAAGGACGCGCACCGGCTCAGCCTGCTGGAGCTCGCGACGGGGCTCGGTGACCTCACCGCCACCGCGCGGGCAGGCCGGACGTCGCCCGCGGACATGGCGGACGGCACCGTGACGATCACCAACGTCGGGGTGTTCGGCATCGACACCGGCACGCCGATCCTCAACCCGGGCGAGGCGGCGATCCTCGCGTTCGGCGCGATCCGCGAGCAGCCGTGGGTGCACAAGGGCAAGATCAAGCCCCGGTCCGTCACGCAGCTCGCGCTGAGCTTCGACCACCGCCTCGTCGACGGCGAGCTCGGGGCGCGCGTGCTGGCGGACGTGGCCGCCGTGCTGGGCGACCCCGCGCGGGGCCTGGTCTGGGGCTGACGCCGGAGGGCGGGGCCGCGGCCGACCTGCCGGACGGCTGCCCGGCCTGACGTCGCCGGACGCCGTCGGCCGCAGGACGACCGACGCCGTCCTGCGGCCGGACGAGCACGTCAGGCCCCCGTCAGGCTCCGGTCAGACCCGCGTCGCCGCCGCGGCGACGAGCCGCCGCTCGACGAGGAGCGTGACGACACCCAGGACGATCGCGACCGCCTCGGTGATCGCCGACACCCACTCGGGCACGCCCTCCCAGCGGGACTGCACGCCGAACAGGCCGACGGTCGTCGCGACCACGAACGCGCCGAGCGTCGCGGCCCCGAACCCGATCGCGCCGAGCACGGGCCACACGGTGCGCCACGTGAGCAGCAGGACGCCGATGACGATCCCGCCGACCCCGTTGAGCAGGAACGCGGGGCCGACGACGTCGACGCTCTTCATGCCGTCGTTCCACAGCTGCAGGTGCACGACCGCGGACGTCACGACGCACACGGCGAGCACGATGCGCAGGCCGAGCGCGACGGGCCGCCGGGTCACGACGGGGCGGGTGGTGCCGGCCGGGCCGGCGGTGGGTGCGCTCATGGTCACGCCTTCCCGAGGAGCACGGCGCCGTCCGCGACGTGCACGTCGACCGGGGGCAGCGGCTCGGGCGCCGGGCCGGACACGTTCTTGCCGGTCAGGTCGAACACCGAGCCGTGGCACGGGCAGTGCAGCTCGTCGCCGTCGGGTGCGACGGTGCAGCCCTGGTGGGTGCAGATCGCGGACAGCCCGATGACGGTGCCGGCCTCGGGCTGCACGAGCAGGATCTTGTTGCCGTCGGCGTCGGTCGCGGAGATCGCGCCGCCGACGGGGATGTCGGCCACCTGGGCGAGCGACCCGTCGGCCGCGGGCGCGGACCCGCCGTCGCCGCCGGAGTCACCGCCCGTGCCGCCGTCGTCGCCGGAGCCGCCCGAGCCGCCGCTCGAGCACGCCGCGAGGACGCCCGCCGCGGCGACGCCCATCGTCACGAGCCCGGCGCGCTGCAGCACCTGTCGGCGGTCGAGGCAGCCGCCGCACGAGTGCGGCGTCGGGACCGCGGCGACGGTCGTCGCACCGTCCGCGGGGTCGTGGGCGAGGGAGAGGGCGGGGGACTCCTGGATCGTGCGCGGCATCGCGGCCTCCGGTGGTGGGCTCCGTCATGTCACCGGTTCAACGGTGGCACGGCCCTTCCGGTTCAGCGTTCCGGGCCGCGACCTGCGTCGGCGTCCGCGACGACCGCGGTGACGCCTCCGACGGCGGTCACCGGTCCGCCCGTCGTACCGGTCGCCGGGGCCACCGCCGCGGCGCCGTCCTCGTCGAGCCGGCCCTGGATGCCGGAGACGTTCCGCAGCGGCAGCTCGGGCAGCAGGATCGTCAGGACCACGCCGACGACCATGATGACCGCCGCGATGAGCAGGACCAGGTCGACGGACGACGCGAAGTCCTCGAGGAACGGCCGCGCGAGGCGCTCGTCGAGGGCGCCGATGAACGAGGAGTCGTCGAGCGACGGGAACGACCCGGTGCCCTGCAGCGCGTCGATGACCGCGGCGTTCGCGGGGTCGGCCCGGACGGCCGGGTCGGCGAGCGCGGCCTGGAACTCGGGGGTGGGGGCGAGCCGTGCGAGCGCGTCGCGGATGTTGCCGCCGACGGTCGAGAACAGCACGGACAGGAAGACGGCGGTGCCGAGCGTGCCGCCCATCTGCCGGAAGAACAGCGACGACGACGTCGCGACGCCCATGTCGCGCACGGGCACGGCGTTCTGCACGGCGAGGACGAGCGGCTGCATCGTCAGGCCCAGCCCGAGCCCGAAGACGATCGACGACGCGAAGATCTGCGCGAACGGGGTGTCGGCGCCGAGGCGGGAGAACGCGAGCGCGCCGACGACCATGAGCGCCGTCCCGATCACCGGGAAGATCTTGTAGCGGCCGGTCCGGGAGGTCGTCTGACCGGCGACGACGGACCCCGTCATGATCCCGACGGTGAACGGGATGAGGGTGAGCCCGGCCTCGGTCGGCGTCTGCCCGCGCACGATCTGCAGGTACAGCGGGAGGGTCGCGAGCCCGCCGAACATGCCGAGCCCGATGACGAGGTTCGCGGCCGACCCGACGCTGAACGTGCGGTTGCGGAACAGGTAGAGCGGCAGGATCGCGTCGCCCTTGGCGTACCGCTCGGCCAGCCAGAACAGCAGGAGGCCGACGGCGCCGGTGACGTAGCAGGCGACGGCCCGGCCGGACGACCAGCCCCAGAGCCGTCCCTGCTCGGCGACCACGAGCAGCGGCACGAGGGCCAGGACCAGCGCGAGGGCGCCCGGCCAGTCGATCCGGTGCTCGACCCGGCGCAGGGGCGGCAGGTGCAGCACGCGCGCGATGACGACGAACGCGAGGACGCCGATCGGCACGTTGACGAGGAACACCCACCGCCAGCCGGTGATCCCGAGGATCGTGTCCGCCCCCGCGAAGAACCCGCCGATGACCGGCCCGAGCACGGACGACGTGCCGAACACCGCGAGGAAGTACGCCTGGTACCGCGCGCGTTCCCGGGGCGCGACGAGGTCGCCGAGGATCGTGATCGCGAGCGCCATGAGCCCGCCCGCGCCGAGCCCCTGCACGCCGCGGAACAGCGCGAGCTGGTACATCGAGTCGGCGGTCCCCGACAGCAGCGACCCGACGACGAACAGCGCGATCGCCAGCAGGTAGAACGGCTTGCGGCCGTAGACGTCGGAGAGCTTGCCGTACAGCGGCGTGGTGATCGTCGCGGTCAGCAGGTACGCGGTCGTGACCCACGCCTGCAGCGACAGGCCGTGCAGGTCGTCGCCGATCGTGCGGATCGACGTCGCGACGATCGTCTGGTCGAGCGCGGCGAGGAACATGCCGAGCATGAGCCCGCCGAGGATCGTGCGGATCTCCCGGTGCGTCGGCGGCTGGTACGACGCGGGGGCAGGGGCGGTGGTCGTGGTGCTCTCGGACGACATCGGACCTTCTCGGCGGGGGACGGGACCGTGCTGCGGACCGGGCGTCCGCGCCGTCGGTGGTGGGCGGCGCGGGCGGGAGCGGGGCGTGCGGTCCGAGTGCGGGCCGACGTCGGGGCAACACCTCCGGCGCGCGGGGTGTTCCCCGTCACACTCGCGGGCGACGGCCCGTCCCGCGAATCTTTTCACCGGTGCGGGCGGGCTCGGGCCCGCGGGTACCTTGGCCGGATGCCCGCGGCGACGACCGGACCCTGGCGCCTCGCGCGCGCCGGTCTCGTCGCGTCCGTCGTCGTCGCTCTGTCGGCCGTCGCGCACGTCCTCGGCGGCGGGGTGCTGCCGCACGCGGTCGTCCTCGTCGCGCTGACGTCGCTGGTCCTCGCGGTGGCCGTCGTGCTCGCCGGACGCCGAGCA
>NZ_BIMR01000127.1 GCF_004306155.1 Cellulomonas biazotea
TCGTTGCGCCCCGCCGACGCCGAGCCGGGCACCGCCGCGCAGCACCGCGCGGGCCTCGCGCAGGCCGTCCGCGACGAGCTCGTGCGCCGCAAGCGCGCGCGGCGCGTCGTCGACTACGACGACCTGCTCGTGCTGCTGCGCGACGCGCTGCGGCACCCCCGGACGGGCGTGGCGGCGGCCGAGCGGGTCCGCGGCCCGTACCGGGTCGTCATGGTCGACGAGTTCCAGGACACCGACCCCGTCCAGTGGGAGATCCTGCGGACCGCGTTCCACGGGCACCGCACGCTCGTCCTCATCGGCGATCCCAAGCAGGCGATCTACGCGTTCCGCGGGGCCGACGTCGCGACGTACCTGCGGGCCGCCCACGAGGGGACGGCCGCGACGCTCGGGCGGAACTGGCGCGCCGACGGTCCGGTGCTCGACGGGTTGCAGGGCATCCTGCGCGGCGCGGCGCTCGGCGACCCGCGCATCGTCGTGCGTCCCGTCGACGCGGCGCGCTCCGGCCGGCGGCTGCAGGGCGGCCCACCCGTCGTGCTGCGCCAGGTCACGCGCGACGCCGCGGGGGCCGTCGCAGGCAAGCTGCCGTCGGTCGGCAAGGTCCGCGCGCTGCTCTACCGGGACGTGGCCGTGCAGGTCGTCCGCACGCTGCAGGAGACCCGGCTGGACGACGGCGAGGGCGGGACGCGCCCGACCCGCCCGGCGGACGTCGCCGTGCTGGTCCGGACGAACGCCGAGGCGCTCGCGGTGCACGACGGCCTCGTCCGCTCCGGTGTCCCGGCCGTCATCTCCGGGCTCGCGAGCGTGTTCGGCAGCGTCGCCGCGCGGGACGGGCTCACGCTGCTCACGGCGCTGGCCCGCACGGGCGACGGACGCCTCGCCGCCGCCACCGCGCTGACCCCGTTCGTCGGCTGGGACGCGGCGAGACTGGCGCTCGCCGACGACGACGAGCTCGACGCGCTCGCCGACCGGGTGCGCGCGTGGGCGCACGTCCTCGAGCAGCACGGCGTCGCGGCGCTGCTCGAGGCGGCGGCGGCCGACGGGCTGCGCCGGCGGGTCCTGCGGCTGCCCGACGGCGAGCGGCGGCTGACCGACCTCCGGCACGTCGGCGAGGCCCTGCACGAAGCCGCCCTCGACGGCGGGCTGGGCACCGCCGCGCTCACCGAGTGGCTGCGCGCGCGCGTCGACGAGGCGGGCAGCGACTACGCCGAGGAGCGCAGCCGTCGGCTCGAGACCGACGCCGCCGCCGTCCAGGTCATCACCGTGCACGCCAGCAAGGGGCTGCAGTTCCCCGTCGTCCTCGTGCCGTTCGCGTGGAACCGCTGGGTGCCCAAGAGCCCCGAGATCCTGCGCTACCACGTGGACGACGAGCGGATGCTGCACGTCGGCGGCCCGGGCAGCCCGGGGTACGCCGACGCCCTCGCGCGGCACGACGCGGACGAGGCCGGCGAGGACCTGCGCCTGGCCTACGTGGCCCTCACACGCGCCCACTCGCAGGTCGTCGCGTGGTGGGCGCCGAGCGCCAACTCCACCGCCGCGGCGCTCACCCGCCTGCTGCTGGCGCCGCGCGACGAGCACGGGACGCCCGCGTCGACCGTCCGCATGCCGAGCGACACGCAGGTCACCGACCGGTTCGCGGCGCTCGCGGCGGCGTCGGGCGGCACGCTCGTCCACGAGGTCGTGCACCACGCGCCCGACGCGGTCCGCTGGTCTCCCGACGGCGGGGAGGCGCCGCCGCTGTCGGCCGCCGCGCTGCACCGGACGGTCGACGTCGGCTGGCGGCGCACGTCGTACTCGGGCCTCACGGCGCACGTCCACCACGGTGGGGTCGCGGACGAGCCTGAGCAGCCCGGTGTGCAGGACGAGCCCGCGACCGACGCGCCGCAGCCGGGGGCCTCGGGCCCGGGCGGCGCCGGTCTCGACGACACGGCGACGCCGGGACGCGGCGAGGAGTCCGCGCGGACGGTGCCCTCCCCCATGGCCGACCTGCCCGGGGGTACCGCGTTCGGCACGCTCACGCACGCGGTGCTCGAGCACGTCGACACCGCCGCACCCGACCTGCGGGCCGAGCTCGTCGCGCGGTGCGTCGACACGGGCGTCGCGCCCGCCCTGGGTCTCACCCCCGACGACCTCGCCGACGCGCTCCTGCCGGCGCTGCTCACGCCGCTCGGCCCGCTCACGGGCGGGCGGGCGCTGCGGGACGTCGCCCCCGCCGACCGCCTCGCCGAGCTCGAGTTCGAGCTGCCCCTCGCGGGCGGCGACGGCGCGCGCCTCCCCGACACGCCTCCCACGGCCGTCAGCCCCGGCGCCGAGGCCCTGGCCGGCGCGGTGCTCGGCGACGTCGCCGAGCTGCTGCGCACGCACCTCCCGCCGGACGACCCCTTCGCGGGGTACGCCGACCGCCTCACGGGCGACCTCGCGTCCGCACGCCTGCGCGGCTACCTGACCGGCTCGATCGACGCCGTCCTGCGGGTGCCCACCGGCGACGGCGGCCACCGCTACCTCGTCGTGGACTACAAGACGAACCGCCTCGGGCCGCACGACGAGCCGCTCACGGCCTGGCACTACCGGCCCGACGCGCTCGTCGAGGCGATGCAGGACTCGCACTACCCGCTGCAGCTGCTGCTCTACTCGGCGGCCCTGCACCGCTACCTGCGCTGGCGGCTGCCGAGGTACGAGCCGGAACGCCACCTCGGCGGCGCGCTCTACCTGTTCGTGCGCGGCATGACCGGGCCGGACGCGCCCGTGCTGGGCGACGCACCGACGGGCGTCCTCGCGTGGCGGCCGCCGTCGTCGCTCGTCGTGGCGCTCTCGGACCTGCTCGCGGAGGGGGCCAGATGACGACGCCGACCGACCTGCTCGACCCTCGCGTGCCGTGGCGGGTCGAGGGCGCGTTCGCGCCGTTCGTGGCCGCCGGGGCGCTGACCGCGGCCGACGTGCACGTCGCCCGGCGGCTCGGTGCGATGACCGGCGAGGACGACGCGCGGGTCCTGCTCGCCGTCGCGCTGGCCGTCGCCGCGCTGCGCGCCGGATCGGTGTGCGTCGACCTCGCCGACGCCCCGGCTCTCGTCGCGACCGAGCCCGTCGACGTCGCCGACGCCCGGGGACACGTCGCGACCGAGCCCACCGACCCTGCCGCCCCCTGGTCGCTCGTCGAGACCGGACCAGACGCGTCCGTCGCGCCGCCCGGCGGGCAACCGAGGTCCCTGCCCTGGCCGGCGCTCGACGGACCCGACGGCTGGCACGCCGTGGTGCGGCGCAGCGTCCTCGTCGCCGACGGCCCCGACGGGCCGCCCGACCGGCCGGTCCGGTGGGTCGACGGCCGCGTGTACCTCGACCGCTACTGGCGCGACGAGCTCGTCGTCCGACGGGACCTGCACGGCCGCCTCGTGCGCCTGCGGGTCGACGTGGGCGCCCTGGACAGCGCCGCGGCCCGGCTGTTCCCCCGGCCCGACGACGAGCACCAGCGGGCGGCCGTCCGCGCGGCGGGGACGTCGCGGCTGACGGTCCTGACCGGGGGGCCGGGGACCGGGAAGACGACGACCGTCGCGCGCCTCGTCGCCGCGCTGCAGGCGGTCGACGGCCCGGGGCTGCGGGTCGCGCTCGCGGCACCGACCGGCAAGGCCGCGGCCCGGCTGCAGGAGTCGGTGAACGCCGAGGTCGCACGCCTGTCCGAGGCGGACCGGGCCGCCGTCGGGCCGCTCACGGCGACGACCGTGCACCGGCTGCTCGGGACCCGGTCGGGCAGCACGACGCGGTTCCGGCACGACCGGCACCGGCGGCTGCCGCACGACGTGGTCGTCGTCGACGAGTCGTCGATGGTGTCGCTGCCCCTCATGGCGCGCGTCGTCGACGCGCTGCGGCCCGACGCCCGCCTGGTGCTCGTCGGCGACCCCGACCAGCTCGCGAGCGTCGAGGCCGGGGCCGTGCTCGGCGACCTGGTCGCGGCGCTGCCGTCGGGCGTCGTGCGACTCACCGTGCCGCACCGGTACGGCACCGACCTGGCGTCGCTCGCCGAGGCGGTGCGGCGAGGCGATGCGGACGCCACCGTGGCGCTGCTGCGCGCCGGCGGGCCGCACGTGTCGTTCACCGCGACGACCGGCGACGTCGCCGCGCCCTCCGACCTTGCCGGGCTGCGCGCGGACCTCGAGTCGGCGGGCCGGTCGCTCGTCCGGGCGGCGGAGGCGGGCGACGCGTCCGCGGCGCTCGAGGCCCTCGGGGCGCACCGGCTGCTGCTCGCCCACCGTGAGGGGCCCGCGGGCGTCGCGCACTGGGCGCCCCTCGCCGAGTCGTGGGTCGCGGCGGTCACGGGTGGGCGGGCCGACGACGCCTGGTCCGTCGGCCGGCCGCTGCTCGTCACGGAGAACGACCGGACGAGCGGGCTGTTCAACGGGGACACGGGCGTCGTCGTCCGCGACACGGGCGCCCTCGGCGGCGGCGCGTCAGCGGTCGGTGCGGCGGCGGTCGGCTCGGCTTCGGTGGGCTCGGCTCACCCCGGTGCGGGTGCGAGCGGGGCGGGAGTCGACGCCGGGGTCGTCGTCGCGTTCGGGGATCCCGCGGCTCCGCACCTCGTGCGACCCCACCGTCTGCCTGCCGTGCAGCCCGTGCACGCGATGACGGTGCACCGCGGGCAGGGCAGCCAGTTCACGCGCGTGACGGTGCTGCTCCCCCCGGCGTCGTCGCCGCTGCTCACCCGCGAGCTGCTCTACACCGCGGTCACGCGCGCCCGCGAGTCCGTGCACGTCATCGGCTCGGAGGCCGCGGTCCGGGCCGCGGTCGAGCGGCCGGTCCGCAGGGCGAGCGGCCTGCGACACGCGCTCTGACCCGCCTCCGGCCGGCCGTCGAGGGCGGCCGCCGGTCCGCCGCGCGGGCGATCGCCGGTCCGCCGCGCGAGCGGTCTGCGGCACACCCTCCGACCGGCGCCCGGCCGGCCGTCGGGGCGGCGCGACTCAGGCCGACAGGTCCAGGCGGTAGAACGCGCTGTGCGGGTCGGGTCCGTAGTCGGCAAAGGGCGGGCAGGCGGCGAACCCCGCGCGCTCGTACAGGCGACGAGCGGCGGCGAAGTACTCCTGCGTGCCGGTCTCCAGGTGGACGGTGCGGTAGCCACGGGACGTCGCGACCGCGAGCGCGTGGTCGAGCAGCGCGGCGCCGAGGCCCCGGCCGCGGGCGGCGGGGACCGTCCGCATCGACTTGAGCTCGCCGCCGTGCGCGTCGAGCTCGCGGAGCGCCACGGTGCCGAGCAGGACGCCCGCGGCGTCCCGGGCGGTCCAGAACGTCACGGCGGGGTCGGTGAGCGCGTCCGGGTCGAGGGCGTGCACCGACTCGGGAGGGGACGTCGCGAACATGTCGGCGAGGTGCTGCTCGAGCAGCGCGAGGACGTCGGGGCGCAGCGGGTCGTCGGCGTCGACGCGGAGGGTCGTGGTCGTCACGGCAGGTCCTCGGGTCGGAGGGCACGGAGCTGCGACGTCAGGGCGCAGCACCGCCGCGCCAGGGCGGACGTGGCCCGCACATCGTGCCGCGGGCGGGGTCAGCGCGACGCACCCGTCTCGTCGCACGGTGGGTCGATCTCGATGCCGGTCGCCGCGACCTGCGCGTCGATGAGCTCGAGGGTGCGTTCCATGGCGGTCGGGCGCAGCTTGCCGACCTCGTTCCCGTGGGGGCGGTCGAAGAACGACAGCAGGCACAGCAGCAGCGTGATGACGAGGGTCACGCTGCCCATGAGGACGGCCTGCGTGACGGCCCCTTCGGCGGGGTCGGCGAAGAACAGCAGGTACACGAAGATGACCGCGGAGATGACGTAGAGGACGAGCCACAGGGGGACGGGGATCAGGCCCTGCGCGCCGTGCACGCGGGACTGACGGGCCTCCTCGCGTTCCGCGGTCTGCTCCATCCACCGGTCGTACGCGGACTGCTCGGTGTCGGCCGTGGGCGTGACGTCGCGGATCGTCAGGTACATCTCGACGCCCCACGGGTTGACGGACTCGCCGAGCGACCCGGCGGACATCGCGTCCCACTCGCGGGTCGCGACGGACCGGGCGTAGCAGACGAGCTGGCCCGAGAGGACCTGCGGCGCGTCACCGGGCAGGAACTGCGCGGTCTGGAGCTGCTGGGCGACGGTCTGCGCCTCGTCCTCGGCACCGCTGCGCGCCTGGTCGTACGACTGGAACGCCAGGAAGATGATGAAGCCGAGCAGCACGGAGAAGCCTGTGGCGAGCACGCCGAACACGCCGGACGCGCGGTCCCCGTCGGTGAACCGGCTCCCCGCGGGTGCGCGACGACGCACGAGGAGCATCGCGGTCACGGTGACCGCGGTCGCGGCGAGGGTGACGAGCCCACCGAGGAGGATGCTCACGGCGTCACACCCGCACCGGGAAGCTCACGAGCACGGCGACGGTGCTGAGCAGGACGACCGCGGCGACGCCGACCATGACGAGCCGCACGCGTGGCGACGAGAGCTTGGCGCCGATGCCCGCGAAGAACAGCACGGACGCGCACATGACGGTCGCGAGGACGTAGTCGTCCTTGGTGGCGTTCGCGCGGTGCGCGCGGGTCGCTGCGGCGTCGGCCTTCGCGTCGAGCTCGTGCGCCTGCGTGGTGGCCGCGAGCACGTACTCGTCCATCGCGAACGGGCTGGGCGGCGCGTCGGGGTCGGTCGCGGGGTCCTGCGCGAGCCAGGCGTGCACCGCGGGCTGGAACTCGGGCCGGAACCGCGCGAACAGGAACCCGGAGTACCGGTCGGGGTCGGGGACGTAGTGCGTCGGGAGCACCTGGCCCTGCTCCTCGTTGAGCGCGCTCAGCCAGTCGGTGAAGAGCTGGACGTCGATGATCGTCTGCTGCCCCGCGAGCGTCGCGGCACGGTTGCCCTCCGTCCGCGCGGCGCCCGCGGCGCTGTACGACGTCGCCATCTCCCCGCCCCACTGCGCGCTCTGGTAGGCCGACCACGCGGTCATGACGGTCGCGACCGACAGCAGCACGGCGGCGACCGGCTCGAGGTGCGGGTGCAGCCGCGTGGCCGGGCCGCGGGAGACCTCCTCCTGCGGCCCGGTCACGTCGCCCGCCCCGTCCTGGGTCTCAGGCCAGCGCCTTGGCCTTGAGTGCCGCGAACTCCTGCTCGGAGATGGCGCCCGAGTCCAGGAGGGCCTTCGCCTGGCTGATCTGCGTCGCGGGTGACGCACCGGCGACGTCGCGGATGTAGGCGTCGGTGTCGGCCTTGGCCTGCGTGAGGTCCCGGACGTTCCGCTCGGCCATGCTCCGGCCGCGTGCGATGAGGTAGATGAGGGCGGTCAGGAACGGCAGCACGACCAGCCCGATGATCCACACGGCCTTCCACCAGCCGCTGAGCTCACGGTCGCGGAACAGGTCGCCGAGGATCTGGAACAGGATGATCAGGTACATCACGATGAAGAACCACCAGATCATCAGCCAGAACCAGTCCATGAAGCTGTCCATGTGCGTGCCTCTCGTCGGGTCGACCGGAGCCCGCAGCCCGGCTCTCGTGGGGCGGCCCCCGCGGGGGTTGGAGCCACTGTGCGCCGGTGGTCAGGTGCCGGGCTTCACCCGCAACGGATGACTCGTCGCCGTGGGTCGATCCGCAGGTGGGCGCGCTCGCGGGCGACCCGCGGCCCTCGCGTCCGCGCGGCACGGGGTCGTCGAATCACCCGGTGCGCGCGATGCGCCGCGGGTCGCGCGGCGGTGGGATCGCCAGGACGAGCGCCGCACGACGGTGCGGGCCAAGGCAGGCGCGGGACGCGAGGAACGGCGACGGCCGTGGCGACGGGTCTGGCGGAGGGAGTGCGCATGGCGGTCCGACCAGGGGCCCGCCGGTCCACCCGGTCCGGGGCGACGACGTGACCGGCGAGCCCGGCACGACAGGAGTGCCCGACGTGCCCGGCCAGGCCCACGCGGCCGGGGTCTCTGCCGGTCACCACCCTGGCCGCCGGGTCGCGGTCGTGGTCGGCGTGCGGGCGGCGGGCACCGTCGTCGTCCTCCTCGTCCTCTACTACGTCCTGCCGCTCGACCTGCTCACCGAGGTGCCGCTGCCCGTGATCCTCACCGTCGCGCTGACGGCGCTGGCGGTGGTCACGGGTCTGCAGGTCCGTTCGATCGTGCAGGCGACGTACCCGGCCCTGCGCGCGGTCGAGGCGCTCGCGGTGACCGCCCCGCTGTTCCTGCTGCTGTTCGCCGCGGTCTACGAGGTGATGTCGGCGCACGACCCGGGCGCGTTCGGCGAGCCGGCGCTGAGCCGGACCGACGCTCTCTACTTCACGGTCACCGTGTTCGCGACGGTCGGCTTCGGCGACATCACGGCGCGGAGCGAGCCCGCCCGTGTGCTGGTCACCGTCCAGATGATGCTCGACCTCGTGGTGCTGGGCCTGGGCATCCGCCTGTTCGTCGGGGCGGTCGAGCGGGGACGCCGGCGCGCCGGCCAGATCACCTGAGCACGGGCTGCGGCGGGGACGCACGACGCCCCGGCCCCCTCCTGCGCGGAGGGCGACCGGGGCGTCGGCGTGCTGCCGGCTGCCGCGTCAGGACGCCGCGACGGGCTCCCGCTGCGCGGGGACGACGGGCGCCTGCTCGTCGGCCGTCTCCGGCTCGTCGGAGAACAGGTCGTCCGCCGACGCCGAGGCGTACTTGTCGAGGTCGAGGATGCCCTCGCGCTTGGCGACGACGGTCGGCACGAGCGCCTGGCCCGCGACGTTGACCGCGGTGCGGCCCATGTCGAGGATCGGGTCGATCGCGAGCAGCAGCCCGACGCCGGCGAGCGGCAGGCCGAGCGTCGACAGCGTGAGGGTCAGCATGACGACCGCACCGGTGAGCCCGGCGGTCGCGGCCGAGCCGACGACGGACACGAACGCGATGAGCAGGTAGTCCGTGACGGACAGGTCGACGCCGAAGAGCTGCGCGACGAAGATCGCCGAGATCGCGGGGTAGATCGAGGCGCAGCCGTCCATCTTGGTCGTCGCCGCGAGCGGCACCGCGAACGACGCGTAGGACCGCGGGACGCCGAGGTTGCGCTCCACGACGCGCTGCGTGACGGGCAGCGTGCCGACCGACGAGCGCGACACGAACGCGAGCTGGATCGCCGGCCACGCACCGCGGAAGAACGCGGCCACGCCGAGGCCGTTGGTCCGCAGGATCACGGGGTAGACGACGAGCAGGACGATCGCGAGGCCGACGTAGATCGCGGCGGCGTACGTGCCGAGCGGGGCGAGCAGGTCCCACCCGTAGGTCGCGACGGCCTTGCCGATGAGGCCGAGCGTGCCGAGCGGCGCGAGGCGGATGACCCACCACAGCACCTTCTGCACGACCGCGAGCGCGGACCGGTTGAACGCGAGGAACGGCTGCGCGGCCTTGCCGGAGCGGAGCGCGGCGATGCCGACGACGAGCGCGACGACGACGATCTGCAGGACGTTGAAGGAGATGGACGTCGTCGCGGTGAGCGCGCCGTCCGCGCCGGCCTCGACCTGCGTCCCGGCGCCGAGGCCGAGGACGTTGCCGGGGATGAGGCCGTTGAGGAAGTCGAGCCACGAGCCGCTGGAGCCGGGCTCGAACCCGTCCTCGGGGCTGAGCGTCGACGACGCGCCGGGCTGGAAGAGCAGGCCGAGGCCGATGCCGACGGCGACCGAGATCGCCGCGGTGATCGCGAACCACAGGAGGGTCTGCCAGGCGAGGCGTGCCGCGTTGGTGACCTGCTGGAGGTTCGCGATCGACGTGACGATCGCGAGGAACACGAGCGGCGGGACGATCGCCTTGAGCAGCGTGACGAACGACGAGCCGATGGTGTCGAGCGCGGTGGTCAGGCCGTTGGGCTCGCCGCTCGCGGTCGGGCCAATCTGCAGCGCGACCCAGCCGAGCAGGACGCCGAGACCGAGGCCGAGCAGGACCTGGACGGTGAAGGACGGGAGCCGCAGCCGGCGCTTCGCGCGGGCGGGCTGCGTGGTGGTGTCGGGCACGAGTGAGGCCTTTCGGGGGCGCGCCGGTGGAGGGCACACCACGAGGAGGTCCGGAGGGGGACGCGTCACGGGTGACGGGGGCCGGCCGCCACTGGTGGCGGCGCGGGCGTGGCCGCTGCTGGGGGCTGCGGCGAGGGGCGGGGCACCGGCGGTCGTCGGGACCGGGGGTGCGTCCGGGGCCGGGTTTCGTGCCCGGTGGGTCAGCGACCCGGGGAGGGCCGACAGAGCGCGCTCGCGACCCGGCGGAGGTCGACGGCACGGCGCTCGGTCAGGTTCCACGTGCTCACGTGGTGCGGCTCCCGGGATCGGTGGGCGGCCGCTTCGGCGGCCTCCGATCCGAACAGGGACGGGGCGCTCCTTCTTCCCCGACGGGTGCCCGGGACACCGGATGAGGCGGACGTCACAGGAGAGCGCATCCCCGCCGGATCACCCGGCACGGCCCGTATCGGGCCCCTCCCGGCGCCCTCCTGCCCTGGCGAACGCACGCACGACGAAGGGGGCCACTCTCATGGCAGCGACGTTCGGTGTGGAGGCCATCCGGCACTTCGGGAACGCGAGGGCGAACGGCGTCTCCACCGCCGCCGACCTCACCTACACCTTCAACCGCAGCAACGGGTTCGACTCGGAGCTGCGCGGCTCGGGACACACGCGCGCGTGGTACTGGACCGAGCAGGACGTGTGGGAGAACGACATCCAGGACACCAGCGGCGGCGGCGACGACCGCACCTGGGTCGACGACGTGGACCTCTTCTGGATCGAGACCCACGGCAACCACACCGCCGACGGCCAGGCCCGCCTGCTGTACGACGTCCCGCGCGACCAGTGGCGCACGTTCTCCGGCACCTGGGAGCTCGGCGAGGACTGGAACGCCGAGTGGGTCATGGCGTACTCGTGCGACACCGCCCCGCTCGGCACCCTCACCGGGCTGTGGAACATCTTCAACCGGCTGCACCTGTACTGCGGGGCCTGGGAGTCGATGTGGGACGGCTGGACGACCGAGGAGTGCGGCGAGGACGTCGCCGACAACCTCACCGACGGCGACACCGTGTCGTCGTCGTGGATCGACGGCGTGTCCGACTGGTACTTCGACAACCACCCGGTCGTCGTCGGCCCGGCGACGAGCCAGACGTGGAACGGCGGCAACGTCATCTGGTCGCTGAGCCCGCACAACCGCGACCACCTGTGGGGCCACGGCTCGGTGTCCCCCGACCTGTCCCCGTCCCAGCAGGGCTGCCTGCTGTGGCGCTGGGCCGAGGGCTGAGAGGAGAGGCACATGACCACGACGAAGGACCTCACGCAGGCGCTCGCCGGCCTGGTCGGCGACGTGCCCGACGTCACGGAGGTCGTCGAGCTGGCGACCCCCGCACCCGAGGCGTTCGTGCGCCGCAACGAGAAGCTGCTGGCCGGGCTCGCGGAGGCGGCCGAGATCCGGCTCGACCCGTCGACCGGCGGGCAGCGGCTCGAGGCACGTTCGGTGTACCGGGGCGAGGACGGCGGCCGGGCCGTGACGTTCCACGCGTCCGGTGCGCTGAGCCTGCACGCGGGCGTCGACCCGCTCGACGACCTGTTCGACGAGGTGCTGCCCGACGAGAAGCTGCGCGGGCTGGTCGACGGCGTCACCGAGCGGCTGGGTCTGGCGTCGTTCGTCGACGCCGAGGACCGGTTCGGCTTCGAGCGGCTGTGGAAGCTCAAGGCGGCCGGGTCGGACCGCGAGGGCCGCGTGAGCGACCCCGTGCTGACCCGGGCCGTCGGGGCGTACCGGCACGCCGTCCGGGACCTGCCGGTCCTCGGGCGGGCGTCGGGCAGCGTCGAGGTGACGGGCAGCGGCCGGCTCTCCTCGCTCACGCTCACGCTGCGCCGGTTCGCCGGTGACGGCAGCGGTGCGACCGTCGACAAGGCCGTGTCACGCCGGCCCGAGGAAGCGGCGGGCGAGGTCGCCGCGCGGCTGTCGCGGCTGCTGGGCGGTCGCGAGGAGGACGTCCGGCTCGACGCGCAGCAGTTCGCGTTCGGGTACGTCAGCCTGGGCCGGCGTCGTGCGCAGGCGCTCCTGGCGCCGATGTACCTCGCGTCGGTCGTCGTCGACGGCGGCGAGGAGGGCGAGCGCTCGGCGCACGTCGTCGCGGTCGCGGGCAGCGAGAAGCAGTACCTGAGGCTGCCGGTCGGGGTGCGCCCCGCGGCGGTGCAGCGCCCGGCCTGACGCGCGCCGGTCGCACGGCGGGGTGCCGCGG
>NZ_BIMR01000128.1 GCF_004306155.1 Cellulomonas biazotea
GTCCGCGGTGCGGGCGTGCGCGGCGCAGCCGGGGCCGACGCGGCGGGAGCTGCGGGCTCCTCGACGACCGGGGCGGGCGCTGCGGCCGGCTCGGGCGTCGTCGCCGGCGCAGCCTGCGCGGCTGCGACGTCGAACGGGATCAGCTCCTCGACGGCGGGGGCGTCGTCCTCGTCCCCGGCCGCACGGGCGGCGGCCTGGGCCGCGCGACGCAGCTCCTGCTTCTGGTCGGCCTTCTTCTTGGTCGGGCCGAGCACCATGATCATGTTGCGCCCGTCCTGCTTGGGCGAGCTCTCGACGAAGCCGAGCTCGGCGACGTCGTCGGCGAGGCGCTGCAGCAGGCGGATGCCCATCTCCGGGCGCGACTGCTCGCGGCCACGGAACATGATCATGACCTTGACCTTGTCGCCGGCCTTGAGGAACCGCTCGACGTGGCCCTTCTTGGTGCCGTAGTCGTGCGGGTCGATCTTCAGCCGGAAACGGATCTCCTTGAGGACCGTGTTCGTCTGGTTGCGCCGGGCCTCGCGGGCCTTCATGTCTGCTTCGTACTTGAACTTGCCGTAGTCCATGATCTTGCAGACGGGCGGACGGGCGTCCGGGGCGACCTCGACGAGGTCGAGGTCGGCGTCCTGGGCCAGGCGCAGTGCGTCCTCCACGCGGACGATGCCGACCTGCTCGCCGTTGGGGCCGACCAGGCGGACCTCGGCGACGCGGATCCGATCGTTGATGCGGGGCTCGCTGATGTGGTGCTCCTCGGGTTCGTCGTGGGCGGACCGTCAGGAACGAGGAAGGCCCCCGTCCTGAGCACAGGAGGAGGCCTCGTACGTCCGCGGCGCACGCGCGACCGGAATGGTCGCCACGACACCCGCCGGCGGGACGAACCGCCGACGTCACGGACTGGGACCCGGTCCCTGTCGCCGGCGCGAGCCGGTCGGTCGAGACCCAGGTGGGAGGTTCTCCACTTGTGCCCCTGGACCGTCGGATCCCGTTCCCCGTGAAGGGAGCGGAGCGCGGTCGCAGGTCAGTCGTGGACAAGGTTACCAGACGGCGGCGCGCGCACGCCCCACGCGGCGACGGCACCGTCCGGCGACCCCTGCGTCAACCGTCGGTAAACTTGAACTATTCCAGTCTCGGTGCTTGGCTGGGGCCGTGGACGACACCGCCCTCCTGCGCAGCCACGGCCTGCGGGTGACCAGTCCGCGCGTCGCCGTGCTCGACGCGCTGCACCGCACCCCGCACGCCGACGCGGACACCGTGCTGCGCCTCGTGCGCGAGCGCGTGCCGTCCGTCTCCGTGCAGGCGGTCTACGACGTGCTCCGCGCGCTCACCGCCGCCGGGCTGCTGCGCCGCATCGAGCCCGCCGGCCACGCCGCGCGGTACGAGCGGCGCGTCGGGGACAACCACCACCACGTCGTGTGCCGCGGCTGCGGCGCCATCGACGACGTCGACTGCGTCGTCGGCCACTCCCCCTGCCTCACCCCCTCGTCCACGTCGGGCTTCGCCGTCGACACCGCCGAGGTGACGTTCTGGGGCCTGTGCCCCGCCTGCGCGGCCACCGCCGAGTCCTGAGCCCCCGCGCCCCCACCTTTGCCGCACCACCCACCCTGGAGAGGACACCCATGTCTCACGTGCCCCCGACGACCACGAACGCCGGCGCGCCCGTCGCGTCCGACGCGCACTCGCTCGCGGTCGGGTCCGACGGCCCGATCGTCCTGCACGACCACTACCTCGTGGAGAAGCTCGCCCAGTTCAACCGCGAGCGCGTGCCCGAGCGGGTCGTGCACGCGAAGGGCGGCGGCGCCTTCGGCACGTTCACGACGACCGGCGACGTGAGCGCGTACACCCGGGCCGCGCTGTTCCAGCCGGGGGTGAGCACCGACATGCTCGCGCGCTTCTCGTCGGTCGCCGGCGAGAACGGCTCGCCCGACACGTGGCGCGACCCGCGCGGGTTCGCGCTGAAGTTCTACACGTCCGAGGGCAACTACGACCTCGTCGGCAACAACACCCCGGTGTTCTTCATCCGTGACGGCATCAAGTTCCCCGACTTCATCCACTCGCAGAAGCGCCTGCCGGGCACGCACCTGCGCGACAACGACATGCAGTGGGACTTCTGGACCCTCTCCCCCGAGTCCGCGCACCAGGTCACGTGGCTCATGGGCGACCGCGGCCTGCCGTCGTCGTGGCGGCACATGGACGGCTTCGGCTCGCACACGTACCAGTGGGTCAACGCCGCCGGCGAGCGGTTCTGGGTCAAGTACCACTTCACGACGCAGCAGGGCATTGACAACCTCACCGCCGACGAGGCCGCGCAGCTCGCGGGGTCGGACGCCGACCACCACATCCGCGACCTGTGGGGTCACATCGCCGAGGGCGACTTCCCCCGCTGGACGCTGTCCGTGCAGGTCATGCCGTACGAGGACGCGAAGACCTACCGCTTCAACCCGTTCGACCTGACGAAGGTGTGGCCGCACGCGGACTACCCGCTCGTCGAGGTCGGCGTGATGGAGCTCAACCGCAACCCCGACAACTACTTCGCGCAGATCGAGCAGGCCACGTTCGCGCCGTCGAACTTCGTGCCCGGCATCGCCGCCAGCCCGGACAAGATGCTGCTCGCGCGGATCTTCTCCTACGCGGACGCGCACCGGTACCGCGTCGGGACCAACCACGCGCAGCTGCCCGTGAACGCCCCGCACTCCGAGGTGCACTCGTACTCCAAGGACGGCGCGGCCCGCATCTCCTTCGCCGGCCCCGACGTCCCCGTGTACGCGCCGAACTCCGCGGGCGGTCCTGCCGCGGACCCGGCCCGGGCGGCCGAGTCGGGCGGCTGGGAGTCGGACGGCGCGATGGTCCGCGCCGCCGCGACGCTGCACGCCGAGGACGACGACTTCGGTCAGGCCGGCACGCTCTACCGCGACGTGTTCGACGACGCCGCCCGCGCGCGCTTCCTCACGACGATCACGGGGCACGTCGGCGGCGTCCGCCGGGACGACATCCGCGAGCGCGCGATCCAGTACTGGACGCAGGTCGACGCGGGCCTCGGCGCTGCGCTCCGGGCTGCGCTGAACGGCACCGCGCCGGTCGAGAACGGCGAGCCCGCCACGGCGAGCGTGCCGGTCGCCTGACCGACGACCGAGACCCCGTCCCCTCCGCACCCGGGGGGCGGGGTCTCGCCGTCCGGCGATGAGAGGATCGGTCCCATGACCGTCCCCTCCGGCGACACCGCCGAGCCCACCGTGGGCACCACCGAGACCGACACCGTCACGGGAGCGACGCGCGACATCGCCGACGTCGCCGCCGTCGAGGTCATCACCACCGCGGCCGTGCACCTCATGAGCGCCGCCGCCGTGAAGTGCGGCCTCGCGGAGGACGGCCCCGACGGGCGCGGTGCCGAGTACCAGGACCTCGACGAGGCCCGCAAGCTCATCACCGCGCTCGCCGCGCTCGTCACGGCGTCGGCGCCCGACATCGGCAACCAGCACGCGCGCTCGCTGCGCGACGGCCTGCGCTCGCTGCAGCTCGCGTTCCGCGAGGCGTCGGTGATCCCCGACGCGCCCGGCGAGGGTCCCGGCGAGAAGTTCACGGGCTCGGTGGTCTGACACCCGCGGTCAGACGGCCGCGGGCGCCTTCTCGTGTCCGGTGACGTCTGCCGGCTCGCTCGACGGGCCGGCGACGTCCGAGGGCGTCGTCTCCGGGCCGACGACGTCCGCGGGCGTCCTCTCCAGGTCGGCGACGTCCGCAGCGGTCCGCGCGTCGGCCGGGACGGCCAGGGCCACCGGGCCGCGACGCACCGCCGCGAGGCGCAGGACGACGAGCCCCCCGACCGCCACGGCACCCCCGACCGCCGCCGCGGTGAGGAAGCCCGCCCCGGGCGTCGCGCGGTCGATGACCCACCCGCACAGCGGCGCGCCGAGGGCGTTGCCGACGGTCGACATCGTCCCGCTCCAGCCCATGACCTCGCCGCGGCGGTGCTCCGGCACCAGGCGCACGAGGGTCGCGTTGATCGACGACAGCGCGGGTGCGCAGGGCAGCCCGGCGACCACGACCGCGAGCGCGAGCCACAGCGGCACGGGCGCGAACGCCGCCGGCACGGTCGCCACGGCCAGGATCGCGACGAGCGCGAGCGGCGACGGCGAGCGGTGGCGCGCGCCGTGGACGAGGCCGCCGACGACCGAGCCGCCCGCCCACAACGCGATCATCCAGCCCACGTCGCCCGCGCGGCCGACGTCGTTGAGCGACGCGACGAGCGCGACGTCCGTCCCGACGAGCACGAACGACGCGGCGACGGCGGCGAGCAGGACGACCACGAGGTCCGGCCCGAGCACCTTCTCGCGACGCCCGCTCACCGGCGGGGCGTCGAGCGACGCGACCGACCGGGTCGGCGGGTTCGCCCACAGCAGCAGGACGCCCGCGCCGACGGTCGTGACGCCGACGAACGTCAGCGCCGCGAACGTCGAGACCTGTGTCGCGAGCACCACGCCCAGCACGGGCGCGAGCATGAACGTGACCTCGACGGCGACCGAGTCGAGCGCGAACGCGGACCGCTGCTGGGCGAGCGGCACCATGACGGACAGCGACTGCCGGGTCACCGAGAACACGGGCACGAGGAACAGGCCGCCGACGAACGCGGCCACGACGAGCGCCTCGTAGGACAGGTGCGGCGCGCACACCCACACGGCGGACTCGACGACGACCGACGGGACGACGGCGCGCCGCAGGCCGATGCGGTCGACGAGCCGCCCGCGCCACGGTGCCCCCACGGCCGCGCCGACGGTCATCGCACCGGCCACGAGACCGGCCTGCGCGTACCCGCGACCGAGCGAGGTGACGACGTGGAGCGTGAGGACGACGCCCGTCATGGCGTGCGGGATGCGGGCGACGAACGACACGGCGAACAGCCGCCCCACCCCCGGGAGGCGCAGCAGGGCGCCGTAGGGGAAGCGGGACACGGGCTCCATTGTCGCCCGGGGCGCGCGCCGCTCCGAGCCATTTCCGGGCGGCCGCGGCGTGGCGCGCGGCACGTCCGCCCGGTGCGTCACCCAGCTGGGCGACCCGGGCCCGCGCCACGCTCCTATCCTGGGGCGATGCCGACCGAGACACCCCCTGCCGGCCCGTCCGACCCACCGGTCCCCGCGCGACCACCGTCGCCCGCTGCCCCGTCGGGGGCACCCACCGCGCCGCTCCCGCCGGTGACCGCCTCCTCACCCCTGACGCACGCACCGCCGCCGGACGGCGCTGCGCCCCGGCGCCCGCGGCGTGCGGCCGTCGGTGTCCTCGCGGGCGTCCTCGTGCTCGTCCTGGTGCTCGGCACGCTCCTCACCGTCCGGCTCGTCACCACCACGCGCGCGTGGGAGCGCACCGCCGCCGACTGGGAGGACCTCGCGCGCACGCACGGCACGCAGCTCGCACAGGCCCAGACCGACCTCGAGGCGGCCCACGCCGAGCTCGCGGACACCCAGACGCAGCTCGCGACCGCGCAGCAGCGCATCACCGAGCTCGCCGACGAGAAGGCCCGGCTCGGCGACACGACCGCCTCGCAGCAGCAGCTCGCCGACTACCAGGCCCGCGTCTCTCAGGCAGCGGGGCAGGTCGCCACCGCGCTCGCGAACTGCATCGACGGCCAGGAGCGCCTCATCGGCTACCTGCGCGAGTCCGACCGGTACGACGCGGCCGACCTGGAGCGGTTCGCGACGGACGTCGACCGGGTCTGCGGCGCGGCGACCGACGCGAACGCGTCCCTGCAGCGCGAGCTCGACCGGTGACGGGCCGCCGGCGGACCCGCGCGGCCGTGGCCGTGGCCGTCCTCGTCGCGTGCGCCGCCCCGACGGGCTGTGCGGCGCTGCCCGCGATGCCCGCCCCGGTTCCCACGAGCGTCGTGCCGAGCCGCGACCCGGCCGCGGCCCCGACGTCGTCAGGGAACCTGTCCCCCGACGGGTTCGACGCGGCGCAACGCATGGCGGTGCGGATCCGCAACATCGGGTGCGGGTCGCTCTCCACGGGGTCCGGCTTCGCGATCGACGCGAACACGCTCGTGACGAACCGGCACGTCGTCGAGGACTCGGCGACGCTGCAGCTCAGCACCTACGACGGCCGCGACGTCGCGGCGACCGCGGCGAGCACCGCCGGGCTCGCGGACCTGGCGATCGTCCGCACGGCCGACCCGCTGCCCGCCGCACCCGAGCTCGCCGACGCCGACCCGGTGACCGGCGACGCCGTGACGGTCGTCGGGTACCCGCTGGGGCAGCGGCTGACGATCACGACGGGCACGGTCCTCGGGGCGACGACCGACCCGCTCAACGTCAACCTCGGCGAGGTCCTCGTGACCGACGCCCCCGTCGAGCCGGGCAGCTCGGGGTCCGCGGCGCTCGACGCGGACGGCCGCGTGATCGGCGTCGTCTACGCCAAGGACGAGCAGGGGTACAGCTTCGTGGTGCCCGTGAGCACGCTGCGGTCCATGCTGGACGACGAGTCGGCGTTCACCGCGGCGCCGACCTGCTCCTGACCCGCGCGTGACCTGCTCCTGAGACCACGGAGGCACCGATGTCCGACGCACCCCGCTTCGACCCGTCGCTGCTCGCCAGCGCCGCCAACGACAACCTCACCGTCCGACGCGTCTTCGGTGAGGCGTACGAGCGCGAGGGCGTGCTCGTCATCCCCGTCGCGCGCGTCTCGGGCGCCACCGGGATGGGCTCGGGCGGCGGCGAGAGCGACCTGCCGTCCGGCCCGACGTTCGGCCGCCGCTCCTCGGAGGTCGAGCCGCACGTGAGCCACGGCCTCGGTCACGGCGGGGGCGGCGGCTACGCGGCGCACGTCAAGGCCGTCGGCGTCTTCGTGGTCGACGGCGCGGGGGTGCAGTGGCGGCCGACGCTCGACCTCAACCGCGTGATCCTCGGCGGGCAGGTGGTCGCGGCCACCACGGCAGCGGTCGTGGCGTTCGCCTGGGCGTTCCGGCGCCGCCGCTGACCTCCTCGGCGGTTGCCGCGGTGTCGCCTGCGATCAACCGGCCACCCGCGCGGCCCGCGCCTGCGGTCAGCCGGCCGAACGCAGGCGCAGCTCGAGCGAGTCCACGCGCTCGGTGACGGTTGCGTCGGCCGCCAGCGCGCCGTTGACGCGCGCGAGGACGGCGTCGAGCCCGGCCCGGTCCAGGCCGGGCACGAGGGTGAGGACGACGGCGACCTCGGCGCGCGCGCCCGGTTCGGCGGTGGCGGTCACGACGCCGCCGACGGGGGCGAGCGCGCTCTCGACGGCGACGGCGACGTCGGGGTCGACGGCGCGGCCGACGACGGCCGGGCGCCACGGCTGCTGCTGCGCGAGGGCCCACACGGCGGTCCGGGGCAGCAGGGCCGTGAGGGGACCGCCGGGGTCGACGACGACGACCTCCCAGCCCTCCTGCACGGCCGACAGCGCGGCGCGCGTGACGTCGGTCGGCACGGGTCGGGCGTCGGTGCGCCACGCGGCCATCGCGGCGACGCTCGTGAACGCGGGCAGCGCGGTGCGGCCGTCGGGGGTCTGCAGCGCGACGATGCCCGCCGAGGCCTCCTTGTCGACCGTGTGCTGGTGCCCGTCGTGCTCGACCACGTCCGCGACCTCGAGCTCGGCGAGCACCGGGACGAGGACGCGCGTGCCCGCGAGCGCCTCGACCACGGCGGCGAGCGTCCCCTCGCCCGAGCCCAGCGCCGCCAGGGCGGCGGCGACCGCGGGGTCGGCGGAGCCGTCGTCGGAGGCGAACGGTGACGAGGGCGGCAGGGCGCGTCCGGTGCTCATCGGCGGTCCGTCAGGGTCGGTCGGGGCCGGACGTCAAGGACGGCCGGCGACGTCGAGCGCCTCGGGCAGCGTGAACGCGCCCGCATAGAGAGCCTTGCCGACGATCGACCCCTCGACGCCGACCGGGACCAGCGTGCGCAGCACCCGCAGGTCGTCGAGGCTCGACACGCCGCCCGACGCGACGACGGGCGCGTCCGTCCGCGCGCACACCTCGCGCAGCAGGTCGACGTTCGGGCCGCGCAGCGTGCCGTCCTTGGTCACGTCGGTGACGACGTACCGCGAGCACCCGGCGGCGTCGAGCCGGGCCAGGACCTCCCACAGGTCGCCGCCCTCCTGCGTCCAGCCGCGCGCCGCGAGCGTCGTGCCGCGCACGTCGAGGCCGACCGCGATCTGGTCGCCGTGCTCGGCGATGACGCGGGCCGTCCACTCCGGGTCCTCGAGCGCGGCGGTGCCGAGGTTGACGCGCGTCGCCCCCGTGCCGAGCGCGCGCGCGAGCGACGCGTCGTCCCGGATGCCGCCCGACAGCTCGATCTTCACGCCCTTGCCGGCCAGGTCCTGCGTGACCTCGGCGAGCAGGTCGGCGTTCGACCCGCGCCCGAAGGCCGCGTCGAGGTCGACGAGGTGGATCCACTCCGCGCCACCGACGTGCCAGTCGAGCGCCGCGGCGAGCGGGTCGCCGTACCCCGTCTCGGACCCGGCCTCCCCCTGGACGAGGCGGACGGCCTGGCCGTCGGCGACGTCGACGGCGGGCAGCAGCTCGAGGCGGTCGGTCATGGGGGTCCTCCGGGGCGTGGTGCGTTTCGGGGTGGGACGGGTGAGCGGGGTCAGCGCAGCGAGTCGACCCAGTGGGCCAGCAGCTGGGCGCCCGCGTCCCCCGACTTCTCGGGGTGG
Organism: Cellulomonas biazotea; assembly: GCF_004306155.1. Lineage (GTDB taxonomy): Bacteria > Actinomycetota > Actinomycetes > Actinomycetales > Cellulomonadaceae > Cellulomonas > Cellulomonas biazotea. Next base: position 8,650 of record NZ_BIMR01000128.1, read on the forward strand.
AACTGGGTCGCGGCGAGGGGGCCGTTCTCGACGGCGGCGACGAAGCGGTCGCCGTGCCGGGCCCATGTCACGAGCGGCGCGGTGAACGGGTGCGCGCCCTCGCTCTCGTCGGTCAGGGGGAACGAGCGGGCGCCGTAGGAGTGCACGAAGTAGAACCGCTCGTGCTCGAGCCCGCGGAACAGCGTCGAGCCGGCGGGCGGCTCGACGGTCGCCCAGCCCATGTGCGGGACGACGTCGGCCTCGATCCGGTCGACGACCCCGGGCCACTCCCCCAGCCCGTCGGTGCGCTCGCCGTGCTCGACGCCCTCGGCGAACATCACCTGCATCCCGACGCAGATGCCGAGGACGGGACGGCCGCCCGCGAGCCGCCGGTCGACCACCTGGTCGCCGCCGACCGCGCGCAGTCCGCCCATGACGGCGGCGAAGGCGCCGACACCCGGCACGACCAGGCCGTCGGCCTCGGTCGCGGCGTGCTTGTCCGCGGTCAGCTCGACCTGCGCGCCGACGCGCTGCAGGGCGCGCACGGCGGAGCGGACGTTGCCGAAGCCGTAGTCGAGGACGACGACGCGGGGCTGGGTGGGCACCGGCTCAGGTTACCGGGAGCGTGCGCAGGCCGCGGCGGGCGCCGGTCGGCGAGACGGCCGCGACGCGACGCCCGCTGCCGGAAGTCGCGCCGGTCCGCGACCCTCGCGCGCTCACCATCCGGCGTGCCGGTCAGCGACCCTTGCGCGCTCCCGCGAGCGCCCGCATGGCCTGCCAGCGCGACATCCCGACGCTCGACACCACGCCGGGGACGTCGGCCGCTGCGACCGACCCGAGCAGCAGGTCCTCGAGCACGGCGGGGGCGTCGGACAGCACGAGGCCCGCGGGCAGCTCGTCGTCACGGCTGCCGCCGATCCACCGCGTCGCCGTGATCTGGCCCTCGCGCCGCTCGAGCAGGATCACCGGCAGGGTACGCAGCAGCTTCGAGATCGCCTCGGCACCCACGGGCGCCGCCGCGGGGTCGCGCAGCACGGCGATCGCCCCGACGCCCGACGGGACGGCGTCCACGTCGACCTGCGCGAGCGCGCACGCCGCCGCGAGCGGCGCGGGCACGGCGACCTGCGTGACGACGAGCGCGACCGACGGCACCTCGGCGCCGCCGTCGAGCAGCGACGACAGGTCGTCGGGGACGACGACGTCGTCGGGTCCGGGCTGGTCGCCGCTCACAGCGCGCCCTTGGTCGACGGGATGCCGTCGACGCGCGGGTCGAGCGCGACCGCGAACCGCAGGGCCCGCGCGAGCGCCTTGAACTGCGCCTCGACGATGTGGTGCGGGTCCCGGCCCGCCAGCACCCGCACGTGGATGCTGAACGCGGCGTGGTGCGCGATCGACTCCAGGACGTGCCGCGTGAGCGAGCCCGTGAAGTGGCCGCCGATGAGGTGGTACTCCTGGCCGGCGGGCTCGCCCGAGTGCACGAGGTACGGACGGCCGGACACGTCGACGACGGCCTGCGCGAGCGCCTCGTCGAGCGGCACCGTCGCGTCGCCGTACCGGGAGATGCCGCGCTTGTCGCCGAGCGCGACGCGCAGCGCCTCGCCGAGCGCGATCGCGACGTCCTCGACGGTGTGGTGCGCGTCGATGTGCGTGTCGCCGGTCGCCCGGACCGTGAGGTCGATGAGCGAGTGCTTGCCGAGCGCCGTGAGCATGTGGTCGTAGAACGGCACCGTCGTCGAGATCTCGGTGCGTCCCGTGCCGTCGAGGTCGACCTCGACGACGACGCTCGACTCGCTCGTGGCACGCTCGACCCGCGCCGTGCGGGGCGCCGCGGTCGTCGGTGTCCCCGCGGTCGTCGGAGTGCTCACCGTTCCTCCTCGCTGCCGGCCGGGACGAGTCCCACGACCTGCGTCAGGGCGTCCTTGAACGCCGCCGTCTCCTGCGGGGTGCCCACCGACACCCGCAGCCACCCCTGCGGCCCGACCTCCCGGATGAGGACACCGCGGTCGAGCAGACCCTGCCAGACGGCCCGACGGTCGTCGAACGTGCCGAACAGGACGAAGTTCGCATCGGAGTCCGCGACCCGCAGCCCGCGCTCGCGCAGCCAGACGACGAGCGCGTCCCGCTCGTCGCGCAGCGCGCCGACCTGCGCCATGAGGCTCGGCGCGTGCGCGAGCGCCGCGCGCGCGACCGCCTGGGTCACGGCCGACAGGTGGTACGGGAGCCGCACGACGCGCAGCGCGTCGACGAAGGCGGTCGACGCCGCGAGATACCCGACGCGCGCACCGGCGAGGCCGAACGCCTTCGACATGGTGCGGCTCACGGCGAGGTGCGGGTGGTCGTCGAGCAGCTCGAGCGCGGACGGCGTGCCCCGGCGCCGGAACTCCCCGTACGCCTCGTCGACGACGACGACGCAGCCACCGGGCACCTGCGCGGCGGCGTCCAGCACCGCGAGCACGGTCGACGCAGGCAGCGCGGTCCCCGTCGGGTTGTTGGGGCTCGCGAGCAGGACGACCGACGGGGCGTGCTCGGCGATCGTCGCGCGGGCCACGTCGGGGTCGAGCCCGAAGTCCTCCTCGCGGCGGCCCGTGACCCACGCCGTCGACGTGTCGCGCGCGTACTCCGGGTACATCGAGTACGTCGGTGCGAACGACAACGCGGTGCGGCCGGGGCCGCCGAACGCCTGCAGGACGTGCAGCATGATCTCGTTCGACCCGTTCGCCGCCCACACCTGCCCGGGGTCGACGCGCACCCCCGACTCGACCGCCAGGTAGTCCGCGAGGTCGGCGCGCAGCGCGTCGAAGTCCCGGTCCGGGTACCGGTTGAGCCCGCGCGCCGCGTCCGCCACGGCCCGCGCGACGTCGGCGACGACCTCCTCGGACGGCGCGTACGGGTTCTCGTTGACGTTGAGCAGGATCGGCACGTCGAGCTGCGGGGCGCCGTACGGCTCGAGCCCCGCGAGCTCGGGGCGCAGCGGCAGCGCGGGACGGGCGAGGTCGGCGGTCACGGCACCGATTCTAGGGAGCCCGTCCGTGCGACGGCCGCGCCGTCCGCCGCCGGGGACGAACGTCCCCACCACGCCGGGGCGCCCCGTCCTAGCGTCGAAGGGCGCGGCACGTCACGAGCGTGCTGCACCCGGTGCTCGCACCCCCGGGCACCGCGCACCGTCGAGGAGGACGCTGATGCGCACGATGCTGGCGGCCGTGGTCCGCTCGTTCACCGAGGACCTGGAGATCACCGAGGTCCCGGTCCCCACTCCCGGCCCGCACGAGGCCCTCGTCCGCGTCGAGTTCACGGGCGTGTGCCACACCGACCTGCACGCCGCGCGCGGCGACTGGCCGGTGCAGCCGGCGCTCCCGTTCGTCCCGGGCCACGAGGGCGTGGGCACCGTCGTCGAGGTCGGCGACGAGGTGACGCGCGTCGCGGTCGGCGACCGCGTCGGCAACGCGTGGCTCGCGTCCGCCTGCGGCGAGTGCGAGTACTGCGCGACCGGCTGGGAGACGCTGTGCCCGCGACAGCGCAACAGCGGCTACTCCGTCGACGGCTCGTTCGCGCAGTACATGCTCGTCGACTCCCGGTACTGCCCGCTCGTCCCACCGGGCGTGGACCCCGCCGCAGCCGCGCCGATCCTGTGCGCCGGCGTGACCGTCTACAAGGGCCTGAAGACGACCGACACGCAGCCCGGCGACTGGGTCCTCGTCTCGGGCGTCGGCGGCCTCGGGCACCTCGCCGTCCAGTACGCGGTCGCGATGGGCCGGCGGGTCGTCGCGCTCGACGTCGACGACGCGAAGCTCGACCTCGCGCTCAAGCACGGCGCCGAGGTCGGCGTGAACGCCGCGACGGTCGACGACCCGGTCGCGCAGGTCCGCGACCTCACCGGCGGCGTGCACGGCGCGCTCGTCACGGCCGTCAACGGCGTCGCGTTCCCGCAGGCCGTCGGTGCGCTGCGCCGCGGGGGGACGGTGTCGCTCGTCGGCCTGCCGCCCGAGCAGTTCCCGCTCGACATCTTCACGACCGTGCTCAACGGCCTGACGGTGCGCGGCTCGATCGTCGGGACCCGCGCCGACATGACGGAGGCGCTCGACTTCTTCGCGCGCGGGAAGGTCGGGCCGACGTTCACGGTGCGGCCGCTCGGCGCGGTCAACGAGGTGCTCGACGACCTCACGCACGGACGGGTCGACGGGAGGGTCGTCCTCGACCTGCAGCACACCTGACACCGGCCCGACCCGGACCTGACCTGACCTGACGGTCGAGGCGTGGGCGCGCGCTCGCGCCCCGACCGGCGGGCCGAGGCGGTGACGCGTCGGCGCCAGAACCGGTGAGCGCCGGTCAGCGCCGGTCAGCGCCCGTCAGAGCCCGTCAGAACCGGGCGCGGACCGCCTCGCCGTGCGCCGGCAGACCCTCGGCGTCCGCGAGCGCGACGATGCGGTCGGCGACCTGGGCCAGCGCGTCCGCGTCGTACTCGACGACCTGCACGGCGCGCAGGAACGAGTGCACGCCGAGCCCGCTCGCGAAGTGCGCGCAGCCGCCGGTCGGCAGGACGTGGTTCGACCCCGCCATGTAGTCGCCGAGCGAGACGGGTGCGTACGGGCCGACAAAGATCGCCCCGGCGCTCGTGACTCGGTCGGCGAGCGCCGCCGCGTCGGCGGTCTGGATCTCCAGGTGCTCGGCGCCGTAGGCGTTGACGACGTCCAGGCCGGCGTCCAGGTCGTCCACCAGGACGATCGCGGACTGCGTCCCGGTCAGCGCGCGCGTCACACGCTCGCGGTGCCGGGTCACCTCGACGCGTGCGGCGAGCTTGGCCTCGACAGCGCCCGCGAGCTCGACGGACGGCGTGACGAGGACGGCCGCGGCCAGCGGGTCGTGCTCGGCCTGCGAGACGAGGTCCGCGGCGACGTGCGTCGCGTCGGCGGTGCCGTCCGCGAGGATCGCGATCTCCGTGGGCCCTGCCTCCGCGTCGATGCCGACGACGCCGCGCACGAGCCGCTTCGCCGCGGCGACGTACACGTTGCCCGGGCCGGTGATGACGTCGACGGGCTCGCACAGCGTCGTGCCGTCCTGCTCCTGCGAGCCCGCGGCGCCGTAGGCGAGCATCGCGACCGCCTGCGCCCCGCCCACGGCGTACACCTCGTCGACGCCCAGCAGCGCGCACGTCGCGAGCACGACGGGGTCGGGCAGCCCGCCCTCGTCCTTCTGCGGCGGCGAGGTCACGGCGAGCGACCCGACGCCCGCGGCCTGCGCGGCCACGACGTTCATGACGACCGACGACGGGTAGACCGCGAGACCGCCCGGCACGTAGAGGCCGACGCGGCGCACCGGGAGCCAGCGCTGGCGGACCGTCGCACCGGGCGCGACCTCGACCGTGAAGTCCTCCGGCCGCTGCGCGGCGTGCACGCGGCGGACGCGACGGATCGTCTCCTCGAGCGCGTCGCGCACCTCGGGCGCGAGCCGGTCGACCGCGGCGGCCACGGTCTCGGCCGGGACGCGCAGGTGGTGCGGCCGGACGCCGTCGAACCGCTCGGCGAGGTCCCGCAGCTCGGCGGCGCCGCGGGCCCGGACGCCCTCGATGATCGGGGCGACCGTCTGCGCGGCGTGCTCGACGTCGACCTCCGCGCGAGGCAGCTCGGCGAGGAGCTCACGACGGGACAGCACGCGACCGCGCAGGTCGATTCGGGAGATCACGGCCCGAGTCTACGAGCGCGGGCACGGCCTTTCCCGGTCGACCACGGTGCGGTCGCGCGCGACGACGCGACGGCACACTGCCGGGGCCGTGCCGCAGCCGCGTCCGGCGGCCACGCCGCGACCGGGCAGACTGCTGCCATGACGCGCGTGCCCATCGCCGACGACTCCATCCGCCTCGGCCAGTTCCTCAAGCTCGCCGACCTCGCCGAGACCGGCGCGCAGGCGCGCGAGCTGCTCGACGACGGCGCGGTGAGCGTCAACGGCGAGCCGGAGGCGCGTCGCGGACGTCAGCTCGTCCGGGGCGACCGCGTCGAGGTCGACCTGCCGACGGGCGTGGTGTCCGCGACGGTCGGCTGACGGCCGTCCCGGCCGGGCGCACCACCCGGCCCGGCGGTCTGTCCCGCCGGGTCAGTCCTGCCGGGTCAGTGCTGCGGGGTCAGTCCTGCCGGTAGAGGGGCTGGGCGGCGCCGAAGAGCTCGCCCCAGTCCCGCACCGTCCGCCCGGCGACCTGGTCGTCGAGCTGGTCGAGCGTGGCGTGCCACCCGCTGAGGTAGCCGCGTGCCGCCGGCTCGGTCAGGTCGCGGTGCTCGAGCACGAGCACCGTCCCGTCGCCGTCAGCCCGCAGCGTGACGCCGACGTGCGTGACGGGCTCGCCGGGGAACTGCCACGAGACGTCGAGCCGGTCCGGGCGGTCGCACACGAGGACCTCGCCCGTCGCGTTCTGGTCGGCGCCCGGCTCGTCCTCCCCCATCCGCAGCTCGTAGCGCCCACCGACCCGCAGGTCGCCGTGCAGCGGTCCGAGCCAGCGCGCGACGCGCTCGGGGTCGGTGACGCACGCCCACAGGTCGTCGACGTCGGTCGCGTACCGACGCTCGAACCGGACGGTCGCCCCTCTCGGCGTGGTGCTCAGCACCCCGCGCAGGTCCGTGCCGCTCATGTCGTCCTCCGCTCGTCGGTGCTCCCCGCATGAACGCCGGCCCGGTCGCCAGCCCGGTCGCCAGCCGGGTCGTCGACACGGCCGTCGGCATCGTCGTCGGCGGCGCCGTCGTCGGCGGCGAGCCGCCGCGCACGCTTCCCGCGCGCGACCTCGGTCCCGAGGGCGTCGAGCCGTGGCTCCCAGTACCGCCGCACGGTCCGTACCCAGCGCTCGACCTCGTCGAGCGGCTCGGGTCGGACCGCGTAGAGCCGCACGGGACCCTGGGCCTGCGACTCGACGACGCCCGCCTCGCGGAGCACGCGCAGGTGCCGCGAGGTCGCGGGCTGGCTGATCCCGAACTCGTCCCCGACGGCCGCGGCGAGGTCACCGGCGCTGCGCGTCCCGTCGGCGAGCAGCTCGACGAGCCGCCGTCGCACGGGGTCCCCCAGCGCCTCCATCACGTCCACGACGCCATGTTTGCACTGCGAGTTATATAACTCAAGCGTCACATGAGGTGTCGGCGGACACGCCTCAGGCCGACAGGCAGCTCGGTCCCAGGAGCGCCTTGAGGTCGCCGAACAGCGACGGCGACCGTTCCACCCGCAACCCGTCGCCGAGCCGCATGACCGTCGCCCGCCCCGGGCTCGTCAGGCGCAGGTGCACCTCGGTGATGCCCGGGTGCGTCGACAGCACCTCGCGCAGGCGCTCGACCAGCGGCTGCGTGCACCGCGCGACCGACAGCGACACCACGACGGGCGCGTCGGCGACCTGCGAGACGTCCGGCAGAGACACCTCCATCGCCTGCAGCTGCATCGTCTCGTCGCGACGGCGCACCCGGCCCTTGATGACGACCACCGCGTCCTCGGCGAGGACCGTCGAGTACGCCAGGTAGGTCTCGCCGAAGAACATGATCTCGACCGAGCCCTCCATGTCCTCGATCGTCACGGCGGCCCACGGGTTGCCCTGCTTCGACATCTTGCGCTGCAGCGACGTCACCAGGCCGGCCACGACGACGGTCGATCCGTCGGGACGCGCCTCGTCGGCCAGCAGCGTGGCGATCGACACGTCGGACGCCGCCGCGAGCACGTGCTCGATGCCCGACAGCGGGTGGTCCGACACGTACAGGCCGAGCATCTCCCGCTCGAAGGCGAGCCGCTGCTTCTTGTCCCAGTCGGGAAGGTCGGGGATCGCGACCGCGAAGCCGGGGGTGCCGTCGTCGCCGCCCATGAGGTCGGCGAACAGGTCGAACTGGCCCTCCGCCTCCTTGCGCTTGACCCCGATGACCGAGTCGACGGCCTGCTCGTGCACGAGCAGCAGCGCGCGCCGCGGGTGCCCGAGCGAGTCGAACGCGCCCGCCTTGATGAGCGACTCGATGGTCCGCTTGTTGCAGACGACCGCGGGCACCTTCTCGAGGAAGTCGGTGAAGGACGTGAACGCGCCCTTCTCCTCGCGGGTCCGCACGATCGCGTCGACGACGTTCGCGCCGACGTTGCGCACCGCCGTGAGGCCGAAGCGGATGTCGGTGCCGACGGCCGTGAAGTTCGCGGCCGACGAGTTCACGTCCGGCGGGAGCACCGTGATGCCCATGTGCCGGCACTCGCCGAGGTACAGGGCCGACTTGTCCTTGTCGTCCTTGACCGACGTGAGCAGCGCCGCCATGTACTCGACCGGGTAGTTCGCCTTGAGGTAGGCGGTCCAGTACGAGATGACGCCGTACGCCGCCGAGTGCGCCTTGTTGAACGCGTAGTCGGAGAACGGCAGCAGGATGTCCCACAGCGTCTGCACCGCGGCCATCGAGAAGCCGCGCTCCTGCATGCCGCCGGAGAAGCCCTCGAACTGCTTGTCCAGCTCGGACTTCTTCTTCTTGCCCATCGCGCGCCGCAGGATGTCGGCCTGGCCGAGCGAGTACCCGGCGACGCGCTGCGCGATCGCCATGACCTGCTCCTGGTAGACGATCAGGCCGTACGTCGTGCCGAGGATGTCCTCCAGGGGCTCCGCGAGCTCCGGGTGGATCGGCGTGACCTCCTGCGCGCCGTTCTTGCGCAGCGCGTAGTTGGTGTGCGAGTTCGCACCCATCGGGCCCGGGCGGTACAGCGCGCCGACGGCGGAGATGTCCTCGAAGTTGTCGGGGCGCATGAGGCGCAGCAGGGTCCGCATGCCGCCGCCGTCGAGCTGGAACACACCCAGCGTGTCGCCGCGTCCGAGCAGGTCGAACGTCTTCGGGTCGGTGAGCTCGAGCTCCTCGAGGACCACCGGGTCCTTGCCGTTCATCACGATGTTCTCGAGCGCGTCGTCGAGGATCGTGAGGTTCCGCAGCCCGAGGAAGTCCATCTTGATGAGGCCGAGGCCCTCGGACGTCGGGTAGTCGAACTGCGTGATGACGGCGCCGTCCTGCGGCCGCCGCATGATCGGGATGATGTCGATGAGCGGGTCGCTCGACATGATGACGCCGGCCGCGTGCACGCCCCACTGCCGCTTCAGGCCCTCGATGCCCTTCGCGAGCTCGACGACGCGCTGCGCCTCCGGGTCGGTGGCGTGGACCTGACGGAACTCCTCGGCCTCGTGGTACCGCTTGTCCGCCGGGTCGAAGATGCCCGTGAGGCTGATGTCCTTGCCCATGATCGCGGGCGGCATCGCCTTGGTGAGCTTCTCCCCCATCGCGAACGGCATGCCGAGCAGCCGGGCGGAGTCCTTGAGGGCCTGCTTGGCCTTGATCGTGCCGTACGTGACGATCTGCGCGACGCGGTCCTCGCCGTACTTGTCCGTCACGTACCGGATGACCTCGCCGCGCCGACGCTCGTCGAAGTCGACGTCGAAGTCGGGCATCGAGACGCGGTCGGGGTTGAGGAACCGCTCGAAGATCAGGCCGTGCTGCAGCGGGTCGAGGTCGGTGATCTTCATCGCGTACGCGGCCATCGACCCGGCACCCGAGCCACGGCCGGGACCCACGCGGATGCCGTGGTCCTTGGCCCAGTTGATGAAGTCGGCGACCACGAGGAAGTACCCCGGGAAGCCCATCTGCGTGATGACCTCGGTCTCGTACGCCGCCTGCTTGCGCACCTCGTCCGGGATGCCGCCCGGGTACCGGTGGTGCAGGCCCGCCTCGACCTCCTTGACGAACCAGCTCGTCTCGTCCTCGCCCGCCGGGACCGGGTAGTTCGGCATGTAGTTCGCCGACGTGTTGAACGAGACCTCGCACTGCTCCGCGATCCGCAGCGTGTTGTCGCACGCCTCGGGCAGCTCCGCCCAGATGCGCCTCATCTCCGCCGCGGACTTCACGTAGTAGCCGTCGCCGTCGAACTTGAACCGGTCCGGGTCCGCGAGCGTCGACCCCGAGTTGATCGCGAGCAGCGCCTCCTGCGAGGCGCTGTCCTCCTGCTTGACGTAGTGCAGGTCGTTCGTCGCGACGAGCGGCGCGCCGATCGTCTCCGACAGGCGCAGCAGGTCCTTGAGCACGCGGGTCTCGATGTCGATCCCGTGGTCCATCAGCTCGATGTAGAAGAAGTCCTTGCCGAAGATGTCCTGCAGCTCGCCCGCCACCCGGACGGCCTCGTCCCACTGGCCCAGGCGCAGCCGCGTCTGGATCTCCCCCGACGGGCAGCCCGACGTCGCGAGCAGCCCCGAGCCGTACGTCTCCAGCAGGTCCCGGTCCATGCGGGGCCACTTGCCCATCTGCCCCTCGAGCGACGCCAGCGACGACGCCCGGAACAGGTTGTGCAGGCCCTCGTTGTTCCGGGCCAGCAGCGTCATGTGCGTGTACGCACCGCGCGCCGAGACGTCGTCCGCCTCCTGGCCCTGGACGCCGAACCGCACGCGCGTCTGGTCGAACCGGCTCGTCCCCGGCGTGACGTACGCCTCGACGCCGATGATCGGCTTGATGCCCGCGGCCGTGCCCTTCGACCAGAAGTCGTAGGCCCCGAACAGGTACCCGTGGTCGGTCGTGGCGATCGCCGTCTGGCCCTGCCGCTCGACCTCCGCGAAGAGGTCCCCCAGCCGCGCCGCGCCGTCGAGCATCGAGTACTCGGTGTGCACGTGGAGGTGGACGAAGTCGGAGCCTCCAGCAGATGACATGCGGGCCATCCTAGGTGGCCCCGCCGACACCTCCGGCCGCCCCGCGACTGTGTCGGAGGTGGCGTGCACGACACGCCGGACGGCTCACCTCGGACGTGTGCGCGCCACCCTCCAGGACGTCGCGCGGACGGTCAGCGGTAGCCCGCCCCGAGTGTGTCCAGCGCGTCGGCTAGGTCCTGGGGGTACTCGCTCGTGACCTCGAGCCACTCCCCCGTCCCCGGGTGCTCGAAGCCCAGCCGGACCGCGTGCAGCCACTGCCGCGACAGCCGCGCGCGCGCCGCGAGCGTCGGGTCGGCGCCGTACGTGAGGTCGCCCACGCACGGGTGCCGCAGCGCCGCGAAGTGCACGCGGATCTGGTGGGTGCGGCCCGTCTCGAGGTGCACCTCGACGAGCGACGCCGACGGGAGCATCTCGAGCACCTCGTAGTGCGTGACCGACGGCTTGCCGTCCGCCACGACCGCGAACTTCCAGTCCGCCGAGGGGTGCCGCCCGATCGAGGCGTCGATCGTGCCCGTCGTCGGCTCCGGGTGCCCCTGCACGAGCGCGTGGTAGACCTTCTCGACCGTGCGCTCCTTGAACGCCCGCTTGAGCACCGTGTACGCGTGCTCGCTCTTCGCGACCACCATGAGCCCCGACGTGCCCACGTCGAGGCGGTGCACGACGCCCTGGCGCTCCGCGGCGCCCGACGTCGAGATCCGGTAGCCCGTGGCGGCCAGCGCGCCGACGACCGTCGGCCCCGTCCAGCCCGGCGACGGGTGCGCCGCGACCCCGACGGGCTTGTCCACGACGACCACGTCGTCGTCGTCGTGCACGATCCGCATGCCGGGCACCGGCTCGGGCACGACCGCCGGCGCCGACTCCGCCCGGGGGTCGGGCAGCTCGACCTCGAGCCAGCCGCCCGCGACCAGCCGGTCCGACTTGCCGACCTCCCGCCCGTCGACACGCACCCCGCCCGCCGCGGCGATCTCCGCGGCGCGTGTCCGGGACAGGCCGAGCAGCCGCGACAGCGCCGCGTCGACCCGCTCGCCCGCCAGGCCGTCGGGGACGGGCAGCGCGCGGACCTCAGGCACCGGGACGCTCCACGGTCGCACCAGCACCGGTGCCGGCCGGCCCAGCGGCGCCCCGGACGTCGTCCGCTGAGCCCGCGGTGGGCGCCGTACCGTCGGCGCCGTCGACATCGGCCGTCCCGTCCACGTCGGCGGTCCCGGCGACGTCGGCAGCTGCGTCCGTGTCTTCCGCACCCGTCGCGTCGCCGTCGCGCGACCCGTCCAGGTGCACGCCACGGGCCGCGAGCACCACGATCAGCCCCGCAGCGCCGACGATCGCGATGTCCGCGACGTTGCCGACGAACCAGTCGGCGTAGGCGATGAAGTCGACGACGTGCCCGCGCGCGAAGCCGGGCTCCCGGGCGAACCGGTCGACGAGGTTGCCGATCGCACCACCGAGCAGCAGCCCGAGGGCGACGGCCCACAGCGCGGAGCCGATCCGGCTCGCCGCCCGCACGACGACCACGACGACCACGGTCGCCACGATCGTCAGGACCCACGTCATGCCGGTCGCGATGGACAGCGCGGCACCGGGGTTGAAGACGAGCTGGAGCCCGAGCAGGTCACCGACGAGCGCGCGGCGCGTGCCCTCCTCGAGCGTCGCGAGCGCCCACTGCTTGGACGCCTGGTCGAGCAGCAGCACCCCCGCGGCGATCACGACGAGCGTCGTCAGCAGGCGCCGCCTGCGTGCGGGGGGTGTCGCGGGCGCGACCGGCCGAGGATCCGTCGTGGAGGGCACCGCAGGAGTCTACGGGCGCGTCAGCGACGCTCCTCGCGCTGCTTGCACTCGACGCAGAGCGTCGCCCGCGGGAAGGCCTGGACGCGCGCCTTGCCGATGGCCCGGCCGCACGACTCGCAGGTCCCGAAGGTGCCCGTCGAGATGCGTCCCAGCGCCCGCTGGGTCTGCGCGAGCAGGTCGCGCGTGTTGTTGACGAGCGTGAGCTCTTGCTCGCGCTCGAGGGCGGACGAACCCGAGTCGGCCTGGTCGTCGCCGGCGCCGTCGCCGGAGTTGCGCAGCAGGTCGGAGAGCTCGGCATCGGCGGCGGCGAGCTCGCTCGTCAGCCGGTCGATGTCCGCCGTCAGCTCCTCGGCGACCTCCTTGACCTCGCTCGCGGTCCAGGGGGTCTCGCCGTCGCGCACCGGGAACTGCTTCACGAGCTTGCTCAGGTCCTTCGTGTCCGGCGTCACGGCGACATCGCTCAGTGCGTCGTTGATTGCCACGTCCAGGTCCCCCCTGTCCTCGAAGTCACGCGACTTTATGCGTGGAAACGTCATGACACAACACACCACGCCGGGTGAAACCCGGCGTGGTGTGTTGTCGTGCTGTGCCGACCTGTGGCGACGCGGCCCGGGCGTCGCCCCTGGTCAGAGGTTCTGGCCGTCGCCCACCGGCTGCGCCTGACCGGAGCGCGGCGGGAGGGCGTTGCCCCGGTTGTCGAGGTCGCCGAGCAGGTTCTCGAGGTAGCTCTTGAGGCGCGTGCGGTAGTCGCGCTCGAACACGCGCAGCTCGTCGATCTTGCGCTCGAGGAGCGAACGCTCCTGCTCGAGCTGGCCGAGCGTGCGCTGCGACGTCTCCTCGGCCTCGCGCACGATGCGGTTGGCCTGCGTCTTCGCCTCGCCGACGAGCCGGTCCGACTCCTCCTGGCCGCTGCGGACGTAGTCGTCGTGCAGCTTCTGCGCGAGGGCGAGCATGCCGGTCGCGGACTCGGGCTCGCTGGGACGCTGGGGCGCGGCGACGGGCGCCGGTGCGACGACGGGCGCCGGCTGCGGCTTCACGAGCTCGGGCGCGGGCTCCGGCTTCGGGGCCGGCGCGGCCTGCTGGGCGCCTGCGCGGCTCAGCTCGGCGATGCGACGCTCCGCCGCGGCGAGCTTCGTCTTGAGGTCCTCGTTCTCGTTCTGCAGCTCGCGCAGGGTGTTGACGACCTCGTCCAGGAAGTCGTCGACCTCGTCCTGGTCGTACCCCTCGCGGAACTTCGTCGCCTGGAACTTCTTGTTCAGGACGTCGTCTGCGGTCAGCAGTGCCATCGTCGTCACCTCTGTCGGTCGAGCTGTGTCGGGCCGTGGCAGTCAACCGACCACCTCGGGCCACCGTAGCGGAGATTGTCGGAGGGGCACGCCCCCCGACACACGTCCGGGAAGGACCCGCGGATCCCGGTCGCGAGGGCTGTCACGAGGCCAGGCGGCTGAGCAGCGCCATGAGCAGCGAGCACCCCAGGACCAGGACGAAGAACGCCAGGTCGAGGCGCACCGAGCCGATCCCGACGGGCGGGAGCACGCGTCGCAGCGCCTTCAGCGGCGGGTCCGTGACGGTGTACGTGGCCTCCGCGATGACGAGCGCCACACCCCGAGGGCGCCAGTCACGGGCGAAGAACTGGACCCAGTCCAGGACCAGACGCACGAGCAGGATCAGGAAGAACGCCAGGACGACCAGGTACAGGACGCTGAAGACCAGTCCCACGTCAGCTCTGGTTGTAGAAGCCGGAGCGGCCGACGACCTGCTCGGCGGCGGGGTCGCCCGCGACCTCGACGTGCGCCGGGGACAGCAGGAAGACCTTGCTGGTCACGCGCTCGATCGCGCCGTGCAGACCGAAGATCAGACCGGCCGAGAAGTCGACGAGACGCTTGGCGTCCGCGTCGTCCATGTCGGTGAGGTTCATGATGACGGGCGTGCCCTCGCGGAACGCCTCGCCGATCTTGCGCGCGTCGTTGTAGGACCGCGGGTGGATCGTGGTGATCCGGCGCAGGTCGCCGACGGCGGGTGCGGGCTGCGCGACCGGCGCGGGGGTCCGCGGGGCCGGACGGTGCAGCGGGGTGACCTGGGCCTCGTACTCGTGCTCCACGGCGACATCTCCTGCGTCGAGGTCCTCGAGGTACTCCTCGTGCTCGGACCGGTCATCGGCCAGGCCGAGGTACAGCATCGTCTTGCGCAGCGCTCCGGCCATCGCCTGGCTCCCTCCCCGGATCATCTCCGGTCCTGCTCCCGGGCCCGGGCCCGGGCCGGGAGTCCGGCACCGGGAGCGACGGGCTCCCTCCGACGGTCACGCTAGCAACGCGTGCTCAGACCGCCACCGCGACACGCCCGCGACGTGCAGGTCTCGCCCGATCGTGGTGCCGCGCCCCCGGTCGGGACGCTCAGCGCGGGGTCCGGACGATCCCGGCGAACCGCCCCGTGCGACCCGTGCGGCGGTAGGAGAAGAGGGTCTCGTCGAGGTACGTGTCGCGCGCGACGTGCTCGACGCCCTCGACGCCGGCTCCGCGCAGGACGGCCAGGACCCCGGCCGGCAGGTCGAGCGCGGGCGTCCCCCACGCCGTGCGCGCCGCGACGTCGGGCACGACGTCGGCGACCTCGTCGCGCAGCTCGGCCGGCACCTCGTACGACGCGCCGGCGATCGACGGTCCGACCGCGGCGCGCAGGCGGTCGTGGCGCGCCCCGAGGGCGACGAGCCGCTCGACGGCCGCCTCGACGACGCCCGCGACCAGGCCGCGTCGCCCCGCGTGGACCGCGGCGGCGAGCCCGGCCTCGGCGTCCGCGATCAGGATCGGCACGCAGTCCGCGACGAGCACGCCGACCGCGACACCGGGGCCGGACGCGACCAGCGCGTCGACCTCCCCGACGGAGGCCAGCGGGTCCGGGTCGCCGGACGACGTCACGACCGCGACGTCACGCCCGTGCACCTGGGTGCCGAACGCCACGGGTGCGCCGGCCCACCCGGCCACGCGGGAGCGGTTCTCGGCGACGGAGGCCGGGTCGTCCCCGACGCCCGCACCGAGGTTGAGGCCGCCGTACGGCTCCGCGCTGACGCCGCCCGCGCGCGTCGTGAACCCCGCCCGGACGCCCGGGCCGAGGTCGACCGCGAGGACGACCGGCCCGGGCTGCGCCGCCACGACTACTTGAGGAAGTCGGGGACGTCGAGCTCCTCGCGCTCCCGGCGGGCCGACTCCTCGGAGAAGATCCGCGGGACCTCGAGCGCACCCGTGATCGGGGTCGGCTCCGCCTCGGTGGAGAGGAACGCCGGCACCTCGGGCTTCGCGGCGGGCCGCGCGGCCGCGTAGGCACCGACCGGGAGGACCTCGTCCTCGGGGTCGACGACCGGGCGCGGCGTCGGCACGGCGCTGACCGTGGGGACCTGGCGCACAGACGCGCCGCTGACCTGGCCGAGCGCGCGCGAGTCGCGGCGGACGACCGGGCCGCCGCCGTCGAAGCCCGCGGCGATGACCGTGACGCGGACCTCGTCGCCGAGCGCGTCGTCGATGACCGCACCGAAGATGATGTTCGCCTCGGGGTGCGCGGCCTCCTGGACGAGGCGCGCGGCCTCGTTGATCTCGAACAGGCCGAGGTCCGAGCCGCCCTGGATCGACAGCAGCACGCCGTGCGCGCCGTCGATGCTCGCCTCGAGCAGCGGGGAGGAGATCGCCATCTCGGCGGCCTGCACGGCCCGGTCCTCGCCGCGCGCGAAGCCGATGCCCATGAGCGCCGATCCGGCGCCCTGCATGACGGACTTCACGTCGGCGAAGTCGAGGTTGATGAGGCCCGGCGTGGTGATGAGGTCGGTGATCCCCTGGACGCCGGACAGCAGCACCTGGTCGGCGGAGTGGAACGCGTCGAGCACGGAGACCGAGCGGTCGGAGATCGACAGCAGGCGGTCGTTGGGGATGACGATGAGCGTGTCGACCTCGGCGCGCAGCGCCTCGATGCCGGTGTCCGCCTGCACGGAGCGGCGACGCCCCTCGAAGGTGAACGGGCGCGTGACGACCCCGATGGTGAGGGCGCCCAGCGAGCGGGCGATGCGCGCGACGACGGGCGCGCCGCCGGTGCCGGTACCGCCGCCCTCGCCCGCGGTGACGAAGACCATGTCGGCGCCGCGCAGGACGTCCTCGATCTCCTCGGCGTGGTCCTCGGCGGCCTTCTTGCCGACCTCGGGGTCCGCGCCGGCACCGAGACCGCGCGTGAGCTCGCGGCCGACGTCGAGCTTGACGTCGGCGTCCGACATCAGCAGGGCCTGGGCGTCGGTGTTGACGGCGATGAACTCGACACCCTTGAGGCCGACCTCGATCATGCGGTTCACGGCGTTGACGCCGCCGCCGCCGATGCCGACGACCTTGATGACCGCCAGATAGTTCTGCGGAGCTGCCACGGTGGGTGCCTCTCGTTCCGAGCCGATCGCGGGGTGCTGCCCGCGGGGGTCCGACCGCGACACGCGCGGTCGAGGTTCAACCTTCACGTTCAGGTTGAGGGTTAGAGTTATGTCAGGAGCGTTGTCAGTGCGTGACGCTAGGTGCCGCACGCCCCGCGTTCAACGACCGACGCCGCGTGTCTGGCGACGGGTTCGACGAGTTCCCCCGACCACCGCCGCGACCGTGCGGGCGGCCCGTGCCGCGAGCGTCGCGCGATCCCTCCACGATCAGCTCGTGATCGGCAGACGCGGGGCCGACACGTCGATCACCGTGGCCCCCGCCGCCGCACCCGACGACCGCAGCGTCGACAGCACCGCGATCTTCAGCGGTGTCTCCGACGCAGAGCCCCACTCGACCGTGACGCCGTCGCGCAGCTGCATCGCGACGGTGTCCTGCGTGCTCGCCGACACGCCCTGCACCTGCGCGAGCAGGTCCGCGGGCAGCTGCTCGAGGACCGAGAGCACCGCGCTCAGCGTGCGCGCGTCGCCCACCGGCACGTCCACGACCGGCAGCCCGTCCGGCGGCGCGTCCACCCGGCCGACCTGCACGCCCTCCATGTCGAGCAGGGCGAACCCCGTCGCGCCGTCCTCCGGCACGGCCGCCACCGGTTCGCGCGCGACGAGCACGACGAGCAGCCCGTGCGGCCACGCGCGCGTCACGCGCGCCTCGCGCACGCCGGGGACCTCGAGGACCTCGTCGCGCAGCCCCACCGTGTCGAGGCGCGGCAGGGGCGTGCCCGCGTGCGCGTCCGCGACGGCGAGCACCTGGTCGACGGCGACGACCGTGCCCGCACCCTCGACCTGCACGTCCTGCGGCTCCAGCGCCAGGACCGGCGAGAGCAGCAGGAGCCAGCCGAGCGCGCCGACGACGACCGTCCCGCCCGCGATCCCCGCGGCCTTGCGGCGCGCGACCGTGCGCCGGGCACGGGCCCGCTCGGCGAACCGGGCCGACGACGTCGGCGACACGACCGGCGGCGCGACGGGCCCGCCGCGGGGTCCCAGCGTGCGGGAGCCCGCCGTGTACGTCGTCACGGCGCGACCGAACGGCGTCCCGTCCGGCGCAGCGGTCTCGGCGGC
>NZ_BIMR01000129.1 GCF_004306155.1 Cellulomonas biazotea
GCTCGCGGCGGAGGCGGCGGCCGCGGCCGCCGCGCAGGAGGAGGCGGCGCGCCAGACGGCGCGGCGGGAGGCCGCGCGGGGCGCCGCCCGCCAACAGGGTGCCGCGTCGGTGCCGGTCAGCACGCCGGTGGGGGACGTCAAGGAGTACGCGGCGTCGCTCGTCGGCGCCGAGCAGTTCGGCTGCCTGGACGCGCTGTTCACGCGGGAGTCGGGCTGGAACCCGTCGGCGAAGAACAAGTCGTCGGGCGCCTACGGGATCCCGCAGGCGCTGCCCGCGTCGAAGATGGCGTCCGCGGGGGCGGACTGGCAGACGAACCCGCACACGCAGGTGCGCTGGGGCGTGTCGTACGTCAACGCGCGGTACGGGTCGGCGTGCGGGGCGTGGGCGCACTCGGAGTCGCACGGCTGGTACTGAGCCAGGCAGGCTCGTCGGCGCGCACGCGCGTGGTCGGGACCGGCCCGCCTCAGCCGACGTCGAGCGTGCGGGCCAGCGGGACGCCCGGGCGGTAGGCGAGGTGGGCGACGCTCGGCGCGTCGACGACGCACAGGTCGGCGCGCGCGCCGACGCGCAGGTGCCCGACGTCGTCACGACGCAGGGCGCGTGCTCCGCCGAGCGTCGCGGCACGCACGGCCTGCTCGACGGTCATCCGCAGGTGCGCGACGCCGAGGGCGATCATGAGCGGCATCGACGTCGAGTAGCAGGTGCCGGGGTTGCAGTCGGTCGCGAGGGCGACCTCGATGCCCGCGTGGAGCAGCCGGCGGGCGTCGGGGTAGGGCGAGCGGGTCGACAGCTCGACGCCCGGCATCAGGGTCACGACCGGGCCGCCGTGCGCGGCGGCGTCGGCGAGGGCCGTGACGTCGGCGTCGTCGAGGTGCGTCGCGTGGTCGAGGCTCGCGGCGCCGAGCTCGACGGCGAGCAGCGCGCCCGGTCCGGGGCCGAGCTGGTTGGCGTGCACCCGCAGGCCCAGACCGGCCGACGCGGCGGCGGTGAGGACCGCGCGGGACTCGTCGCCGTCGAACGCGTGCGGCGAGCCCGGCTCGCAGAAGACGTCGGCCCAGCGGGCGTGCGGCGCGCACGCGGCGAGCATCGGGCCGGTGACCAGCGCCAGGTACGCGTTCCGGTCGATGCCGGGAGGGACGACGTGCGCCCCGAGGAACGTCGTCTCGGGCGTCACCTCGCGCGCGAGCCGCAGCAGGCGTTCCTCGTGGACGACGTCGAGCCCGTACCCGCTCTTGATCTCCAGGGTCGTCGTGCCCTGCGCCTTGGCCTCGGCGACGAGCCGCGCGAGGTGGGCGCGCAGGGCGTCGTCGCCCGCCGCACGGGTCGCGGCGACCGTGCGGGCGATGCCCCCGCCGGTGTACCGGGCGCCGGCCATGCGGGCCGCGAACTCGTCGGCGCGGTCGCCCGCGAAGACGAGGTGGGTGTGCGAGTCGACGAACCCCGGCAGGACGGCACGACCCTCGACGTCCGTCCGCGCGTCGGCGGCGGGCGCCGACGACGACGGGCCGGCCCAGGCGACGCGGCCGTCGTCCACGACGAGCGCGGCGTCCCGCACGACGCCCAGCGGCCCCGCGAACCGGCCGTCGTGCGTGACCAGCTCGGCGATGCCGGTGACCAGGTGCGACGTCATCAGGCCCCCTCGGCCTCGTGCCACGCCGCCGCGACCGCGCGGGTCAGCAGCGTCCCGACGTCCCCGAGCACGTGCTGCCCGCCGGACACGCGGACCGTACCCCCGACGACGACCGTGTCGACGTCGACGCTCCCGGCGACCAGCACGAGCTGCGCGGCGTCGGCCCCGGCGGTGCGCGGCGTGTCGGTGCGGACGGCGACGAGGTCCGCGGGGGCGCCGACCGCGAGGCGGCCGCCCGTCGGGTCGCCGAGCGCCGCGTGACCACCGGACGTCAGCAGGTCGACGAGGGCGGCCGGGTCGAGGACGCCGCGGCGCTCGCGGGCGACCCGCTCGTGCATCTCGACGTCCCGCGCCTCCGCGAGCAGGTCGGTGCGGACGTGCTGGTCGGAGCCGACCGACAGGCGGGACCCGGCCGCGCGCAGGTCGGCGCCGGGGGCGAGGCCGTCGCCCAGGTCGCGCTCGGTCGACGGGCACAGGCAGACGCCGGTCGACGACGAGCCCAGGATCGCGACGTCGTCGGGCGTGAGGTGGACGGCGTGGACGGCGGTCGTCGTCGGGCCCAGGACGCCCGCGTCCGCGAGGGTGCGCGTCGGGGTGGTGCCGTACGCCGCGAGGCAGTCGTCGTTCTCGGCGCGCTGCTCGGACAGGTGGACGTGCAGCGGCAGGCCGGCCGTGCGGGCGTGCGCCGCGACGGCGGCGAGGGCGTCGCGCGGGACGGCGCGGACCGAGTGGATCGCCGCGCCGACGGTCAGGGTGGCGTCGGGGCGGAGCGCGTCGACACGGGTCGCCCACGCGTCGGCGTCGGCGTCGCCGAACCGGAGGGCCGGACCGTCGAGGGGGCGACCGATGCCGCCCGCGAGGTACGCGGTGTCGAGCAGCGTGAGGCGCAGGCCCGCGTCGTGGGCGGCCGTGCGCAGCGCCTCGGCCATCGTGTTGGGGTCGTCGTACGGGGTCCCGCCCGGCGCGTGGTGCAGGTAGTGGAACTCGCCGACGGCCGTGACGCCCGCGAGGACCATCTCCGCGAACGTCGCGCGCGCGAGGTCCAGGTACGTGTCGGGGGTGAGCGTCGCCGCCAGCGCGTACATCCGCTCGCGCCACGTCCAGAACGTGCCGCCGTCGCCGTGCGTCCGTCCGCGCAGGGCCCGGTGGAACGCGTGCGAGTGGGCGTTCGCGAAGCCGGGGAGGACGACGCCGGGGAGCCGGTGGTCGAGCGCGTCGGCCGTGACGCCGGTCGTGACCGCGGCGATGCGGCCCGCGTCGACCGTGACGCGCACGTCGTGCGCGAGGCCGTCGGGGAGCCAGGCGGCGGCCGCCCAGAACGCCGACGGGCTCCCGGTCATCGCGTCCTCGCGCGGGCGTGCCGGACGCTCACGCCCGGTCCCGGGTCAGCAGGTGCTCGAGCGTCGTGGCGAGCGCGTCGACGCCGGTCAGGCAGTCCGCCTCGTCGGCGTCCTCCGCCGGCGCGTGCGAGACGCCCGTGGGGTTGCGGACGAACAGCATCGCGGTCGGGACGCCGGCGGCCGCGAGGATCCCGGCGTCGTGGCCCGCGCCGGTCCCGAGGCGGGGCACGCCCGCGTCCGCAGCACCGAGGCCCGTCGCGCCCAGCGCCTCCGCGACGTCGTCCGCGAGGTCCGCGTCGAGCCACGTCACCGGCGTCCACGACTCCTCGGCCGGGGCCCAGGTCGCGAGGGCCGCGAGGACCGCCCGCACGCGGTCCTCGTCCTCGGCGCGCACGTCCAGCCACGCGGTGACCTGCGACGGGATCGCGTTGACGCCGTTCGGCTCGACGCGCACCTTCCCGACGGTCGCGAGCGCCCCGGCCGTCGTCGCGGCGGTCCGGACGTGCTGGACGAACGCCGCGAGGTCGAGCATCGGGTCGTCGCGGTCGGCGAGCGGCGTGGTGCCCGCGTGGTTCGCCTGCCCGCGGAGCTCGACGCGCCACCGCCCGTGCGGCCAGATCATCCGGCCGACGCCGACGGGCTCACCGGCGTGCACGAGCCCGCGGCCCTGCTCGACGTGCAGCTCGACGAACGCGCCGACCCGCGCGAGGGCGTCGGGGTCCGGGCCCAGCGACGCCGGGTCGCGCCCGGCGGCCCGCAGCGCGTCGGCCATCGTCGTGCCGTCGGCGTCGCGGAGGGCGCGGGCCCGGTCGGCGTCGAGGACGCCCGTGACCAGGCGCGACCCCGCGCACGCGACGCCGAAGCGTGCGCCCTCCTCGTCGACGAACGCCGCGACACCCAGCGGGCGGGCGGGACGCACCCCGCGGGCGCGCAGGACGTCGAGCGCCGCGAACGCGCTGACGACGCCCAGCGGGCCGTCGAACGCGCCCCCGCCGGGCACCGAGTCGAGGTGGCTGCCCGTGACGACGCCGGGCGTCGCGTCCGCGTCGCCCCACCACGCCCACTGGTTGCCCGCCCGGTCGGTGACCAGGTCGAGGCCGCGCGCGGCGGCCTCGCCGGCGAACCACTCGCGCAGCGTGTGGTCCTCGCGCGTCCACGCGAACCGGTGGTAGCCGGCACCGTCGGGCGCGCGGCCGACCGGGGCGAGGTCCGCCCACGCGCGGCGGAACGTCGCCGCACCGACCGGCGCCGCCTCGCCGTGACCAAGCCCGGCGCCGGCGTCGAGAGCGGAGCCACCCGCCGCGCCGACGCGCGTCGCCGCTCCGACCGGAACGGGCGCGCTCGCGGCGTCGTCCGGACGCACCCGACCCGTCCCCGGCGCGGTCACGCGTCGCCCTCCCGCATCGGCACCCGCACGCCGTGGGCGTCCGCAACCTGCTCGGCGCGCGCGTACCCGGCGTCGACGTGCCGCAGCACGCCCATCGCCGGGTCGTTCGACAGCACCCGCGCGAGCTTGCGCGCGGCGAGGTCGGTGCCGTCGGCGACGGACACCTGCCCCGCGTGGATCGACCGGCCCATCCCGACGCCCCCGCCGTGGTGCAACGACACCCAGGTGGCACCCGACGACGCGGCGACGAGCGCGTTGAGCAGCGGCCAGTCGGCGATCGCGTCGGAGCCGTCGGCCATGGCCTCGGTCTCCCGGTACGGGGACGCGACCGACCCGGCGTCGAGGTGGTCGCGGCCGATGACGAGCGGCGCGGCGACGTCGCCGGACGCGACGAGCTCGTTGAACCGCAGCCCGGCGCGGTCGCGCGCCCCGTGCCCGAGCCAGCAGATCCGCGCGGGCAGCCCTTGGAAGGCGACGCGGTCCTGCGCGGCGCGGATCCAGCGGTGCAGGTGGTCGTCGTCGGGGAACAGGTCGAGGACCGCCTGGTCGGTCGCGGCGATGTCGCGCGGGTCGCCGGACAGCGCGGCCCACCGGAACGGCCCCTTGCCCTCGGCGAACAGCGGCCGGATGTAGGCGGGCACGAAGCCGGGGAAGTCGAACGCCCGGTCGTACCCGCCGCGGCGGGCCTCGTCACGGATGGAGTTGCCGTAGTCGAAGACCTCGGCGCCGGCGTCGAGGAAGCCGACCATCGCCTCGACGTGCCGGGCCATGGACTCGCGGGCACGGTCGGTGAACTCGTCGGGCTTCGCGGCGGCGTAGTCGGCCCACCCGTCCACGGACACCCCGACGGGCAGGTAGGACAGCGGGTCGTGCGCGGACGTCTGGTCGGTGACGACGTCGACCTCGACGCCGCGGCGCAGGAGCTCCGGCAGCACCTCCGCGCAGTTCCCGACGACGCCGACCGACAGCGCGACGCGGTCCCGCTTCGCGGCGAGCACCAGCGCGAGCGCGGCGTCGAGGGAGTCGGCGACCTGGTCGAGGTAGCGGTCGTGCACGCGGCGGCGCAGGCGGTCCCCGTCGACGTCGACGATCAGGCACGCGCCCCCGTTGAGCGTGACGGCGAGCGGCTGCGCCCCGCCCATCCCGCCGCACCCGCCGGTGACCGTCAGCGTCCCGGCGAGCGTGCCGCCGAACCGCTGCGCGGCGACCGCGGCGAGCGTCTCGTACGTGCCCTGGAGGATCCCCTGCGTGCCGATGTAGATCCACGACCCGGCCGTCATCTGCCCGTACATCGTGAGGCCCAGGTGCTCGAGCCGGCGGAACTCGGGCCACGTCGCCCAGTCGCCGACGAGGTTCGAGTTCGCGATGAGGACGCGCGGCGCCCACTCGTGCGTCGCGAGGACGCCGACGGGCTTGCCGGACTGGACGAGCAGCGTCTCGTCGTCGCCGAGCGTCGTGAGGGTGCGGACGATCGCGTCGTACGCGTCCCACGACCGCGCGGCGCGGCCCGTGCCGCCGTAGACGACGAGGTCGTCAGGCCGCTCCGCGACCTCGGGGTCGAGGTTGTTCATGAGCATCCGCAGCGGCGCCTCGGTCTGCCAGCTGCGGGCGGTGAGCGTGGTGCCGCGCGGCGCGCGCACCGGTCGGGGGCCGGCGGTCATCGGGTCTCCTCGGTGGGCTCGGGTCCGGCCTCGAGATCGGTACGTCCGCTCGAGATCGGTACCTGCAGGTGCCGATCTCGGTCGGAGGTACCGATCTCGTCGGCCGTGCGGTCGGCGTCGGCGGCGGCCAGGACCTCGCCCGACGCGACGAGCGCGGCGACGGCGTCCAGGTCCGGCGCGAGGGAGGTGTCCGGTCCCGGTCCGGCGACACCGCGCGCCCGCAGCAGGTCGCGGACGGCGCCGGTCGCCAGCGCGGGGACGAGCGGTGCGCGCAGGTCGAGCGCACGCGTGGCGGTGAGGACCTCGATCGCGAGGACCCGGCCGAGGCCGTCGACGGCGCGGCGCAGCTTGCGGGCCGCGTGCCAGCCCATCGACACGTGGTCCTCCTGCATCGCGGACGACGGGATCGAGTCGACGCTCGCCGGCACCGCGAGCCGCTTGAGGTCGCTGACCAGCCCGGCGGCGGTGTACTGGGCGATCATCAGGCCCGAGTCGACGCCCGGGTCGTGCGCGAGGAACGCGGGCAGGCCGTGGCTGCGGGACACGTCGAGGAACCGGTCGGTGCGCCGCTCGGACATGCTCGCGACGTCGGCGACGGCGATCGCGAGGAAGTCGAGCACGTACCCGACGGGGGCGCCGTGGAAGTTGCCGTTCGACTCGACGCGTCCGTCGGGCGTGACGACGGGGTTGTCGACCGCGGCGGCGAGCTCGCGCGTTGCGACGGTGCGGGCGTGCTCGACGGTGTCGCGCGCGGCGCCGTGGACCTGCGGCGCGCAGCGCAGCGAGTACGCGTCCTGCACGCGGGTGCACCCGGGGCCGCGGTGGCTGGCCATGATCCCGGAGCCGCGCAGCAGCGTCCGCAGGTGGGCGGCCGCCGCGGCCTGCCCGGGGTGCGGGCGCAACGCCTGCAGGTCGTCGGCGAAGACGGCGTCGGTGCCGAGCAGGCTCTCGACGCTGAGCGCCGCGGCGACGTCGGCGGTCGCGAGCAGGCGGTCGAGGTCGTGCAGCGCGAGGACGAGCTGCCCGAGCATCCCGTCGGTGCCGTTGACGAGCGCGAGGCCCTCCTTCTCGGCGAGCACCACGGGCGTGAGCCCGGCGTCGGCGAGGGCGTCGGCGGCGGGCCGCAGGGTGCCCGTGGCGTCGCGGACGTCCCCCTCGCCCATGAGGGCGAGGGCGCAGTGGGCGAGCGGCGCGAGGTCGCCCGAGCAGCCGAGCGACCCGAACTCGCGGACGACGGGCGTGATCCCGGCGTCGAGCATCGCCGCGTAGGCCTGCGCGGTGGCCGGGCGGACGCCCGTGCGGCCCGTCGCGAGCGTCGACAGGCGCAGCAGCATGAGCGCGCGGACGACCTCCCGCTCGACCTCCGGGCCGGTCCCGGCGGCGTGCGAGCGGATCAGGCTGCGCTGCAGGTCGGTGCGCCGCTCGGCGGGGATCGAGCGGGTGGCGAGCGCACCGAACCCCGTCGAGACGCCGTAGTGCGGCTGCGTGTCGGCGGCGAGGGCGTCGATCACGGCGCGGCCGGCGGCGACCGCGTCGAGGGCCTCCGGTGCGAGGGCGACGCTCGCGCCGTGCCGGGCGACGGCGACGACGTCGTCCATGGTCACGGGCCCGACGCCGACGACGACCGTGCGCGCCGGGTCCGCGGGGGTCGGCGCCGCCGATGGCGTGACGGTGGTGCTCATGCGCTCCATGAGACCTCCGCGCCGCACACCCGCGGCGGACGTGACGGCGGTTAATGTCTGGGATACCAGACGCCACCGACCGGCCCGCCGCGGGGTCGCGCGAGACCGGCCGGATGCGGACAGGAGGTGGCGACCGTGCCCAGCAGCGACGTCCCCGCCGCCGACGGCACGCTGCGGATCCTGCGGCACCTGTCGCGGACCGGGCCGCTGCCCGCGGCGTCGATCGCGCAGGCCGTCGGCCTCCCGCGCTCGACGACGTACCACCTGCTCGCCGTCCTCGGGCAGCACGGGCTCGTCGCGCACCTGCCCGAGGAGCACCGCTACGGCCTGGGGCTCGGCGCGTTCGAGCTCGGCTCCGCCTACTCGCGTCAGGCGCCGCTCGCGCGCGCCGCCCGCCCGGTCCTCGCGCGGCTCGTCGACCAGGTCGGGGAGAGCGGGCACCTCGCGGTCCTGCACGGGCGGGAGGTGCTCTACGTCGTCGAGGAGCGCGCGACGCGACGACCGGCGCTCGTCACCGACGTCGGCGTCCGCCTGCCCGCTCACCTCACCGCGAGCGGCCGTGCGATGCTCGCTGCGCTGCCCCGCCCGCAGGTCCGCGCGCTGTTCCCCGACCGCGCCGCGTTCGTCGACCGCACCGGCCTCGGGCCTGGCCGCCCCGCCGAGCTGCGTGACCTGCTCGTCGAGGTGCGGCGCCGCGGGTGGGCGTCGGAGGACGGCGACGTCACGCCCGGCTTCGCGTCGGTCGGCGTCGCCGTGCGCGACCACACGGGCCACCCCATCGCGGGCCTCGCGGTGACGTTCGCGCGTCCCGACGTCGACGCCACGGGGGCCGAGGCGCTCGCCCGTGCCGCCCAGCGGGCCGCCGCCGACCTCAGCCGACGCGTCGGCGGCGCGGGCTGACGCCGGTCGACGGCGGGCCCGTGCTCCGGTCGCCGACGCCCGCCCGGCGTGCCCCCGGGTGCCGACCCCGGCGCGCCGACCTAACC
>NZ_BIMR01000130.1 GCF_004306155.1 Cellulomonas biazotea
GGCTCGGCCACCGCGCCGGGGGTCGTCGCGCCCGGCGCGCGGGCACGGTCCCGGCGGTGACGCGCCGGGTCGGGCCGCGGTCCCGTCGGACGAGGACGTCGCGCGCGGCGTCGCCCGCGCGCTCGCCGTGTACGAGGGGCCGTCGTGGCGGGTCGACGCCGTGCTCCTGGTCGCGTCGCACCCCGGCGCGGGGCGTGGCGGGGGACCGCTGTACGAGGTCGTCGAAACCTTCCCGTTCGGCTGACGTGCAGGTCACGGCGCTGGCACGATGACCGCCATGACGACGACGCTCGCCCCGCCGGGACGTCTGAGCCCCGTCGTCGACCTCCCCGACCCGTTCGCGTCGTTGCCCCGTCGCGTCGTCGCCGCGCTGCTCGACACCGCGATCCTGTCGGCGGCCGCGTTCCTGCTCGCCGACGGCCCGGTGGGGCGGCTGCCCGGGTGGGTCGTGGGCGTCGGGTGGGGGGACGCACGACCGCTCTCGGGCGGTGCGGTGCTCGCGCTGGGCCTGCTCCTCGCGCTGCAGGCCTGGACGGGCGCGACGCCCGGCAAGCGGGTCGTCGGGATCGTCGTCGTGCGGGAGCGCGACGGCCGTCCGCTGGGGCCGGTCCTGACCGTGCTGCGCCAGGTCGCGCACGTGCTCGACGCGATCCTCCTGGTCGGGTACCTGCGGCCCCTGTGGCACGCCCGTCGACGCACCTGGGCGGACAGCGTCGTGGCGAGCGACGTGCTCCTCGACCACGTCCACCGGTCGACGCGGGGGCTCGCGACCGAGCGGCTCTGGGTGACGTCCGGCGCCTGGGTGGTCTGCGGGGCGGCGCTGCTCCTGTCGGTGCCGGGGTCGCGGGGGTGGGGCGGTGAGTCGCACCCGTGCGAGGTCCCGGCAGGCGCCGGACCGCTGCGTGGTGTCGCGGGAGTCGAGCGCGTGGCGCTGGACCTGCCCCCACGCACGGAGGAGACGCGGCTCGGCCTGTCCCGCGCGACGTCGCACGAGGCGGCGACCGTCGCGTGGACGCTGGCGTCGCCCGCGCCGCCCGACGGGACGGTCCTCGTCTCGACCGTGCACGACGAGCACGGCGTCGTGACGTTCGAGGACCGCCTCACGGTCCGTGACGGGGGCGTCGTGGACGCCGAGGGTGCGCCCGCGAGCCTCGTGCGCACGGTGCCGTGGGACGCGTTCGGCCCGTTCCCGCCGACGTGGGGGTGGCGTGCCGAGGTCGTCGCGGACGGCCGTGCCACCGAGGTGTGCAGCCTCGGGTGGGGTGCCGGCTGACGTATCGGCTGGTCGGCGGTCCGGCCGGCGTGGCAGCATGGCTCGCATGTCAGCGCGTGCACGGGCGGCCGGTGGTCGCCGATTTCCGCGGCCCGTCCACGGGCTGCGCTGACGCGCGCGTGACCTGACCGCCGACGAGCGGACGGGCGCGAGGGCCCGGGACGGGCGCCACTAGACTTCCCTGCTGGCCGGTGCGCTGTCGCGCGCCCGGTCAGGGCCCGTCCTCCGCGGTGCGGACGCGGGCTCCGGAACTCCCCTGGAAGGTCCGCATGACCGACACACCTCTGTCCCCGCTCGACGAGGCCGGCATCGACGTCGCCGTCAAGGCCGCCCTCGCCGCGTTCGCCGCCGCCGGCGACCTCGACGAGCTCAAGACCGCCCGCCTCGCGCACCTGGGGGAGACGAGCCCGGTCGCGCTCGCGAACCGTGCGATCGGCGGGCTCGCGCCCGCCGACAAGGGCGTCGCAGGACGGCTGCTGGGCGCGGCCCGCGGTCGCCTGCAGCAGGCGCTCGCGGAGCGGCAGACGCAGCTCGAGGCCGAGCGTGACGCGCGTGTCCTGGTCGAGGAGACCGTCGACGTGACGCTGCCGGTCGGCCGGCACCCGCGCGGCGCGCGGCACCCGCTGGAGACGCTGCAGGAGCGCATCGCCGACATCTTCGTGGCCATGGGCTGGGAGATCGCCGAGGGCCCCGAGCTCGAGGCGGAGTGGTTCAACTTCGACGCGCTGAACTTCGGCGTCGACCACCCGGCGCGGCAGATGCAGGACACGTTCTTCGTCGACCCGCCGGAGTCGGGGCTCGTGCTGCGCACGCACACGTCGCCGGTCCAGGCCCGCACGCTGCTCGAGCGTGACCTGCCGGTGTACATCGCGTGCCCCGGCAAGGTGTTCCGGACGGACGCGCTCGACGCGACGCACACGCCCGTGTTCCACCAGGTCGAGGGCCTCGCGGTCGACAAGGGCCTGACGATGGCGCACCTCAAGGGCACGCTCGACCACTTCGCGCAGGCGATCTTCGGTCCCGACGCCCGCACGCGCCTGCGCCCGTCGTTCTTCCCGTTCACCGAGCCGTCGGCCGAGATGGACCTGTGGTTCCCGCAGAAGAAGGGCGGGCCCGGCTGGATCGAGTGGGGCGGCTGCGGCATGGTCAACCCGAACGTGCTGCGCGCGTGCGGCGTCGACCCCGACGTCTACTCCGGCTTCGCCTTCGGCATGGGCGTCGAGCGGACCCTGATGCTGCGCCACGGCATCGCCGACATGCACGACATGGTGGAGGGCGACGTGCGCTTCTCCACGCAGTTCGGGACGGAGATCTGATGCCCCGCGTTCCCCTGACGTGGCTCGCCGACCACGTCGACGTCCCCGCCGGCCTGACCGCCGAGCAGCTCGCCGCGGACCTCGTGCGCGTCGGGCTCGAGGAGGAGGCCGTCCACCCGGCCGCCGTGTCGGGCCCGCTGGTCGTCGGCGAGGTCGTCGAGCGCACGCCCGAGCCGCAGAAGAACGGCAAGACCATCAACTGGTGCCGCGTCGACGTGGGGCCGGAGCACAACGAGCCCGGCGGCGCGCCGCGCGGCATCGTGTGCGGCGCGCACAACTTCGAGGTCGGCGACCGTGTCGTCGTCGCGCTGCCGGGTGCGGTCCTGCCCGGCCCGTTCGCGATCGCGTCGCGCAAGACGTACGGGCACGTGTCGGACGGCATGATCTGCTCGGCCCGCGAGCTGGGCCTGGGCGACGACCACGACGGCATCATCGTGCTGTCGACGCTCGGCATCGACGTGCCGGTCGGCACGGACGCCCGTGCGCTGCTCGGGCTCGGCGACGAGGTGCTCGAGATCAACGTGACGCCCGACCGCGGGTACTGCTTCTCGATGCGTGGCGTCGCGCGGGAGTACGCGCTCTCGACGGGTGCCCGGTTCACGGACCACGCGCTGCCGACGCCGGAGCAGGAGGCGCCCGCGACGGGCGGCGTCGAGGTCGAGATCGACGACGCCGCGCCGATCTACGGCGTGCCCGGCGCGGACCGGTTCGTCGCGCAGGTCGTGCGCGGCGTGCGGGCGCAGGACCCGTCGCCGCAGTGGATGCAGCGCCGGCTCACGCAGGCGGGCATGCGGCCGATCGGGCTCGCGGTCGACGTGACGAACTACGTCATGCTCGACCTCGGCCAGCCGACCCACGCGTACGACCTCGCGAAGGTCACCGCGCCCGTCGTGGTGCGGCGCGCGCGGGCGGGGGAGCGCCTCGTCACGCTCGACGGCGTCGACCGGGTGCTCGACCCCGAGGACCTGCTCATCACGGACAGCCCCGACGGCGCCCGCGCGGCGCGCGTGCTGGGGCTCGCCGGTGTCATGGGCGGAGGGGACAGCGAGGTCGGCGAGAGCACGACGGACCTGCTGATCGAGGCCGCGCACTTCGACCCGGTCACGATCGCGCGCGCCGCGCGCCGGCACCGGCTCTCGAGCGAGGCCGCCAAGCGGTTCGAGCGTGGGGTCGACCCGCGCCTGCCGCGCGTCGCGGTCGCGAAGGTCGTCGAGCTCCTCGTGGAGCACGGCGGCGGGGTCGTCGACGCGGTCCTCACCGACGTCGACCGCACGACCGCGCCGCCGACGCTCGTGCTGCCGCTCGACCTGCCGGGCCGGCTCGTCGGCGTGCCGTACACGGCCGACGAGGTGCGCGAGACGCTCGACGCGATCGGCTGCGAGGTCGGCGACGAGCGCGACGGGACCGTCGAGGTGCGCGTGCCGTCGTGGCGGCCGGACCTCGTGGTCCCCGTGGACCTGGTGGAGGAGGTCGCGCGCCTGCGCGGCTACGACGCCATCCCGTCGACCCTGCCGGTCGCCCCGGCCGGGCGCGGCCTCACGCACGGCCAGCGCACGCGCCGGTCGGTCGCGCGGTCGCTCGCCGAGGCGGGCTTCGTCGAGGTGCTCAGCTACCCGTTCGTGGCGACCGAGCAGCTCGACGCGCTCGGGCTGCCCGCGGACGACGAGCGGCGGCGCACGGTCCGCCTCGTCAACCCGCTCACCGAGTCGCACGCGTCGCTGCGGACGAACCTGCTGGTCACGTTGCTCGACACGGCGCGGCGCAACGTGAGCCGCGGCCAGAGCGACCTCGCGGTCTTCGAGATCGGCCTGGTCACGCGACCCGCGGCCGACGCCCCCGCGGCACCCCGGCTGCCCGGCGGGGTCCGGCCGAGCGACGCGGACCTCGCGGCGCTCGACGCGGCCGTGCCCGCCCAGCCGCGTCGTGTCGCGGGCGTGCTGGCCGGTGCCGTCGAGGCGGCGGGGTGGTGGGGGCCCGGTCGGCGCGCCGACCACACCGACGCCCTCGCGGCCGCCCGTCGGGTCGCCGACGTCGTGGGCGTCGACCTGGTCGTCACCGCCGACGCGGAGCACCTGCCGTGGCACCCGGGCCGCTGCGCGCGTCTGACGCTCTCGGACGGCACCCTCGTCGGGCACGCGGGCGAGCTGCACCCGAACGTCGTCGCGACGCTCGGGCTGCCGGCCCGGGCGGCGGCGTTCGAGCTGGACCTCGACGTGCTGCTCGCGGCCGCGTCCGGCGAGCCCCTCCAGGCGCTGCCGGTCTCGGCGTTCCCCGTCGCGAAGGAGGACGTCGCGCTCGTCGTCCCGAGCCAGGTCCCCGCGGCCGACGTCCTGGACGCCGTGCGCGTCGGTGCGGCCGCCGGCCCGGCCGGTGACGTCGTCGAGGACGTGCGGCTGTTCGACGTGTACGTGGGGGACCAGATCCCCGCGGGCACGACGTCGCTCGCGTTCTCGCTGCGCCTGCGGGCGGCGGACCGGACCCTCACCGCGCAGGAGACGGCGGGCGTCCGCGAGGCGGTCGTCGCCGAGGCGCAGCGCCGGTTCGGGGCGACGCTCCGCGCCTGACGAGCGGCGCAGGCCTGCGCGACGACGGCCCCACGACCCCGCGGTCGTGGGGCCGTCGTGCGTCCGGCTCCAGCTCGCGAGCGGGCTCGACGGTCGCGCGCGGGCGCCACGGTCGCGCCCGGTGGCCGAGCCGCCGGTCGTGGGACGAGTTCACCAAAAGGTTACCGACGGGTAGTTGCCGCGAAACGGACGAACCGTGAGAGTGAGGTCGGTCCGCCCACCAGGCGGACCGCAGTTGTGCGTCCCCGACGAAGGAGAGCCCGCCGTGCACGGTGGAGTGAGATCGACGACCGGGGGCCTCGCGGCCCTCGTGCTGGCAGCGGCCGGGTCACTGGCCGCGGCGACCCAGGCGGCAGCGGCGCCGTCCCCCGGGGCCGCCGTCATCATCAACGAGGTGTACGGGGGCGGCGGCAACTCCGGCGCCCCGTTCAACCGGGACTTCGTCGAGCTCTACAACCCGGGCGCCGCCGACGTCGCCGTCGGCGGGTGGGCCGTGCAGTACGCCTCCGCCGCCGGGACGTCGTGGCAGACCACGGTCCTCGCCCCCGGGACCACGGTCGCGGCGGGCGGGTACCTGCTCGTCGGGCAGGGCTCCGGCGCGAACGGCGCCGCGTTCGAGGTCGACGTCGACGGCGCGATCCTCATGGGCGGCGCCGCCGGGAAGGTCGCGCTGACCAGCACGTCGACCGCGCTCGCCGGGTGCGGCGCGGACTGCTCCGACCAGGCCGCGGTCGTCGACTTCGTCGGCTACGGGACGACGGCCAGCGACTTCGCCGGCACGGGCGCCGCGCCCGCCCCGTCGAACACGACCTCGGTGTCGCGCAGCGTGACGCACGCGAACACCGCGGACAACGCGGCCGACTTCACCGCGGGCGCGCCGACGCCGCAGAAGTCCGAGGGCGGCACCGACCCGGGCGACGGCGAGTACACGATCGCCGAGATCCAGGGCACGGGCGGGGCCTCGCCGCTGCAGGGCACGACCGTCACGACGACCGGCGTCGTCACCGCGGCCTACCCGACGGGCGGCTTCAACGGGTACGTGATCCAGACGGCCGGCACGGGCGGCCCGCTCGACCCGGCGCGCACCGCGTCGGACGCGGTCTTCGTCTTCTCGTCGGCGACCGTCGGGTCCGTGGCGATCGGCGACCACGTCCAGGTCACGGGTGCCGTCAGCGAGTTCAACGGGCTCACCGAGATCACGGTCGCGGCGGGCGGGCTCGAGGAGCTCGCCACGCCCGGCACCGTCACGCCCGTCACGGGCGGCTGGCCGACCACGGCCGAGGGCCGCGAGGCGATCGAGTCGATGCTGTTCCAGCCGACCGGTGAGTTCACCGTCGCGAACACGTTCTCGACCAACCAGTACGGCGAGGTCGGCCTCGCGGCCGGGACGACGCCCCTGATCCAGCCGACCGAGGTCGGTCGCCCGGGCTCGCCCGAGGCCGCCGCCGCGGTGACCGACAACGCGGCCCGCGGGGTCGTGCTCGACGACGGCGCGACGACCAACTTCCTGTCGGCGGCGAACCAGTCGCAGACCCCGCCGTACGTGTCGCTGACGAACCCCGTGCGGGTCGGCGCCGCGGCGACGTTCACCGCGCCGGTCGTCGTCGACTACCGGAACAACGCGTGGAAGCTCAACCCGACCAGCCAGTACGTGGCCGGCGGCACCGCGCCTGCGACCTTCGAGAACGACCGCACGGCGTCCCCGCAGGACGTCGGCGGCGACGTGCAGGTCGCGTCGTTCAACGTGCTCAACTACTTCACGACGCTCGGCGCCCAGGGCGCGAGCTGCGTCCCGTTCCGCGACCGCACCGGCGACCCCGTCACGGTCGACACCGGCTGCAACCAGCGCGGCGCGTGGGACCCGGCGGACCTGGAGCGGCAGCAGGACAAGATCGTCGCCGCCATCAACGCGCTCGACGCGGACGTCGTGGGCCTGCTCGAGATCGAGAACTCGGCGGTCGTCGACGGCGTCGCCGACGAGGCGCTCGGCACGCTCGTCGCCGCTCTCAACGCGGAGGCGGGCGCGGGGACCTGGGCGTTCGTGCCCTCGTCGGCCGACCTGCCCGCGACCTCGCTGCAGGACACCATCACCAACGCGCTGATCTACCGCACCGCGGCCGTGGAGCGCACCGGCGACGCCCGCGCGCTCGGCGACCAGAGCGCCGACGGGCAGGCGTTCGCGAACGCCCGTGAGCCCATCGCGCAGGCGTTCACCCCGACCGACGGCGGCGAGCCCGTGCTCGTCGTCGTCAACCACCTGAAGTCGAAGGGCTCGGCCGGTCCGTGGCCGGGCGACGTGGACGCGGGCGACGGGCAGGGCGCGTCGAACGAGTCGCGCGTCCGTCAGGCCACGGCGCTGCGGGACTGGGTGCCGACGATCCAGGGCGACACCGAGGCCGTCGCGCTCGTCGGCGACTTCAACGCCTACACGCACGAGGACCCGCTGCAGGTGCTGTACGACGCCGGCTACGTCGACGCCGTCGACCAGCTTGCGCCGGGCCAGTGGTCGTACACGTTCTCCGGGCTGTCGGGGTCGCTCGACCACGTGCTGCTCAACGAGGCGGCCCTCGCCCGGGCGACCGGCGCGGACGTGTGGGAGATCAACGCCGAGGAGTCCATCGCGCTGGAGTACAGCCGGTACAACTACCACGGCACGCTCTTCTACGCCGACGACGTGTACCGCTCGTCCGACCACGACCCGGTCGTCGTCGGGCTGTCCGCCGGTGACACCAACACGGGTCCCGTCGACCTGACCTTCCTCAACATCAACGACTTCCACGGGCGCATCGACGCCAACACCGTGAAGTTCGCGGGGACGGTCGAGAAGGAGCGTGCGGCGGCCCCGGGCCCGGTCGCGTTCCTGTCGGCGGGCGACAACATCGGCGCGTCGCTGTTCGCGTCGGCGGTCCAGCAGGACCAGCCCACGATCGACGTGCTCAACGCGCTCGAGATGCGCGCGTCGACGGTCGGCAACCACGAGTTCGACGCGGGGTTCAGCGACCTCACGGACCGCGTCGTGCCCGCGTCCGACTTCACCTACCTCGGTGCGAACGTCTACCAGAAGGGCACGACGACGCCGGCGCTCCCGGAGTACGCGCTGCTCGAGCTCGGCGGCGTGACGGTCGGCGTCATCGGCGCCGTCACCGAGGAGACCCCGACGCTCGTCACCCCGGCCGGCGTCGCGATGCTCGACTTCGGCGACCCGGTCGAGGCGGTCAACCGCGTCGCGGCGCAGCTCACCGACGGCGACGCGTCGAACGGCGAGGCCGACGTCGTCGTCGCCGAGTACCACGAGGGGGCCGGCGCGGGCACGCCCGACGGCGCCACGCTCGAGGAGGAGGTCGCAGCGGGCGGTGCGTTCGCGGCGATCGTCGAGGACACGTCGGCCGCGGTCGACGCGATCTTCACGGGCCACACGCACAAGCAGTACGCGTGGGAGGGACCGGTCCCCGGTGACGAGGACCGCACCCGGCCGATCGTTCAGACCGGCTCGTACGGCGAGTTCATCGGCAAGGTCGTGCTGACGTACGACCCGGAGACCGACGACGTCACGGCGCACACGCAGACCAACGTGCCGCGCACGACGGACGCCGACGCGACGCTGATCAGCACGTTCCCGCGCGTCGCCGAGGTCAACGACATCGTCGTCAAGGCGCTCGCCTTCGCGGCGGAGGTCGGCAACCAGGCTGTCGGCTCGGTGACCGCGGACATCACGACCGCGTTCTCGGGCGGCTCCTACGTCAACGGCGTCTACGTCGGCTCAGGCCCGCTGCCCACCACCGGCCGGGACGACCGGTCCAAGGAGTCGACGCTCGGCGGTCTGGTGGCGAACTCGCTGCTCGACACGCTGGCCTCCCCGGAGCGCGGCGGTGCCGACATCGGCGTCGTCAACCCCGGCGGCATGCGCAACGAGCTGCTCTACGCGCCCGACGGCGTCATCACCTACGCCGAGGCCAACGCGGTCCTGCCGTTCGTCAACAACCTCTGGACCACGACCCTCACGGGCGACCAGGTCAAGACGATGCTCGAGCAGCAGTGGCAGACCAACGCCGACGGCACGATCCCGAGCCGCCCGTACCTGCAGCTCGGCCTGTCGTCGAACGTCACCTACACGTTCGACCCCGCCGCGGCCCTCGGGTCGCACATCACGTCGGTCACCGTGAACGGCGAGCCGCTCGACCCGGACGCCGAGTACCGCATCGGCACGTTCTCGTTCCTCGCGCAGGGCGGCGACAACTTCCGGGTGTTCACCGACGGCGCGGACACGGCCGACTCCGGTCTCATCGACCGGGACGCCTGGATCGCGTACCTCCAGGCGCACCCGAACCTGTCGCCGGACTTCGCGCGGCAGGCCGTGGGCCTGGCGGACGTGCCGACGACGGTGGAGGCGGGCGCCGACCTGGCGTTCGACGTCACCGGGCTCGACCTCACGAGCCTCGGCTCGCCGCTCAACACCACGCTCGACGTGCGGCTCGACGGCCAGTCGATCGGCACGGCGACCGTGACGGGCGGGGCCGCGAGCGTCGCGGTCACCGTGCCTGCGGGCACGGAGCCCGGCGAGCGCGTCCTCACGCTCGTCGCCGCACCCAGCGGGACCACCGTGACGCTGCCGCTGACCGTCGAGCAGGGCGTGCCGTCGTCGACCACGACGCTCGTCGCGCAGCCCGACAGCCAGGTCTTCGGCAAGGCGAAGGTCAAGCTCACCGCGACGGTCACGTCCGACGCCCCGGTGAGCGGGACGGTCGAGTTCGTCAGCGGGGACACCGTCCTCGGCTCGGCGACGCTCGCGAAGAACGGCAAGGCCCGGCTCACGCTGCCGGCGAGCACGCCCGCCGGGACGTACCAGGTCGTCGCCGTCTTCGCCGGGAACGACCAGGTCGCCGGGTCGCAGTCCGACCCCGTCACGGTGACCGTCGAGCAGGTCGGCACGCGCACCGGCCTCGTCGCGTCGCGCAGCACGCAGAAGCAGGGCTCGATCCTGCCGACGTTCCTCGTCGCGGGAGTCGTGCAGGACAACCTGCGGATCCCGTCCGGGAAGGTCGAGATCCGGGAGGGCACCACCGTGGTGAGCAGCCACGCCGTCGTGCTCGGCGTCGCGATCGGCACCGTGCCGCGCGACGCGGCCGTCGGGACGCACACCTACACGGCGACCTTCGTGCCGAGCGACCCGAACGTCGCGACGAGCACCAGCAGCCCGGTCACGGTCCGCGTCACACGCTGACCGACGCGCCGAGCGCGCACCAGACGGCCCGCCCGACCACCGCACGGTGGTCGGGCG
>NZ_BIMR01000131.1 GCF_004306155.1 Cellulomonas biazotea
CCGCCCGGGGGCGCGCCCCCGAGGGTGGAACCGCAGGTCAGGGCTGCGTGAGCGGCCCGGCCGACGTCAGGACCGCGTCACGGTGAGGCTGTGCGCGGTCGCCGTGGGCAGGTACCCCTTGTCGCCGCCGTACAGCGCGGTGACGTAGCCGCCGGCCTTCACGGCGGGCAGCGTGACGGTCGCGGAGCCGTCGACCAGCGCGACGGTCTTCACCGTCGTGAGGTTGAGCAGCACCGTGACCTTGCCGGTGGGCGCCGGGGCGCCCGCCGCACCGCTGACCGTGACGGTGACCGTCGGCGTCGAGCCCTTGACGACGGTCCACGACTCGGTGGACAGCGCCGCCTTCGCGACCGCCGGCGTCACCCGGTACGAGCGCTGCGACTTCGACGTGTCGACGTCCGCGCTGCCCGTGTAGACGGCGGTGAGCTGGTGGCTCCCGACGGCCAGGTCCTGCGGCAGGGCGACGGTCGCCGTGCCGACGAGCCCGGTGACGGCGAGCGTGCCCGTCCCGAGGACCTTGCTGCCCTCCCGGACCTCGACGGTGCCGGCGGGCGCCGCCGTCGACCCGGTGACGGTGACGGTCGCGGTCACCGCGGTGCCGAACGGCCCCGAGTTGCGCGACAGCGTGATCGCGGTGGACGACCCGGACTTCTTGAGGTCGACGGTGACGACCGGCGAGGTCGACGCCGCGAACAGCGCGCTGTCGGGCGTGAAGACCGCCGTGAGCGCGTGCGACCCGGCACCGAGGCGCACCTTCGCGGTGGCCTTGCCGCCGGTCACGGCGCCGGTCGCGACCTCCGTCTCGCCGTCGAGGAACCGGACGGTGCCGGTGGCCTCCGCGGGGGCGACGGTCGCCGTGAGCGTGAGCTCCTGGCCGGCCTTCGACGCACCACTGGCCTTGAGCGTCGTGGTGGTCGCCGTCGGCTCCGGCACCGTCACGTCGACGACCTGCGCACGGGACGCGGCGTCGGCGTTGAGGTGCTGCAGCACGAGCAGCTTGCCGGAGGTGGCACCGGCGGACCGGTGCACCGGGATGGCGGTGTCACCCGTGCCGAGCGTGGAGAAGGACCCGGCGATGTCGTTCTCGAACCAGAACGGCGGTGCGAACGGGTCGATCGTGAACGGGTCGGCCTCGTCGGCGACCGGCGGGGTGACCGCGTAGTCCGGCGAGTTGGTCCACGCCGTGATCGTCGGCGTCGTGCCCGGGGTGAGCTCGAGCGCCGCGAGGGTCACGGGAGCGACGAGCACGTTGCTGTCGAACACGCCCGCCTCGACGTCGCCCCAGAACCCGTTGACCGGCCACTGGTCGACCAGGTCGCCCGAGTCGAAGTCGTACGTGTTCGCGAGCGTGATGTCGGTGTCCGGCACCTTCTGCACCGCGGTCTGGAACTCGGGGGTCCCGTCGCCGTTGGCGTCGATGTCGAACACGGGCACCCAGTTCAGGCCCAGGCTGGCCCACTCGCCGTCGGTCGCGAGACCGAGCCCGAGCACGCCCTCGGCGGCCGGGTCGCCACCGGCGGCCGCGACCTCGGGAGCGGTGGACGCCCAGCCGACGTACCGGATGTCGGACGCGGCGAGCGTCGACTCCGACGTGACGACACCGGTCGGGGTCGCGTCACGCCGCGCGTCGGTCGCACCGAGGACCAGCGGCGTCGTGAGGGAGTACCAGCCACCCTCGGCGACACCCCGGCCGTCGAGCTCCAGCGCGGCGGTCTCGGCCGCCGGGTCGGCGAACGCCACCGGCTTCGCGGTGAGGTCGCTGACCAGACGCGGCGCGGCCTGCACCGGGACGCGCAGCTCCTGCGACCCGGAGGTCAGGACGAGCCGTCCGGAGACCTCGGAGACGTACTCGCGCGGCACGCCTGCCGTGACGGCCTCGGACGTCGGGTCGAGGTCGCGCGACAGCCCCGCCGGGTCGGCCGTGAGCGTCAGGGTGACGATCGCCTGACCGCCCGCGGGCAGCGTGAACGACGCGGGCGTCGCGGTGATGGACGCGTCCCCGGTCGTCGTGGCCGTGGTCACCGACGTGCTGTACCGGGCGCTCGCGGAGCCGAGGTTCTTCACCGTGACCGTCTTCTTCTGCACGACGGTCTCGGCACCGACCTCGACGACCCCGAACGACACGGACGTCTGCTTCGGGTCCTGCGTGTTGTAGGCGATGACGTTCGTGCCGACGGCCTGGACGGCGTCGACGCGGCCCGAGCCGACGCGGCGCGGCCCGTAGGCGTCGCCCGTCTGCTGCTGCCCGGTCCACACGTCGTGCGTCGCCGTGTTGACGACGGCCGCCTTGACCTGCGTGGCGTCCCACGAGGGGTGCGCGCTGCGGACGAGCGCCGCGATGCCCGCGACGTGCGGCGAGGCCATCGAGGTGCCGGACAGGGAGTGCGGCTCGTTGCCGGTGCCGGACGCCGCCGAGAAGATCAGCGTGCCGGGTGCGGCGACGTCGGGCTTCGCGTGCCCGAGCGAGCCGTGCTCACCGCGCGACGAGCCCGGGTTGAGCGCGTCGCCCGCGAGGTCCGCGACGACCGCGCCGGCGAGCGACGGGCCGATGTGGACGCTGAGCGTCCCGGCCGTGATCTCCGGCAGCAGCGCGTCGGTCGCGGACGCGGTGAGCTGCGCACCCGGGATGGCGGCGTTGCCGGAGATGCCCGCGGCGAACACGGTCTGCTCGGTGGGCAGCAGCACGCCGACCGCACCGGCGGCCTGCGCGTTGCCGAACCGGGCGACGGAGCCGCAGCGGCGGGTGGCGTCGTCGTCGTCCCACCACAGGTAGGCGATCTTGCCGGCGACCGCGGCCGCCTGGGCCGGGGTGAACGGCTGGCAGCCGTCGAACGTCGCGGCGACGAACCCGACCGGGGCGGTCACGTCGGCGCCGGCGTAGGCGACGGAGTTCTGCCCGGCGTGCAGGCCGAGGAGCGAGGCGTCGGACGCCGCGGTGACCTCGATGCCGTCGTACGTCTGCGGCGCGCCGACCGAGTTCGCGACGGTGAGCGCACCCGCGGCGTTGCCCGGGGAGCCGCCGATGTCGGTGATGTCGCCCGCGTTGCCCGCGGAGTTCACGACGACCGTGCCGAGCGCGACGAGCGCGTCGACGATGAGCGTGTCGGGGTCGTCGGCGGGGGCGCCGTCGGAGCCGAGCGACATGTTGACGACGTCGAGCCGGTCGCCGAAGTCGCCGTCGCCGTTCGGGTCGGCCGCGCGGTCGAGCGCGAGCGACGTCAGCTCGGTGGAGCCGCCGATGTCGCCGAAGACCTTGAACGCGTACAGGCCCGCCTCGGGCGCGGTGCCCGGGCCGACCTGCCAGTCCGCGACGGACGTCAGGCCGGAGTAGTCGCCCTCGAACGTCGTGCCGTCGGGCACGACGCCGTAGCCGGCGGCGGTGCCCGCGACGTGCGTGCCGTGGCCGACGTTGTCCGAGGTGTAGGGCGAGTCGATCGGGTTGTCGTCGGGCGTCGGGAACGGCTGCGAGCCGGGCAGCGGGTCGCTGCTGGGGTCGTACAGCGGCCCGGCGAAGTCGTACCCGCCGAGGAACTTCTCGGGGTCGAACGAGCCCGCCGGCACCGGCTGCGACCCGTCCTCGCCGTACGCGGCCTCGTAGCCCTCGACCGTGCCGGGGCCGCCGAAGTCGGCGTGCGTGTAGTCGAGGCCGGTGTCGATGACGCCGACGCGCACGCCCTCGCCGGTCTGGCCGGTGTTCTGCCAGGCCTCCAGCGCGCGCGTGAACTCGACCTGGTGCGCGTTGTCGACGGTCTTGCGCGCGACGCGGTACAGCGCCACGACGTCGGGGCTCGCGGCGAGCTCGCGGATCTGCGCGGCGTCGCCCGTGACGAGCGTGCCCGCGACGAGGTTGGTGAGCGTCGCGATGCGCTGCGGCGCCGCGGCCTTCGCGGACCGGGCCGACTGCTCCTGCGGGACGACGTCCTGCGCGAGCTCCTCGGTCTCGGCGGCCTGCGCCTGCACCTGGGCGGGGGTGCCGCCCTCGGCGACGACGTCGGCGCCGGACTTCGCGTCGAGCTGGACGAACGCGGTCACCCGACCCTCGGCCTGCTGCAGGTCGAGGCTGACCCGGCCGGAGGCGCGGGCGTCGAGACGGTCCGGGTCGCCCGCGACCGGGGTGTCCGGTGGTGGCGCCGCCGCCGCGGCCTGCGCGCCGAGGACGGCGGTGCCGAGGGTGACGGACAGGGCGGTGATCGCGGCGAGCAACGGACGACGTGACATGGGCACATCCCTGGTTCGAGAGGACCGACGCGCGCCCGGCCGCGACGCGCCTCCTGCGTCGGCGATACCGGGTGCCTCGTGCACGTTACTGACCAGTCACGAGATTCGTCACCCCTGTGCATGCCTGTCGTGTTGGTCGGTTTTCCCGACCGGACCCGCAGCGGCCGCCGGTGACCGGGTCAGCGCAGGGGGACGAACGTGTACGAGCCGTGCGTGCTGACCTCGACGTGGGCGCCGTGGCGCTCGACGAGCAGCATGGTCGAGCGCACCGGGATGACCATGCGTCCGCCGTCGGCGACCTGGTCGACGAGGGCCTGCGGGAGCTCGCGCGGTGCGGCGGACACCAGCACGCGGTCCCACCCGCCGGGGACGACCCGGCCCAGGACGCCGGGCTGCGCCTGCTCGACGACCGCCCACGGCATCTCCCACGCGGCGACGTTGAGGCCGCCCCACGCGGCGAGGCGGGCGTCGAGCTCGAGCCCGAGCACCTGGCCGGTCGGCCCGACCAGCCGGGCGAGCAGCGCGGTCGTCCAGCCGGAACCGCTGCCGACGTCGAGCACGCGCGCGCCGACGGGCACCTGGAGCAGGCGCAGCATCGCGGCGACGGTGCTGGGCTGCGAGCTCGTCTGGCCGTGCCACAGGGGGAGGGGGTGGTCCTCGCCGGCGCGGGCGCGCTGCTCGGGCGGGAGGAAGTGGGCGCGCGCGAGCGTGCGCATGGCCTCGTCGACGTCGTCGGCGCGGGCGGGATCGGGTCCGACGCCCATCTGCCGAGCCTACGGCGCGGCGGTCAGCCGAGGGGAGGTGCTCCGGCGGCGACGGCGGGGACCTGGCCGGTGACCGTGGCGACGACCGGGATCTGGCCGGTGAGCGCGACGACGGGGATCTGGCCCGTCAGCGCGGCGACGACGGGGATCTGACCGGTGAGCGGTCCGGTGCGGGCGACGTCGGCCGCGGCGGGTGCGGGCGTGAACGCGCGCTTGCGTCCGGGGCGGCCGGGGGTGCGGCGCTGCTCGATGCCGTCGAGGGTGGTCGCGCGCCACACGGCGCCGCCGTTGAGCCGCCCGTCGGGGGGCGGCAGCCACGGCACCTTGCGGGACAGCCACACGCGGATGGTGGAGTGCTCGACGCCGAGCCGCGCGGCCAGGCGGCCGATGTCGTAGAGGTCGTCGAGGCCACCCGTGGCGGGGGTCGGGGCAGGGGCGTCGGCGGGCACGCGGGAAGCCTACGGGACGCGAGGGCCCCCAACTGTCGCGCTTGCGTGACGAATGCCACACCACCAATCTTCGGCCGGTCGCGCATGTCCGAAACGCCCGAAATGGCATTTCGGCGCGCCCCTGACCAGGGGGAACGCGCTTCCCCTCGGCAAGCCTGTGAATTCTGTGACGATGCCGTGACGGGATCGGCACACGATCCCCGCCTCAAGTGTCATGAGCGACCGTCCGACTCACTTAACGTGAAACGCGTGAGTGACAGATTGCCGATCCCGGCGCGTCGGTCGCGGGGCGGCAAGCACGTCGCGCCGCGCACCGCCGCCACCCCCGTCGTCCCGTCCGCCACCCCCGCGCCCACCGGCGCCACCGACCCCGCGCCCACCGGCGCGACCCGCAGCACCACCGACCGTCCGCGTCGCGCCGCACACTCGGCCGCGACCCCGGTGGTCACGCTCTCGCACGCCTCGTCGACCGCCTCGTCGACCGCCCTGGCGCCGACCGCCGGCGTCCCTACCGACACCGCCGCGACGCGCGCCGTCCTGCACCGCGGCACCCAGCACCGTCTGCACCTGCTGCCCCGCGGGGGCGGCCTCGGTGCCCGGCTCGCGCAGGGTGCCGTCGTCGCGGTGCTCGCGCTCGCCCTCGGCGGCACCGTGACCGCCGCCGCCTCGGCGCGCGCCGAGCAGACGCAGGCCG
>NZ_BIMR01000132.1 GCF_004306155.1 Cellulomonas biazotea
GCCGCGGGCGTCGTGGTGAGGGTCGCGAGGGCGAGGGCGGCGAGCGCGAGGCCGGCGGCGAGGCGCCGGTGCGGTCGGCCGCCGGCGGCCGGCGCGCGGGAGGGCAGGGGGCGGAGGGCTGGACGCGTCATCGTCGACTCGTTCCTCGGGTGCCGGTGGGTGCCGGGCGGGCCGGCAGGTGCTGGGCGGGTGCCGGGTGGAGCAGGCGCGACCGACACTAGAGCGGACGTCCGATATGCCACAAGAGTCCGTCGCGTTTGCGTCGTCCCGACGTTCGGTTCTTGCAGAGAGAGGCCCCGGCATAGCAGGTGGGCAGCGCAAGGCGACCGGTTTTGACCGGCGATCCGGCGGCCAGGTACTCTTGTGCGTTGTTGTGCGTCCCCTGTCGCGTGCCCGGGCTTCTCACCTGTGGCGCTGCGGTGGCGTCCCGGTGCGTTTCCCACTCGCCGGACGGGATGCTCCGACAGCCCTCCACAGGTGCCGCCGACGCGGTGCCCGTGATTCGCAGACACACACGAACGAAGGCTTACGACCCGTGCGCACGTACACCCCGAAGCCCGGCGACGTCGAGCGGACCTGGTACGTCATCGACGCGACCGATGTCGTCCTCGGCCGCCTGGCCACCCATGTGGCCACGCTGCTGCGCGGCAAGCACAAGGCGACCTTTGCCCCCCACGTCGACGGTGGCGACTTCGTCATCGTCATCAACGCGGACAAGGTGGCCCTCACCGGCAACAAGCGTGAGACCAAGCTCGCCTACCGCCACTCCGGCTACCCGGGTGGTCTGCGGGCGACCCGCTACTCGGAGCTGCTCGAGAAGCACCCCGAGCGGGCGATCGAGAAGGCCGTCCGAGGCATGCTCCCCAAGAGCTCCCTCGCGGCCAAGCAGATCGGCAAGCTCAAGGTCTACGCGGGTGCCGAGCACCCTCACGCCGCCCAGCAGCCGAAGCCGTTCGAGATCATCCAGGTCGCGCAGCAGGCCTGACGGCCGCCGCGCGAGAGAACAGACAGGAACCGAGGACACCAGTGGCAGAGACCACGGTCGACATCGACCTCGAGGGCGACGACACGCCCACCAGCTACACCTCCGAGACGGCCGCCCCGCAGGGGCGTGGCCAGTCCATCACGGCCCCGGGCCAGGCCCTGGGTCGCCGCAAGGAGGCCATCGCCCGCGTGCGCCTGGTCCCCGGCACCGGCCAGTGGAAGATCAA
The DNA here is from genome assembly GCF_004306155.1 of Cellulomonas biazotea. Taxonomy (GTDB): domain Bacteria; phylum Actinomycetota; class Actinomycetes; order Actinomycetales; family Cellulomonadaceae; genus Cellulomonas; species Cellulomonas biazotea. The sequence goes on from NZ_BIMR01000132.1 coordinate 1,212, forward strand.
CGGCCGCGCGCTCGAGGACTACTTCCCGAACAAGGTGCACCAGCAGCTCGTCAACTCGCCGCTGAAGCTCGTGGACGTCGAGGGTCGCTTCGACGTCGTCGCGCGCATCACCGGCGGTGGCGTCTCCGGCCAGGCCGGCGCGCTGCGTCTGGGCATCTCCCGGGCGCTCAACGCGATCGACGCCGAGCACAACCGTCCGGCCCTCAAGAAGGCCGGCTTCCTCACGCGTGACGCCCGTGTGGTCGAGCGCAAGAAGGCCGGTCTCAAGAAGGCCCGCAAGGCGCCGCAGTACTCGAAGCGCTGATCCAGCGTCTCTCCCCGATGGCCCCGTCGGTCGAATCGACCAGCGGGGCCATCGGTGTCTGCGGGATCCTGAGCGGCGGAGCGCGAACGCGCCGACGACGCCGCGTGACGGTGAGGAGTGAGTGATGGGCCGACTGTTCGGCACCGACGGTGTGCGAGGGCTGGCGAACCGGGACGTGACGGCCGAGCTCGCGCTCGACCTGTCCGTCGCCGCGGCGCACGTGCTGGGCGCGAGCGGCGCGTTCGAGGGGCACCGCCCCCGAGCCGTCGTCGGACGCGACTCACGCGCCTCCGGCGAGTTCCTCGCGGCCGCCGTCGCGGCAGGGCTCGCGTCCGCCGGCGTGGACGTCGTCAACGTCGGCGTCCTGCCGACGCCCGCCGTCGCGTACCTCACCGCCGAGCTCGGCGTCGACATCGGCGTGGTGCTGTCCGCCTCCCACAACCCGATGCCCGACAACGGCATCAAGTTCCTCGCCCGCGGCGGGCACAAGCTCGACGACGAGCTCGAGCTCGCCATCGAGGCGCGCATGGGCGAGGTGTGGGACCGCCCGCTCGGCGCCCAGGTCGGCCGCATCCGGCTCGACACCGGCCGCGCGGGCGACGACTACGTCGACCACCTGGTCGGCACGATCGGCGCCCCGCTGTCCGGCCTGCGCATCGCGGTCGACTGCGCGAACGGCGCCGCGAGCGAGGTCGGGCCCGCCGCGCTGCGGCAGGCCGGCGCTGACGTCGTCGTCATCAACGCGTCGCCCGACGGCCGCAACATCAACGAGAAGTGCGGCTCGACGCACCCCGAGCAGCTGCTCGTCGCGGTCGTGGCCTCCGAGGCCGACCTCGGCGTCGCGTTCGACGGCGACGCCGACCGCTGCCTCGCGGTCGACGCCGACGGCCGGCTCGTCGACGGCGACCAGATCATGGGCGTCCTGGCGATCGCCCTGCGGGACGCCGGCGGTCTGGTGGACGACACCCTCGTCACCACCGTCATGAGCAACCTCGGTCTGCGGCTCGCGATGCGCGACCACGGGATCCGCACCGTCGAGACCGCGGTCGGCGACCGGTACGTCCTCGAGGCCATGCGCGCCGGCGGCTACTCGCTCGGCGGGGAGCAGTCCGGGCACATCATCATGGCCGCGCACTCGACGACCGGCGACGGCGTCCTCACTGCCCTGCAGCTCGCGGCCCGCGTCGCGACGACCGGCGAGCCGCTCTCGAAGCTCGCCGGGGTCGTCCAGCGCCTCCCGCAGACCCTCGTCAACGTGCCCAACGTCGACAAGGGCCGCGCCGGCGCCGACGCGCCCCTGCTCGACGCGGTCCGCGCCGCCGAGGCGCGCCTCGGGGACACCGGCCGCGTGCTGCTGCGCCCCTCCGGCACCGAGCCGCTCGTCCGCGTCATGGTCGAGGCCGCCACCCAGCAGGACGCCGACGACGTCGCTCGCGACCTCGCCGACGTCGTGTCGGCCCGGCTCGCGCTGTGACCACGGGCGGGGCCTCACGGCGGCGCGACGTCGCGCTGCGTGACCTCGTGCTGCGCCTGCTCGACTCGGCGCACGGCACCGGCACGGTGCCGATCGTGCAGGCCGGGCACCCGGTGCTCCGCTCGAAGGCCCTGCCCTACGACGGCCAGCTCGCCGACGACGAGCTCGAGTCGCTCGTGCACGTCATGCGCGCCACGATGCACGCCGCGCCCGGTGTCGGGCTCGCCGCGCCGCAGATCGGCCTGCCCGTCGCCGTCGCGGTGCTCGAGGACTCGGGGCCGCCCGACGGCGACGTCGCGCAGGTCCGGGAGCGCTCGCCGCTCGAGTTCCGCGTCCTCGTCAACCCGCGGTACGTCGCTGTCGACGACGAGCGTCGCGCGTTCTACGAGGGCTGCCTCAGCGTCGTCGGCTACCAGGCCGTCGTCGCGCGTCCGCGCCGCGTGCACCTGGTCGGCAGCGACGAGCGGGGTCGACCGCTCGACGAGGTGCTCACGGGCTGGCCGGCGCGCATCGTCCAGCACGAGACCGACCACCTCGACGGGGTGCTCTACCTCGACCGCGCCGAGCTGCGGTCGCTGGCAGCGGCCGACGCGCTCGGCCTGCGGTGGGCGAGCGAGCCGCGCCCGACGACCGCGGCGATCGCGCTCGGGTTCGAGCTGGAGGGGCTGGCGGACGTCCGTCCCGACGAGCTCGCCGGCGGTGTCGTCGAGGCGCTCGCCCCGGCCGGTGCCGAGCCGCCCGCCGGCGCGCCGGACGCCGCGGCGGTCGAGCGCCCCGCCGACGCGTTCGACGGGGCGCCCGCCGCCGACGCGCTCGACC
>NZ_BIMR01000133.1 GCF_004306155.1 Cellulomonas biazotea
CTCCATGCGCCGCGTCGCGTCCGAGCTCGGCGTCGGCGCGATGACCCTCTACACGTGGGTGCCCGGCAAGGGCGAGCTGCTCGACCTCATGGTCGAGACCGTGCTCGGCGAGGTCGTCGACCTGCTCGGCGGCCTCAAGCCCACGACGCCGCCCGACCCCGACTGGCGCGCCCGCCTCGAGGCCGTGGCGCGCGCCAACTGGACCGTCCTCGAACGGCACCCGTGGCTGCTCCAGGTCGCGACGCTCGGCCGCCCGCCGCTCGGCCCCAACGTCATGGCGAAGTACGAGATCGAGCTCCGCGCCCTCGACGGCACCGGGCTCGGCGAGGTCGACGTCGACGCGGTCGTCACCCTCGTCAACGGCTTCGTCGGCGGTGCCGCCCGCGGGGTCGTCGAGCAGGCCGCCGCCCGCGAGGCCACCGGCACGACCGAGGAGCAGTGGTGGCGGGCCGTCGAGCCGTACGTCGCCCAGGTGTTCGACGCCGAGGCCTACCCGACGGTCGCCCGGGTCGGGCCCGTCGCGGGCGAGGCCAACCAGGCCGCCTACGACCCGCGCCGCGCGTTCGAGTTCGGGCTGGCCCGCCTGCTCGACGGCGTCGCCGTCCTGGTGGACGCCGCGGGCGCCGCGGGCCGCCCCTAGACCCGGGCCTCAGGCCCAGGCGCGCAGGAGGTCGTCGGCGTCCCAGACGGTCGCCAGACCGTCGGCCGCCGTGCCCCCCGGGCACACGCCGACCAGCGGGGTGCCGACCTGCACCCCCGGGACGGCGAGCGCGTCTCGGGCGAGCGCGTCGACGTCCGTCGTCGTCAGCGGTGCGGTCCGCCACTTCACGGTCCCGACGAAGCCGACGCCGTGGTCGCCCGTCATGCCGACGAGGTCGACCTCGGGGACGTTCGACCGCGGCCACCAGCCGCCGACCCGGGTGACCGGCCAGCGGTCGTCGGGCAGAAGCCGTCCGAGCGCCTGCCGGACGACGGGTTCGACGGCCCGGCCGCGCCACGCGCCGAACCCGGCGTGCACCCGGTCCATCGCGAGGTCCGGACGCCCGCGGTCCACCTCGCCGAGGGCGGGCTCCACGAACGCCAGCCAGAACCTCAGCGCCGGGTCGGCGAGCCGGTACCGCCGGTTGCGCGGCGCCGGGCGCGCCGACAGCGGCTCGTCCACCTCGACGACCCGCTTGCCCGTGAGCGTCCGCAGCGTGGTCGTCAGCGTCGTCGCGTTGAACCCGTCGGCGCGGTCGGCGCCCTGGATCCCGCCGAACGTCCGCTCGCCGCGCCCGCCCAGGGCGGTGAGGACCTGCCGCGCCGGGGTCGTCGCGGGGAACTCGCTGTCGAGCGAGCGGCCGCCCGCGACGACCAGGGCGCTCGTCGACGACGCGAACGAGCGGCGGAGGAACGACTCGACGGAGTCCTGCGGCTCCCACTCCTGCACGACGAGCGGCAGCCCGCCGGTCACGAGGTGGGCGTCGAAGGCGGCCGCGGCCGAGAGTCCCGTCATGGTCGCGACGTCGGTGGGGGTGAGCGGGTCGAGGACCATCTCGGTCGCGCGGCCGTGGAACGGCTGGTCGGCCGCGAGCAGGTGCTCCATCATCGCGAGGTCCGAGCCGAGCAGCAGCAGGAGGACCGGCTTCTTCGACAGACGCGTGTCCCAGACGCGCTGCAGCTCGCCCGCGCCGCCGGGCACCCGCTCGAGGAGCCACGGCAGCTCGTCGACGACGACCACGGAGGGGGTGTCGGCTGGGAGGGCCGCCGCGAGCAGCGTCAGGGCCGCGGTGACGGTCGTCGGCGCCGTGCCGGCGGCCGCGACGGCGTCGGGCAGCGTCGAGCCGACCACGGCGCGGGTCAGCTCGGCCAGCTCGTCGGCGAGCGGCGCGTGTCGTGCGGCCTGGAAGTAGACGGACGGCACGTCGGTGCGGCGCAGGAACTCGTCCACCATCCGCGACTTGCCGACCCGCCGACGACCGCGCAGCGTGAGCGCGACGCCGGGATCGGCGCGGCGTCCGGTGCGGACCGTCTCCAGCAGCGAGGTGAGGATCGCCAGCTCCCGTGACCGACCGACGAAGCCTGACACTCGGACCATCCTTACTACGGTGGAGTTTAGTAAAGATCACTGTAGTACCAGCCGGGACTGGCTCGCCGGATATCGGATGAAATGCGTCCAGAAGGGCCCAAAAGGTTCAGCGACGACCCTAGGGTGGGCGCGTGCCGCCGACGGGTCCCGAGGTGCGCGCGCGGACGGTGCCCCGGCTCCCCGCGCTCGACGGCCTGCGCGGCGTCGCGGCGCTGGTCGTCGTCGTCCACCACAGCCTGCTGACGTCGTCGCTGCTGCTGTCCCCGTACCAGCGGCCCCCCGCGCGGTTCGACGCGTGGTCGTGGGAGTGGTTCCTCACCGAGACCCCGCTGCACCTGCTGTGGGACGGCACCGGCGCGGTCTTCGTCTTCTTCGTGCTCAGCGGGTTCGTCCTCGCCCTGCCGGCGTCGGTCGGGGCGCACGGTGCCTGGTCCGTCTACTACGTGCGACGCCTGCTGCGGCTCTACCTGCCGGTGTGGGGGTCGCTCGCGTTCGCGTGGGTCACGGTGCTGCTGGTCGACCGGCACCACGGCGTCGGCAGCACGTGGCTGCAGCACCGCGGCGCCTACAGCGTCGGCGGCCTGCCGCGGGACGCGCTGCTCGTCGGCGGCGTCGACGCCCTCAACGGGTCGCTCTGGACGCTGCAGTGGGAGGTCATCTTCTCGCTGCTGCTGCCGCTGTACCTGCTGGCCGCGCACCTGCTGCGACGCTGGCTGCCCGCGGTCGCCGTGCTGCTCCTCGCGCTCGTCGGGGTCGGCTGGGTCGTCGACTCGCTCGGCCCGCTGCGGTACCTGCCGGTGTTCGGGCTCGGCGTCGTGATGGCGTTCGAGCGGGAGCGGCTCGCGCAGGTCGCCGCGGCGATCGACGCGCGGCGGCTCGGGTGGCCGGTGGCGTACGCGGCGGTCGTGACGGCGCTGAGCGCCTACTGGCTGCTGTTCGTCGTCATGACGCCGACCGAGGTCCCGGCGGCGTTCGGGCACACCACGGGTGTCGCGGGTGCGGCGGCCGCGGTGTTCTGCGCGATCCACGGCCCGGCGTTCCGGCGCCGGCTCGAGTCGCCGCCCGTGCAGTGGCTCGGGCGGCGGTCGTTCAGCCTGTACCTCGTGCAGGAGCCGGTCATCGCGGCGGTCGCGATCGCGTGGACGGCGTCCGTCGGGGCGGGCCTGACGGTCGCGATCGCGGTGCCGCTGTCGCTGCTGCTCTCGGCGCTGTTCTACCGGGTCGTCGAGGCGCCGTCGCACCGGCTGTCGCAACGGGCCGGCCGGGCCGTCCGGCGGCGCGTCGAGGCCCGCGCCGCCCGCCGGACCGGGTCGACCGAGCCGGCCGACGACGCGGCGCCGAGCGTCAGCGAAGGGTCGCGAGCGCCTGGCTGAGGTCGTCGCGCAGGTCCTCGACGTCCTCCAGCCCGACGGACAGCCGGACCGTCGACTCCGCGATCCCGACGCGCGACCGGCCCTCGGGGCCGAGCTTGCGGTGCGTCGTCGTCGCGGGGTGCGTGACGATCGACTTCGCGTCGCCCAGGTTGTTCGACAGGTCGACGATGCGCAGGGCGTCGAGGAACGCGAACGTCGACTTCTTCGCGACGTCGGCGTCCGCGCCCTCGGGGACGCGCAGGTTCAGCGTGACGACCGTCCCGCCGCCGGTCTGCTGCGCGCGCGCGAGGTCGTGCTGCGGGTGCGACGGCAGGAACGGGTAGCGGACGGACTCGACCGCGGGCTGCTCCTCGAGCCACGTCGCGAGCGTGAGCGCGGACGCGGCCTGGTGCCGCACGCGCAGGGACATCGTCTCCAGGCCCTTGAGCAGCACCCACGCGTTGAACGGCGACAGCGACGGGCCGGTGTTCCGGACGAGCGTCTGCACGGGGCCGTTCACGTAGTCCGACGAGCCGAGGATCGCGCCGCCGAGCACGCGCCCCTGCCCGTCGATGTGCTTGGTCGCGGAGTAGACGACGACGTCGGCGCCGAGGTCCAGCGGGCGGGACAGGACGGGGGTCGCGAAGACGTTGTCGACGACGACGGTCGCCCCGGCCGCGTGCGCGAGGCGGGACACCGCGGCGATGTCGACGAGGTCCTGCATGGGGTTGGACGGCGTCTCGAAGAACACGACGTCGGCGGGCGTCGACAGCGCCTGCTCCCACTGCGCGAGCTCGTGGCCGTCGACGTAGTCGGTGCGTACGCCCCACTTCGCGAGGATCTCGTCGAAGATCACGACGGTCGACCCGAACAGCGCGCGGGCCGCGACGATGCGCGACCCCTGCTGCACGAGCGCGGCGAGCGACGTGAAGACGGCCGACATGCCGGTCGCCGTGGCGTAGGCGGCCTCGGCGCCGTCGAGCAGGCGCAGGCGCTCCTCGAACGTCGAGACCGTGGGGTTGGAGTAGCGCGAGTAGAGGAAACGGTCGACGTCGCCGGCGAACGCGGACTCGGCCTGGGCGGCGGAGTCGTAGACGTAGCCCTGCGTGAGGAACAGGCCCTCGGACATCTCCTGGAACTCGGAGCGCACGAGGCCGCCGCGGACGGCGAGGGTGTCGGGGCGCAGCGTCGCGCGGTCGACGGACCGGTCGTCCCAGTCGCCCGGGCCGGGCACACGGCCGGGCGTGCCGGCCGGGCGGCCGCTCACAGCGTCGTCCAGGGCAGGCCCTCGGCGCGCCAGCCGACGTGGCCTCGCTGGCCGTCGGGGCCGACGTCGCCCTCGAACCCGCGCAGCACGTTGTAGGCGGGGCCGAAGCCGCCGGCGGTGGCCGCGTTCGCGGCGGCGACCGAGCGGACGCCCGAGCGGCACAGGAAGACGACGGGCCGCTCGTCGCCGGGCGTCAGGCCGGCCTCGGCGAGCTGGTCGAGGAAGCGAGGGTTCGGCACGCCCTGCGGCGAGGTCCACTCGACGAGTGCGGCGCGGCCGTCGATGCCCTCGGCGTCGGGGATGCCGATGAACCGCCACTCGGCGTCGGTGCGCACGTCGACGAGCAGCGCCCGCTCGTCGGCCGCGAGCAGGTCCCACGCCTGCTGCGGGGTCAGGTCACCGGCGTACGTCATGCTGTCCTCCATCGGTCCTGGCGGTAGCACCCTCGCCCGGCGGACCGGGGGGTTGCTGCGGCGTCGTCGAGCCAGATCTCTCGGCCGCTCTGGATGGTTGGCGCGATGCTACGCGCGATCCGGCCGCGGTGGCCAAGGGGCGGACACGGCGTCCCGTCATCCGAGACGGCCGGGGTGTCCCGTTGACACCGACCACGCTCCTTGGGAACCCTCGACCCAGGTCATGAGCGCCAGCGACAAGCCCCGGCTCGCTGGCCGGCAACCCTCCTCCGCGGTGGGGTGCCCCGGGTGACGACCTGGCCGACCGCCGTCCGGCGGGAGGCAAGCGCGGGACCGGCCCCGGCCGTACGTCCCCCACCTGCCCGTGGAGGAGCACCATGACCGTCATCGCCGAGCACACCTCCTGTGCCGAGGTCGACGCCGCCACGCCGACGTCGTCGACCCGCGAGCCCGTCGCCGCCCTGCTGCCCGTCGTCGGCGGCGACACCACCGTCCCGCTGGTCGACGGCACGTCGCGCACCTACGCGAACCTCGACTACGCCGCGAGCGCCCCCGCGCTCGAGTCGGTCGCGGCCCGCGTCACCGAGGTCCTGCCGCTCTACGCGTCCGTGCACCGCGGCGCCGGCTACCTCTCGCAGGTCTCCACGGCGCTCTACGAGTCGGCCCGGCAGAGCATCGCCCGGTTCGTCGACGCCCGCCCCGACGACGTCGCGATCGTCACGCGCAACACGACGGACTCGCTCAACCTGCTCGCAGGCGTCGTGCCCGCCGGGGGCAAGGTGCTCGTCCTCGACGTCGAGCACCACGCCAACCTGCTGCCCTGGGTCCAGGCGTCGCAGCGGCACGGCAACACCACGACGATCCTGCCGATCGGCGCGACCGTCGCGGCCACCCTCGACGCGCTGCGCCGCGAGCTCGCGAGCCAGTCGTACGCGCTCCTCACGATCACCGGCGCGTCGAACGTCACCGGCGAGGCGCTGCCCGTCGACGAGGTCGTCGCGCTCGCGCACGCCGCCGGGACGCGCGTCGCCGTCGACGGCGCGCAGCTCGTCCCGCACCGCGGGTTCTCGCTCGCCGCGACCGACGCGGACTACGTCGCGTTCTCCGGCCACAAGACGTACGCGCCCTTCGGTGCGGGCGCGCTCGTCGGCCGTCGCGACTGGCTCGACACGGGCACGCCGTACCTCGCAGGGGGAGGTGCGGTGCGCGACGTCCGGGCCGACAGGACCGTCTGGCAGCCCGCCCCCGCGCGGCACGAGGCCGGGTCGCCCAACGTCATCGGCGCCATCGCGCTCGCCGAGGCCTGCGACCGGCTCGCCGCGCTGCCCGCCGGTGCGCTGCTCGCCCACGAGGAGGCGCTGCGGGCGCGGCTCGTCGACGGGCTCGGCGCGATCGACGGCGTCGAGGTCGCGCGCATCTGGCCCGACTCGACCGACCCCGTCGGCGTCCTCACGTTCACCGTCCCCGGGCACGACCCCGGCCTGGTGGCCGCCTACCTGTCCGCCGAGCACGGCATCGGCGTGCGCGACGGCCGGTTCTGCGCGCACCCGCTGCTCGCCCACCTCGGCAGCAGCGGCGGCGCGATCCGCGCGTCCGTCGGCGTCGGGACGACCAGCGAGGCCGTCGACCGGCTCGTCGAGGCGCTGCGGCGCTACCTGACCGACGGCCCGGCCTCCCGGTACGAGGTCGTGGACGCGTGCTGGGCGGTCGTCGACGACACCCGCCCGCTCGTGCAGGTGCACGGGCTCGACGCGCTCGCGGCCACGGCTGCGGCGGCCTGCGGACCGGCGCTCGACGACTGACCGCGGCGCGCACGGACGTCCTCCGACGAGCGAGCGCGTGCGTGCGGTCGCCCGACGACCGACGAGGGCGCGGACCCGCGTGCAGGGCGTCAGTCGACGACGACGCCCAGGTGGTCCGCGAGGATCGGCGCGAGGTCGAGCAGCTGGGCGGACGTGATCCGCGCACCCCGCAGCCCGGCCACGCCGTCGACCTCCTGCAGGCCCGTCAGGCCCCGCAGGTCGACCTCGGTGAGCGTCGTGCCGGTGAGGTCGAGGCGCCGCACGCGGCAGCCGTCGAGCACGAGCCGCCTGACCCGCGCACCGCCCAGGTCGAGCTCCTCGACGACGACGTCGGCGAGGGTGACGTCGACCAGGTCGGCGTCCCGCAGGTTGAGGTAGTCGATCTTGCCGCCGCGCACCTCGAGGCGGGTGAGCGTCGACCCGTACGCCTGCACGGCGCCGAGCCGGCACCCCGTCCAGCGTCCGTCCTGCCACGTCGCCGACGCGAGCGACACCGACCCGGCCCGCACGCCGTCCCACACGGTGTCGACGAGCCGCGCGTGGTCGAGCCGCACGTCGTCCAGGGAGCACGCGGTGAACGTGCACTCCAGGACCCGGGCGCGCCGGCCGTCCTGTCCGTCGAGCACCTCGTCGACGAGGTCGAGCGCGTCGAGGTCGGCGTCGGGCTCCAGGACCTGAGAAACCATGCGCGTCACCCTGCCAGACGTGGCAGCCTCGCGGGCGTGCTGCACGACGTCACGCTCGAGGGTCACGGTGTCCGGCTCGTCCCCCTCGACGCGTCCCACGCGGACGGGCTCGCGGCGTTCGTCGACGACCGTGTCTGGGCGGGCATGTCGTCGCCGCTGCCCGTCGGTCCCGCCGCGTGGCGCGAGGAGGTCGCACGGGCGCAGGCGGCCCCCGGGCGGGTCGCGTTCGCCGCGGTCGACGCCGCGACCGGCGAGGTGCGCGGCAGCACGTCGTTCTACGACTGGGAGCCGCGCCTGCTGCGCGTCGAGATCGGCCACACGTACTTCGCGCCGCGGTGGTGGGGGACCAGCAACAACCCGGCCTGCAAGCTGCTCATGCTGACGCACGCGTTCGAGACGTGGGGGTGCGCCCGCGTCGCCTTCCGCGCCGACACGCGCAACGCGCGGTCGGTCGGCGCGATCACGCGGCTGGGCGCAGTCCCCGAGGGTGTCCTGCGCAGCCACCGGCTCGCGCCCGACGGGACGCGCGGCGACTCGGCGTACTTCTCGATCCTCCCCGACGAGTGGCCGTCGGTCCGTGACGGCCTGCTGGCGCGGCTCGGCGCACGCGGCGACTGACGACCCCGCCCTCGGCCCGCCCGCCGCGGACACCGTCCGGACCCGCCGCGGGCGGACCGGTGCCGTGCGACCGCGGCGGCCACGAGCAGGACCGCGACGACGAGCAGCGCGGCGGCCGCCCACCACGAGCGTCCGTGCGACGAGCGGACCGCCGTCGACGCGGGGGTGCCACATCGCCCGTCACGGGCGGGGTGCAACATCGCCCGTCACCGGCAGACTGGGGCCCATGCCAGGCAGCGTGCTCCTGCCCCGGGTCGACCGGGCCGCCCTCGACGAGCAGCGCCGTCGCGTGCACGTCCGGGTGCTCGCCTCCCGCGCGGTCCTCGTGCTCGCGCTCGTCGGGCTGATCTCCAGCCTGCTGCGCGGGATCTGGCGGGACCTGTCCCTGTTCGGCGGCGTGCTGCCCGACGCGGGCACCGCGTCAGCCCGGCCGGCGCTCATCACCGTCTCGATCGTCCTGCTGTTCACCGCGCGCGGGCTGCGCAAGGGGCACCGGCTGTCGTGGGTGCTGACGCTCGGCCTGCTGACCGCGTCGGCGGTGCTGCACCTGGTGCGCGGCCTCGACGTGCTCGCCGCAGCCCTCGTCGTCGTCGGCACCGTGTGGCTCGCGACCCAGCGCTCGGCGTTCCCGGTCCTGCCCAACCGGCGCGACGTCCGCCGGGCCGTCCTGCTCGTCGTGTTCGCCGTCGTGTTCCTCGTCGTGACGTTCGTCGGCCTCGGCATCTGGATCGCGGTGACCGACCCCGGGACCGCCGAGATCGAGCGGCTCGGGCGCATCCTGCGCCCGGTCGAGTTCGTCCTCGAGCTCGCGTTCCTGCTGACGCTGCTGTGGAGCCTCACGTCCTCGCGCCGACCGGTGCGGCTGAACCCCGCCGACCACGCCGAGGAGCGCGAGCGGGCTCGTGCCATCGTGCAGCGGTGGGGCACCGGGACGCTCGACTACTTCGCGCTGCGTGACGACAAGGACTGGTTCTTCGTCGGGCGGTCCGTGATCGCCCACTCGGTACGCGGTGGCGTGTGCCTCGTCTCGCCCGACCCGATCGGCCCGCCCGAGGACCGCGAGCAGACGTGGGCGGAGTTCCTCGACTACACGGAGGACTTCGGCTGGTCCGTCGCGATCATCGGTGCCGGCCAGGACTGGCTGCCCGTGTACGAGGCCGCCGGGCTGCGGATCGTCTACCTGGGCGACGAGGCCATCGTCGACTGCACGACGTTCACCACCGCGGGCGGCTCGCACAAGTCGCTGCGGCAGGCCGTCTCCCGCGTCGAGCGAGCCGGCTACACGACGACGTTCCACGACCCCGCGACGATCGACCCGCACCTGCGCGCCCAGATCGAGACGATGAGCGACGAGTCCCGCCGCGGCGAGACCGAGCGCGGGTTCTCGATGACGCTGTCGCGCCTGTTCGACCCGCACGACACCGGGCTGCTCCTGTCCGTCACCGCGACCGAGGCCGGGCGTGTCGACGCGTTCTGCCAGTGGGTGCCCGCTCCGGCGATCGGCGGCTGGTCGCTCGACGTCATGCGCCGCCGCCTCGACGTCGAGGGCCTGCCGAACGGCCTCATCGACACGAACATCGTGCACACCGTCGCCGAGCTCAAGGCGCGCGGGCACACCGGCCTCGGCCTCAACTTCGCCGTGCTGCGCGAGGTGCTCGAGGCCGAGGAGGGCGCCGGCACGCGGATCGAGCAGCTCACGCGGCCCGTCCTGCAGCGCCTCTCGCAGGGCACCCAGATGGCGACGCTCGGGCAGTTCAACGAGAAGTTCGACCCGTCCTGGGTGCCGCGGTACACCGTCCTCGACTCCGTCGAGTACGTCGCGACGCAGGCCGTCGTCATGGCCGGCGCCGAAGGGGTCACCGAGATCCCCGTGATCGGCCGGTTCCTCGGGAACGTGGGCCAGCCCTCGTGATCGGCTCGCTGCTCGCCGCCGTCCTGTCGTCGGTCGGCTACGGCGTCAGCACGATCATGCAGGCCGTCGGCGCACGCCGGGCAGGTGGTCTGGGCGCCGTCGCACAGCCCCTCGTCATCGCCGCGTTCGTCGTCGACGGCCTCGCGTGGCTGCTGTCCCTGCTCGCCCTCGACCACCTGCCGCTCTTCGTGGTGCAGGCGGTCATCGCGTCGTCGCTGGTCGTCGTCGTGCTGCTGGCCCGGCTCGTCCTCGGGGCGACCATGCGCCGCCTCGACGTCCTCGCCGTGGTGGCCGTCGTCGCCGCGCTCGTCGTCATCGCCCTGTCGGGAGACGAGCAGCCTGCCGTGCACCCGCCCGCCGGGTTCGACGCCGTCATGATCGCCGCTGCCGTCGTCGTGGCCGTCGGCACGCTGCTCGCGTACAGCTCCGGGCCGCCGGTCCTGCTCGCCGTCCTCGGCGGGCTCGGCTACTCGGTCGCGGCGATCGCCGCGCGCGCCGCGCACGCCGACGGGGACCTGCTCGACACGGTCCTGCAACCGCTCGCGATCCCCATCGTCGTCGGCGGCGTCGCCGGGGCGCTCGCCTACCTGCGGGCGCTCGAGCGCGGGTCCGTCGGGACGGCCGCCGCGATGGTCTCGGTCCTGGAGGTCGTCGTGCCCGGCGTCGTCGGGCTCAGCGTCCTCGGCGACTTCGTGCGGTCCGGCTGGGTCCTGCCCGCGGCGCTCGCGCTGCTCGTCGCGCTCGCGGGCTGCGTCGTCCTGGCCCGCAGCCCCGCCAACGCCGCCGCGGAGGCCGGCGACGACGGTGTGCCGGTCGCGGCGCCGACGACCTGACCGACGACCTCACCGACCACCGGAGCGACCGGACCGACGACCGGACCGACGACCGGACCGACGACCAGCGACGAGCAGGCACGAGGAGGGCACCGTGGACGGAGCCGGCGTCGACGCCTGGTCGGCGGTCGCGGACGGCTGGGCCGAGCTGTGGTCGACGATGGCCGACCCCGCGCGACGCGCCCTCCTCGACGCGACCGCGGTCGGCCCGGGAACCCGCGTGCTCGACGTCGGCTGCGGGAGCGGGGAGCTGCTCGACGCGGCCACCCGACGCGGCGCCGTCGTCACGGGCGTCGACCCGGCGCCGGGGATGCGCGCGCTCGCGGCCGCGCGGGTGCCGGACGCCGACGTGCGCGACGGCGACGCCGAGCACCTGCCCTTCGGCCGAGGCGCGTTCGACGTCGTGCTCGCCGTCAACGCGCTGCAGTTCGCCGACGACCTGGACGACGCGCTCGCCGAGGTCGTGCGCGTGACGGTCCCGGGCGGGCTGGTCGGCGTGAGCAACTGGGCCGAAGGGCCTCGGAACGACGTCACCGTCGTCGAGGACGCCGTCGCACGGTTCCACGACGACGACCCGCCGCCCGACGGCGACCTGCGCCCCGCGGGCGGGCTGGAGCGCGTGCTGCGGGACGCCGGGCTGGACGTCGTCGAGGCGGGCCTCGTCGACCTGACGTGGGAGGTCCCCGACGACGCGACGCTGGTGCGCGGCATCCTGCTCGGCGAGGACCCGGCCACGGTCGCGGAGGCGACCCCCACGGTGCTCGCGGCGGCGTCCCCGTTCCGCACCCCGTCGGGCGGCTACCGCCTCTCGAACGCGTTCCGCTGGGCGGTCGCCCGCACCCCGTCGGACGCGTCGCACGCGCCGCCCCCGCCCACCCCGCCCAGGTCGTGACTCCCCGCCGAGGTCGTGAGTCAGGACGCCCGACCTCGACGCGACCTCACGACCTCGACGCCGTCCGCGTCAGCGGAGCCTCGACGCCGTCCGCGTCAGCGCAGCGGGTCGACGCGGCCCGTCAGGTGCGGGCGGCCCGAGCGTGCGTCCCAGCCCGCGAACGCGGTGCCGGGACCGTCGGGTGCGACGCGCACCGTGACCGTCCCGGGCAGCAGGACGGGCTTGTGGAACTCGACGGTCCACGTGAACGCGTCGCCGCGCACGGCCCCGACGTCGGCGAGCGCCCGCGCCGCCGTGAACATCCCGTGCGCGATGGTCCGCGGGAAGCCGAGCGCCTTCGCGGAGAGCCGCGACAGGTGGATGGGGTTGTGGTCGCCGGAGACGGCGGCGTAGCGCCGCCCGGCGTCGGCGGCGAGCTTCCAGCGCCCGGTCGGCACGGGCGCGACGAACTCGTCGCGGACCGCGTCGTCGGGCCGCCCCGCGAGCCGCACGCCCTTGGCGAGGTACGTCGAGACGCCCCGCCAGACGAGCGCGCCCCCGACCCGGACCTCGGCGACGAGGTCGACGGTCGTGCCGGACCGGTGCGGCCGCAGGTCCTGCGCCCAGGCGCGCACGTCGAACGCCTCGTCGAGGCGCACGGGCGCGTGCTGCTCGACGCGGTTCGCGACGTGCACGAGCCCGAGCAGCGGCAGGGGGAAGTCGGGTCGCACCATGACCGCGAACGCGACGGGGAACGCGAGGACGTGCACGAACCCGGCGGGCAGCCGGTCGGACGCGGACTCCCCGACGAGGTGCTGGTACGCAGTGAGGTGGTCGGCGTCGGCGCGGACGCCGCGTACCTCGTGGACGACGTCGGGCAGGGTGCGCGGCGCACGGCCGACGCGCCGCGCGACCGCGAGCCGCCCCGTCGCCGCCGCGCCGCGCGCGTAGAGGCCGCCGAGCGCCGGGACGGACGGCAGGACGACCGTCGTCACTGGCCCACCATGTTCTGTCCGCACACGCGCAGCGTCCGCCCGACGATCCCGCCCGCGGCGGGCGACGCGAGGAACGCGACGGCCTCCGCGACGTCGACGGGCTGCCCGCCCTGCTGCAGCGAGTTGAGCCGCCGCGCGACCTGCCGGGTCAGGGCGGGGATGCGGGCCGTCATCTCGGTCTCGATGAACCCGGGCGCGACCGCGTTGGCGGTGCCGCCGAACGGCACGAGCAGCGGCGCGGTCGCCCGGACCATGCCGATGACGCCGCCCTTGGACGCCGCGTAGTTGGTCTGCCCGCGGTTGCCCGCGATGCCGGACGTCGACGCGAGCGACACGATGCGCGGCTCGTCCGCGAAGTCGCCGGACGTCAGGAGCGCCTCGTTGATGCGCAGCTGGGACGCGATGTTCACGGCCAGCACGGAGTCCCACTTGTCGGGCGTCATGTTGGCGAGCAGCTTGTCGCGCGTGATGCCGGCGTTGTGCACGACGACGTCGAGCCGCCCGTGCCGCTGCAGGGCGTGCGCGAGGATCCGGGCGCCCGCGTCCTGCGCGGTCACGTCGAGCTGCAGCGCGGTGCCGTGCACGCGGTTCGCGACCGCGGCGAGCTGCTCGCCCGCGGCGGGGACGTCGACGGCCACGACGGTCGCCCCGTCCCGCGCGAGGGTCGCGGCGATGGACGCGCCGATCCCGCGTGCGGCACCGGTGACGACCGCGACGCGACCCTCGAGCGGCCGGTCCCACGACGCCGGCAGCGCGCCCGCGTCGGAGTCGACCGTGAGCAGCTGACCGTCGACGAACGCCGAGCGGGCCGACAGGAAGAACCGCACCGCGCCGAGCGTCGACGGCGCCGTGACGGGCACGCCCTCGCGCAGCACGACGCCGTTGCCGGTCGCCCCGCCGCGCAGCTCCTTGGCGAGCGAGCGCAGGAGCCCGTCGACGCCCTGCCGGGCGGCGGCCAGCGCGGGGGCGTCGTCGGGGGTCGCCTCGCGGGACACCGTGACGACGCGGCCGCCGCGCGCGAGCCCGCGCAGCACGCCCGCGGTCGCGAGGACGGGCCCGGCGAGCTGGTCGGGGTGCTCGACGTCGGTGAGCACGACGACGACCGCGGCGTACCGCGTGTCGGGCGACGCGTGCCGGTGCACGTCGAGGTCCCAGCCGTCGAGGACGGTCGAGCCGGGCGCGCCACCCGCGGGGCCCGCGAGCACGGCGGCGAGCGCGTCGGCGTCCTTGCCGCGGCCGAGGACGAGCACGGGCCCGTCGACGAGCGGCGTGCCGGCGCGGTAGCGGCGCAGGGGCGCGGGCTGCGGCAGGCCGAGCTGCTGCGCGAGCTTCTTCGTGACGCCGCTGTTGACGAGGTTGAGGTAGGTGTCGGTCATGGTCAGGCCGCCTCGAGGATCGCGGTGAGGCCGAGCCCGCCGGCCGCGCACACCGACACCAGCGCCCGCACGGGCCGCCCTTCGGCCTGCTTGCGGCGGTGCAGCTCCTTGCTGACGGTCGCGACGATCCGCCCGCCGGTCGCGGCGAACGGGTGGCCGGCGGCGAGCGACGAGCCGTGCACGTTGAGCCGTGCCCGGTCGACGGTGCCGAACGCGCCGTCGAGGCCGAGCCGCTCCTTGCCGAACTGGTCGGACTCCCACGCCGCGAGGGTCGTCAGGACGGTCGACGCGAACGCCTCGTGGATCTCGACGTAGTCGAGGTCGTCGAGCGTCAGGCCGTTGCGGGCGAGCAGCCGCGGCACCGCGAAGACGGGGGCCATGAGCAGCCCGTCGACGCCGTGCACGAAGTCGACGGCGGCGGCCTCGGCGTCGACGACGACGGCGAGCGGCGTGAGGTCGTGCGCGGCGGCCCACTCGTCGGAGCCGAGCAGGACGGTCGACGCCCCGTCGGTCAGCGGAGTGGAGTTGCCGGCCGTCATGGTCGCCGGGGTGTCGAGGCCCAGGCCGAACGCGGGCCTGAGCTTCGCGAGCTTCTCCAGCGAGGTGTCGGCGCGCAGGTTCCCGTCGCGCGTCTGCCCGCGGAACGGGGTCACGAGGTCGTCGAAGAACCCGGCGTCCCACGCGGCGGCGAGGCGCTGGTGCGACGCGAGGGCGAGCTCGTCCTGTGCCTCGCGCGTGATGCCCCACTGGGCGGTGGTGAGGGCCTGGTGCTCGCCCATCGACAGGCCGGTGCGCGGCTCGTCGGTGCGGGGGGCGGCGGGCGCGAGGTCCTTCGGGCGCAGCCGTGCGGCGACGGCGACGCGCTGCCCGACGGTCTTCGCGCGGGACAGGTCGAGCAGCGTGCGGCGCAGCCGGTCGCTCACGGCGATGGGCGCGTCGGACGTGGTGTCGACGCCGCCGGCGATGCCGGACTCGAGCTGGCCGAGCCGGATCTTGTTGGCGAGCCCGACGACGGACTCGAGCCCGGTCGCGCACGCCTGCTGGACGTCGTAGGCGGGCGTCGTGGGGGACAGTGCGGACCCGAGGACCGACTCGCGCGTGAGGTTGAAGTCGCGGGAGTGCTTGAGCACGGCCCCCGCGGCGACCTCGCCGATGCGCTCGCCCTGCAGCCCGTAGCGGGCGACGAGCCCGTCGAGCGCGGCGGTGAGCATGTCCTGGTTGCTCGCGTGGGCGTACGCACCGCCGGCGCGGGCGAAGGGGATCCGGTTGCCGCCGAGGACGAGCGCGCGCCGGGTGGTCGGCGCGGTCGGGGTCGGGGGCTTGCGGGGGGAGGGGGCCACGGTTGGTTCCTCTCGCGTCGTCGCTTGAGTCGCTGGTTCGTCGCTGGTCAGGACGGGTCGCGCGTCGGAGCGCGAGGGACCTTCGTCCCGAAGTTGTGTCCGAAACCCACAGTACCTGATACCTTCGGTTTCGTGAGCCCCATCACACGAGGGCCGTCGACGACGACCGGCCTCAGGCTGATCGGCGCCGACGCCCCGTCGTCCGGCGCCGAGCCCCGCACCCCCGACGAGCCCCCCGCCGACGGCCGCTCGACCCGCTGGGCCGACCACCGCGAGGCCCGCCGCGCCGAGTTCGTGCGCATCGCGCGCCGCACCGTCCACCACCACGGCCCCGACGTCTCCATGGAGGAGATCGCCGCCGCCGCCGGCACGTCGAAGTCGATCGTCTACCGCTACTTCACGGACAAGACCGGCCTGCAGATCGCCGTCGCCGAGGCCGTCGTCCTGCAGATCCAGGGCGCGCTCGAAGGCGTCCTGCGCGTCGCGCCCACCCCGCGCGACGGCCTGCGGGCGATGGTCGCGGTGTACCTCGAGATGATCGAGTCGTCGCCGCACGTGTACGCGTTCGTCACGCGGGACGGCTCCGTCGAGTCCGGCGGCCCGCTCGGCCACTTCCTCGACTCGGTCACCGCGCTCGTCGCCGCCCCCTTCGCCCGGGGCCTCACCCAGGAGCAGCCCGACGGCCGCCGCACGGCCCGCCGCCCCGACGACGCCCACGCCCCCGAGACCGTCGACCCCGCGGCCGACGCCGCGCGCGTCGCGCTCGCCGAGGTCTGGGCCGCAGGAGCCGTGGGCTTCGTCCGCGGCGCGGGGGAGTGGTGGCTCGCGCACCGCGACCAGCCCGGCGCGCTCGACCGCGAGACCGTCACCGCCCAGGTCGCCGCGTGGCTCTGGGCGGGCCCCGTCGGCCTGCTCGCCCGCGACCGCAGCCGGTCCACCGACGGGCCCGACGCGCACGACCTCACCGACCACCTGACCGGCGCGACCCACCTCACCCACGCGACGCACCCCGCAGACCCGGAGGAGTCCCGATGACGACGACCACCCCCCGCCCCACCCCGGCGGACACCGAGCAGGGCGACCCCCGGCTGGACGCCGACGTCCGCCTCGACGTCGACCACCTCGCCCGCGTGCTCCTCGGCCACTACCCGGAGCTGCGCCTCGGCGCGCGCCGGCTCATGACCGACGAGCGGCTCCACCGGATCGAGGGACAGACGCTCGCCGAGCACCGCGACCGCGTGCTCGGGCAGCTGCGCATCCTCGCGGCCGAGGGCGACGTGCACCGCTCGTTCCCGGCGCGGTTCGGGGGGGCCGACGACCACGGCGGCTTCCTCGCCCGGTTCGAGGAGCTCACGCACGCCGACCCGTCGCTGCAGATCAAGTCGGGCGTGCAGTGGGGGCTGTTCGCGTCGGCGATCTACCACCTCGGCACCGAGCGCAGCCACGACCAGTTCCTCCGGGACGCGCTGACGGTCGCCGTCCCGGGTGCCTTCGCGATGACCGAGACGGGCCACGGGTCCGACGTCGCCTCGATCGGCACGACGGCGACCTACGAGCCGGAGACCGAGGAGTTCGTCATCCACACGCCGTTCCGCGCGGCGTGGAAGGACTACCTCGGCAACGCGGGCCTGCACGGCACCGCCGCGGTCGTCTTCGCGCGGCTGCTCACGGCCCCCGCGGGCGCACCGCGCGTCGACCACGGCGTGCACGCGTTCTACGTGCCGATCCGCAACCCGCAGACGATGGAGTTCCTGCCGGGCGTCGGCGGCGAGGACGACGGGCTCAAGGGCGGCCTCAACGGCATCGACAACGGCCGCCTGTGGTTCGACCACGTGCGCGTCCCGCGGACGCACCTGCTCAACCGGTACGGCGACGTCGCCGCCGACGGCACGTACTCCTCGCCCATCGCGAGCCCCGGGCGCCGCTTCTTCACGACGCTCGGCACGCTCGTCCAGGGCCGCGTCTCGCTCGACGGCGCCGCGGTCACCGCGTCCCGCCTGGGCCTGACCATCGCGATCACGTACGGCAACCAGCGCCGCCAGTTCCAGGGCGGCACGGGCGACGAGGTCGTCCTCATGGACTACGCCGAGCACCAGCGCCGCCTGCTGCCGCTGCTCGCCGAGACGTACGCCGCAGGCTTCGCGCACGAGGACCTGCTCGCCGCGTTCGACGACGTGTTCTCGGGCCGCAACGACACCCCCGACACGCGCGAGGACCTCGAGACGCTCGCGGCCGCGCTCAAGCCGACGTCGACCTGGCACGCGCTGCGCACCCTGCAGACGTGCCGCGAGGCGTGCGGCGGCGCGGGCTTCCTCGCCGAGAACCGCATCACGGGCCTGCGCGCCGACCTCGACGTCTACGCGACGTTCGAGGGCGACAACACCGTCCTGCTGCAGCTCGTCGGCAAGCGCCTGCTCACCGACTACGCGAAGGGCTTCAAGCACCTCGACGCCGTCAAGGTCGCGCGGCTCGTCGCCGAGCGGGCCTCCGACGCCGCCCGGTTCCGCACCCCGCTGCACCGCGCCCTGCAGACCGTCTCCGACGTCGGCGACCCGCGCCGCAGCGCCGGCCAGCTCCGCGAGACCGACACCCAGCGCGCGCTGCTCGTCGACCGCGTCGAGACGATGGTCGCCGAGGTCGGGCAGGCCCTGCGGCCCGCCCAGAAGGCCGACCCCGCGACGGCCGCCGCGCTGTTCAACTCGCAGCAGCACGCGCTCGTCGAGGCAGCCCGCGCGCACGCCGAGCTCGTCCAGTGGGAGTCGTTCACCGCCGCCCTGGCGCGCGTCACCGACCCCGGCACCAAGCAGGTGCTGACCTGGGTGCGCGACCTCTTCGGGCTCACGCTCGTCGAGCGGCACCTCGCCTGGTACCTGGTCAACGGGCGGCTGTCCGCCGGGCGGGCCCGCACCGTCACGTCGTACATCGACCGGCTCGTGTCGCGGCTGCGGCCGCACGCGCAGGACCTCGTCGACGCGTTCGGGTTCGAGCAGGCACACCTGCGCGCCCCGATCGCGTCCGGCGCGGAGCAGGCCCGCCAGGACGAGGCGCGCGCGTACTACCGCGCGCAGCGCGCCTCGGGCGACGCCCCGATCCCGGAGAAGCACACCCGCTGACCGGTGTGCGCCCCACCCCGACCCGGGTGGGGCGCACGGCCTCGGG
>NZ_BIMR01000134.1 GCF_004306155.1 Cellulomonas biazotea
GACCGGCCGGGCGGCCGCGCCGACCCGGCCGGGCCCGGGGCGGGCGACGCCGCGCCGACGGACGACGAGGCGCCGCAGCCGGACGACCGCGCCCTGCTCGGCGGCGGTCGCGTGGGGCTGTTCGGCGAGTCGCTCACCGTCGGTCTGGCCGTCTCCGTGCTCTCGCTGCCGGTCGTCACTGCTCTGCCCGCCCTCGCGGCAGGCGTCGCGCACGTGCGGCGGCACCTGTCCGGTCGTCCGGACACCTTGCGCGACCTGTGGGACGACTTCCGGCTCGCGTGCCGAGGCGTCTGGCTCGTGTCGGTCGGCGCCGTCGCGCTGCTGATCCTGCTCGCGTTCAACGTGAGCCTCGCCGGCACCGGTGCGCTGCCCGGCGGGACGGGCGTGCGGGTCGTGTCGGTCGTCGCCGCCGTGACCCTGCTCGTCGCCCTGCTGCGTGCCGCGGCGGGGTGGACGCCGGGGGCGTCGTGGCGGGTCGTGCTGCGCGACGCCGGTCGTCGCACGGGCGACGACCTCACGGGGTCGGGCCTGCTGGTCCTGGCCCTGGGGCTGTGCGGCGTGATCGTCTGGATGCTGCCGCCGCTCGCGGTCATCGTGCCGGGCCTGCTGGCCCTGGCGACGGTCGCGGTCGAGCACCGCGCGACGACCCGCCCCTGACGTCCGCTCACCGGCCCACCCCTCGCCGCCCGGCTGCCCCGCGCCGCTCACCGGCCCACCCGCCCACGCACCTCGCCGAGATCGGTACGTCGAACCGAGATCGGTACCTGCAGGTCACGATCTCGGTCGGAAGTGCCGATCTCGGCGTGCCGGGGCGGTGGTGGTCGGGTACGGGAGAGCCCCGCCGGGCGGGGCTCGGCGGGGCTCTCGCGTCGTGCGGACGAGTGGGGTCAGGCGCGCGTGACCGTCGTCGGGAGGGCGAGCCACGACTCCGGGGCCAGGGTGAGCGTCGTGCGGCCCGGCTCGGCGGCCGTGACCGGGGCGTCGACCTCGGCGACGTGCTCCGCGATGGTGCGGGCGGCGTGGTCCGGACCCTCGACCGCGGCCTCGTGGTCGGCCGTGACCTGGACGCCGCGGGCCAGCGTCAGCGCGACGCCGGGGTGCGACAGGTCGACCTCGACGGGCTCCGCGGACCGGTTGACCAGGAAGACCGCGCCCTCGGTGCCGTCGAGCGTCGCGGCCGCGGTGACGAGCGGGACGTCGCCGTGCTGCTTCGTCGTGACGGTCGGGGCCGTGACGCGCAGGTCCAGGGCGGTGCCGCGGGCCAGGCGCGCGGTCGCCGCGAACGGGTGGAACGTCGGCTGGCGCCAGGCCGGGCCGTCGGGCTCGGTCATGATCGGCGCGATGACGTTGACGAGCTGCGCGAGGCACGCGACCGGCACGCGGTCCGCGTGGTTGAGCAGCGTGACGAGCAGGTCGCCGACGACGACGGCGTCGAGCGCCGAGTAGACGTCCTCGATGATGCGCGGGGCGTCCTTCTGCAGCGGCAGGTTCTTCTCCCCGACGAAGCGGGACTGCAGGTACCAGACGTTCCACTCGTCGAACGAGATGGTGATCGCCTTGTCGGAGCGGCGGCGCGCGCCGACGGCGTCGGCGGACGACACGACGCGGCGGATGAACCGGTCCATCGCGGTGCCGGAGCCGAGGAACGACGCGCGGTCGCCGTCGAGCTCCTCGTAGTAGGCGTGCATCGAGATGTGGTCGACGACGTCCCACGTGTGCTCGAGGACGGTCCGCTCCCACTCGCCGAACGTGTCCATCTGCATCGACGACGAGCCGCACGCGACGAGCTCGATGGTCGGGTCGACGAGCTTCATGGCCTTGCCGGCCTCGGCGGCGAGCTTGCCGTACTCGTCGGCGGTCTTGTGGCCGATCTGCCAGGGGCCGTCCATCTCGTTGCCGAGGCACCACAGGCGCACGCCGTAGGGCTTCTCGCGGCCGTTGGCGATGCGCAGGTCGGCCCAGCGGGAGCCGGCCTCGCCGTTGCAGTACTCGACGAGCGCGGCGGCGGCGGCGACGCCGCGGGTGCCGAGGTTCACCGCCATCATCGGCTCGATGCCCTCGCGCTCGGCCCACTGGAGGAACTCGTCGGTGCCGATGGTGTTGGGCTCGATCGTGCGCCAGGCCAGGTCGATGAACGGCTTGCGCTCCTCGACGGGGCCGACGCCGTCCTCCCAGTTGTAGTTCGAGACGAAGTTGCCGCCGGGGTAGCGGGCCATGGTGACGCCGAGCTCGCGCGTGAGGTCGGCGACGTCGCGGCGGAAGCCGTGCTCGTCGGCGGTCTCGTGGCCGGGCTCGTAGATGCCGGTGTAGACGGCGCGGCCGAGGTGCTCGACGAACGAGCCGAAGACGCGACGGTCGATCTGGCCGACGCGGAAGTCGGGGTGGAGCAGGACGGTGGCGCGCTGGGTCATCGGATCTCCATCTGGTGCGCCCGACGGCGTCGTCGGGCTTTCGTGCAACGTTGTAGAAGCGAGCCTAACCCCGCCCGGCGCGCGGAGGGAAGTCCGGCGGGACGATCGGATGGATCGATTCGACCGGCGGTCCGCGCCGCCGCGCTGCGTGGCGTGGAAGGTTCGTCGCGCCGGGCGCGACAGGTCTTCCACGCCAACGCTCGTCGCCGACGCGCGGGGGGTGGGACGGGCGGCAGGGCGGGGTCGGGCCCGGTGGGCGGTGCGGCGGCGGGAGTGGTCCAGACCCTGGCGAGCGAGACGTCGCCGACATAGGCTAGGCCTCACGGAACGCGCTTTCCCGACACCGGTGCGACGTCGCGCCGAGGAGCAGAGGATCTTCGTGGTCGACCAGAACCCCACCGCCCCCCGCCCGGCCTCCAGCGCCAGCACCGTCGCGTCCGCTGGGGTCGTCCCCGACTTCGCCCCCGCACCCGCGGGCGAGCAGCGCCGGTTCGCGGTCGCGGGCACCGGGCACCGGGCCGGGATGTACGTCGGCGCGATCACCGGCGAGCACGCCGACGTCGCCACCCTCGTCGCCTGGCTCGACCCCAACCCGGGGCGCATCGACTACTACGACGCCGAGGTCGGCCGCGCCCTCGGGCAGGGCGGACCCGCCGGGCTCCCGCGGTTCACCCCCGAGGGCCTCGAGAAGATGATCGAGGAGCAGCGCGTCGACACCGTGATCGTCACGGCCCCCGACCACGCCCACGCCGACCTCGTCGCGCGCGCCCTCGCCGCCGGCGCCGACGTCGTCGTCGAGAAGCCGCTGACCACCGACCGCGCGGGCTGCCGCCGCATCACCGGGGCCGTCGCCGACACCGGCCGCGACGTCACCATGACGTTCAACTACCGGTACGCGCCGCGGAACTCCTCGCTGCGGCAGGTCGTCCAGTCCGGGCAGATCGGCCAGGTCACGAGCGTGCACTTCGAGTGGGCGCTCGACACCGTGCACGGCGCCGACTACTTCCGCCGCTGGCACCGCGAGAAGAAGAACTCCGGCGGCCTGCTCGTGCACAAGTCCAGCCACCACTTCGACCTCGTCAACTGGTGGCTCGACGACGTCCCCGCCCGCGTCTACGCCTCCGGCGGGCTGCGGTTCTACGGGGACCGCGCCGCCGCCTCGCGCGGCCTCGGCCCGCGGCCCGCGCGCGGCACCGGCGCCGTCGGCGACCCGTTCGCGCTCGACCTGCACGACGACCCGCGGCTCCAGGCCCTCTACCTCGACGCCGAGCACCACGACGGCTACCTGCGCGACCAGGACGTCTTCGGCCCCGGCATCACGATCGAGGACAACATGTCGCTCGTCGTCGACTACCGCGGCGGCGCGACCCTGACCTACTCGCTCAACGCGCACAGCCCGTGGGAGGGGTACCGGGTCACCGTCAACGGGACCGAGGGACGCGCGGAGCTCGAGGTCGTCGAGCGCGGGTCCGTCGTGCTCAGCGGCGACGGCAAGCCCGTCCTCGACCCGTCCGCCAACCCCGACGGCGTCGTCGGCGACACCGTGCGCCCCGAGGGCGAGCGGCTGCTCGTCCAGCGGCACTGGGAGCGCGCGACCGAGTACGAGATCCCCGCGGGCATCGGCGGGCACGGCGGCGGCGACGCGATCCTGCTCAAGGACGTCTTCCGTCGGCACCTGCGGGTGTCGCAGGACGAGCTCGGTCGACCCGCCGGGTACCTCGACGGCCTGCGCGCCGTCGCGGTCGGCATCGCCGCCAACCAGTCGCTCGTCACCGGCCTGCCCGTCCGTGTCGACGACCTCGACCTCGGCGTCGACCTCGCCCGGGAGGCCACCGCGTGACGGCCCGGCTGCCGCGGCTCGACCCCCGCCCCGCCGTCACCGCCCGGCACGACGTCGGCCGCGCGCTCGACGTGCACGCCGGTGGCGTCGCGCTCGCCCGGTACGTCTACGTGCCCGACGACGCCCAGCTCGAGAGCCCCCGCCCCTACGTCCACCCGCTGCGCACGCGCGGCGGCGACCTGGTCACCGCGTTCCGCCCCTGGGACCACGTGTGGCACAAGGGCGTCGCCTGGTCGCTGCCCGTGGTCGGCGAGCACAACTTCTGGGGCGGCCCGACGTACGTGCACGGGCAGGGGTACGTGCAGCTCGACAACGACGGGTCGATGGACCACCAGGACGTCGTGGCGCTCGACGTCGGCACAGACCGGGTCGACCTCGTCCACACCCTCGCGTGGCACACGCAGGCCCGCGAGCACGTCGTCGACGAGCGCCGGACGCTCGGGTTCGTCGTCCCTGCCGACCGGTCCGACGCGTGGGTCCTGACGTTCACGACGACCATGACGAACGTCTCGCCGCACGACCTGGCCATCGGGTCGCCCACCACGCGCGGACGTGAGAACGCCGGGTACGGCGGGCTGTTCTGGCGCGGGCCGCGGTCGTTCACCGACGGCGTGCTCGTCGCGCCCGGCGGGGTGGGCGGCGAGGAGCTGCGCGGGACGCGGCAGCCGTGGCTCGGGCTCGTCGGGCGGCACGACGACGTGGGGCGGTCGTCGACCGTGGTGATGGTCGACGGGTCGGCGGGGTCGGCGGGGGCGACGGGGTCGGCTGGCTCGGCGGGGTCGGACGGGTCCGTGGGGCCCGCGGACGGCGACGGGCCGCAGTGGTTCGCCCGGACCGAGCACTTCGGGTGCCTCAACCCCGCGCCGTTCTTCTCGACCGAGGTGCCTTTCGGGCCCGGGGACGCGCTGACGTTCCGGTACGCGGTCGTCGTCGCGGACGGTGCCGCCAACGTCGAGCGGGCCGCGGACCTCGCGGCGCTGGGGCGGGCGGCGGTGGCAGGGTCGGGGTCGTGAGCCTGCTGCCCGGCGGGGTGTCCCTCAGCCACCTGCGCGTGTACGACTGGCCCGCGCCCGACGGTGTCGGGCGGGCCGGGTCGGGGTCGCCGCACCTGCACACCGTGTCGGCGGAGGCGTACGTCGTCCTGTCCGGGCGGGGTGCGGTGCACACGCTCGGACCCGGCGGGTTCGCCGAGCAGCCGCTCGGCCCGGGCGACGTCGTGCGGTTCGACCCGGGGGTCGTGCACCGCGCCGTCAACGACGGCGACCTCGAGGTCCTCGTCGTCATGGGCAACGCGGGTCTCCCCGAGGCGGGCGACGCGATCCTCACGTTCCCCGCCGACGTCCTGGCCGACCCCGCCGCGTACCGCGCGGCCGCCCTGCTGCCGGGCCCGGGGGCGACGGACGACGAGCTCGCCGCGGCGGCCCGCCGCCGTCGCGACCTGGCGCTGGAGGGGTACGCCGAGCTGCTCGCGGCGGCGACCCGGGTCGGCCCGGCCGAGGCCCTGCGACCCCTGCACGAGGCCGCCGCCCGCCTGGTCCGCCCGTACGTCCCGCACTGGCAGGACCGCTGGACCCGCACCGTCCTGCACGAGACCGACGCGACGGCCGGGGCGCTCGAGAAGCTGGTCCGGGGCGTCGCGGGCCACCTCGCGACGGCCCGCGTGTCGACCGCCCGCCCCGACCCGGCACCCCGCCGCTACGGCATGTGCGGGCGCCTCCAGACCTGGCCCCTGGGTTAGCCGGGCCGGTACGGGCGACCACCAGGGCGCGGCGCGTGACGCCGGCGCACCCCGGCCGTCGGCAGGGCTGCGGGCCGCGGGTCGTCAGGGGAGGCGGCGGGCGCGGAGGACCGCGTCGTGCAGGACGACCGGGCGGCCGTCGGGGTCGGTGGCCTCGTGCGCGCGGGCGTCGACCGTGACGACCTCCCACTGCGCCGGGTCGAGCAGGGCGGCGATCTCGTCGGCGTCGGTGAACAGCTCGGGGACGTCGGGGCGGGGCATCGTCGTCCGGAGGTCCCGCGCGTGGTGGCCGACGACCAGCAGCGTCCCGCCAGGGGAGACGAACGACGCCATCCGGCGGACGGCGGCCGTCCGCAGGTCGGGCGGGAGGTGCAGGTAGTGCGACGTCACGAGGTCGTACGTCTCGTCGCCCCAGCCCGTGCCGTCGACGATGTCGGCCTGCCGCCACACGACGCGGTCGGCGACGCCGCGTTCGGCCGCGGCCGCCTCGCCGCGGGCCAGCCCGGCGGCGGCCCAGTCGGTCGCGGTCACGTGCCAGCCCTGCTCCGCGAGCCACAGGGCGTCGCCGCCCTCCCCGGCCGCGACGTCGAGCGCGCGTCCCGGCGGTAGGTCGCGGGTCTCCTGGACGAGCGTGTCGTTGGGGCGCCCCGACCAGGTGGGTGCCGGGCCGCTGTAGCGCTCCTCCCAGAACTCCGGCTCGAACATCCCCGCGAGCTCCTCGGGCAGGTCGACGCCGTGCACGGTGCGCCGCCCACCGGCAGCGGCCGCGTCCGCAGGTGTGTGCCCGCCGTGCGTGTGCCCACCGTGCCTGCCGTGCTCGGCGTGGGCGGCGTGCGCCGTGCTCGCGGTGGCCGCGAGGCGGTGCGCGTCGACGGCGGCGTCGGCGTCGCGCGCGACGAGGTCGGCGTTGATCATGGCGCCCACCATGACGCCGGCGGCGGCGGCCACGACGACCGTCGCGCGCAGGTCGGTGACGTTCCCCGCGACCCACACGCCGGGCAGGGCCGTCGCGCCGTCGGGTCCGGCCGGGACGGCACGCCCGATCTCCTGGCCCGCCATCTCCAGGGGCACCGGGTGCAGGCCGAGCGGGGCGAGGTGCTCGGCGCGCGCGACCATGCGCGTCCCGGTGACGACGGCCGCGGCGGGCACGGCGGTGCCGTCGGCGAGGTGCACGGTGAGGTCCCCGCTCGGGCCGTCGACGGCGACGGCGGTCGTGTCGAGGACGCGGACGCCGCGGGCGGCGAGGCGCTCGGCGTCCTCGGGCGCCAGGGGCGGGGCGGTGTGCCGGACGAGCGTGACGTCGTCGGTCCACTGCCGCCACAGCTGCGCGGCGTGCGCGGCGAGGGGGTTCGTCCCCAGGATCACGACGGCCCGGTCCCGCACCTCCCACCCGTGGCAGTACGGGCAGTGCAGGACGTCGGTGCCCCACCGCTGCGCGAGGCCGGGGACGTCGGGCAGCTCGTCGCGCAGGCCCGTCGCGGACAGGACCGCGCGGGCGACGACCGACCGGCCGTCGGCGAGCTCGACGGTGAACGCGCCGTCCTCGTGGTGCACGGCGAGGACCTCCCCGCGCTCGACGTGCGCGCCGTAGCCCTCGACCTCGGCGCGGCCCGCGGCGAGCAGGTCGAGCGGCGGGGTGCCGTCGCGGGTGAGCAGCCCGTGGGCGTGGGCCGCGGGGGCGTTGCGCGGGTCGCCGGCGTCGACGACGAGGACGGACCTGCGGGCGCGGGCGAGCGTGAGCGCCCCGCTGAGCCCCGCGGCGCCGCCGCCGACCACCACCACGTCGTACCGCTCGTCCATGCGTCCTCCTCCGTCGTCGTCCGTGCTCGACCACTGTCGCGCCGACGCCGCCTGGCTGGCAAACGGTGTTGCCGTCCCGGCAAACTGAGGTCATGCGCCCCGACCCCGACCCCGACCGCCGCGCACCCGGCCCCGACCGCGGCCGAGCCCCGGACCGACGCCGAGCCCCCGGCCACGGCCGTGCGTCCGAGCCGGACGGTCGCCGGCCTCACGACCCCGACCACCGCGGCCACCACGACGACGAGCCCGACGACGCCCGCCCCGCGGACATCACCGCCGCGCTCGACGCCGTCGGCGGGCGGCTGCGCGCGCTGCGCCAGGAGCGCGGCCTGACGCTCGCGCAGGTCGCCGACGCGACCGGCGTCTCCCTCTCGACGCTGTCCCGGCTGGAGTCGGGCGGGCGCCGTCCGACGCTCGAGCTGCTGCTCCCGCTGGCCCGGGAGTACCAGGTGCCGCTCGACGAGCTCGTCGACGCACCCGCGACCGGCGACCCCCGGGTCTACGCGCGCCCGTTCCAGCGGCACGGCCGCACGTTCGTGCCGCTGACCCGGCGGCCGGGCGGGGTCCGGTCGTACAAGGTCGTGATCCCGGCGGACCCGACCCCCGTGACGCCGGAGCTGCAGGTCCACGAGGGCTGGGAGTGGCTGTACGTCCTGTCCGGGCGGCTGCGGCTGGTGCTCGGCCCGCACGACCTGCGGCTCGGCCCGGGCGAGGTCGCGGAGTTCGACACCCGCACCCCGCACGCGATCCTCAACCCCGGCCCGGACCCCGTCGAGCTGCTCACGCTGTTCGGCCCGCAGGGTGAGCGCCTGCACGTCCGCGCCCAGCAGCGCCGCTCGACGACGACGGGCGACGCGACGACCTGACGCCCCGCCGCGCACGCTGTCTCCGACCACACCCGTCGTGCGCGGCCCCCGGACCACGCCCGCGGGGCACGCGGCGGCCGAGCACGCACCACGCCCTGGGCCGTCAGCCGCTGCCGGACGGTCCGCGACGTGCCGCAGCGCACGATCTCGCCGACGTCGGACACGGGCCATCGGGCCTGTGCTCACTTGGCGCGGTCGTAGCTCTCGACGACCGACACGTTGAGCGCGAACTCGACGGGCGTCGCGCCGAACAGCAGCCGCCCCGCCTCGACGGCCGCGTCGCGCACGACGTCGGCCACCTGGTCGGCGACGTCGGCGGGGGAGTGCACCATGACCTCGTCGTGCAGGAAGAACACGAGGTGCGGACGGCCCTCGACGTCGCGGAGCCGGCGGCGCAGGGCGGCCATCCAGCACAGCGCCCACTCGGCGGCGGTGCCCTGGACGACGAAGTTCCGCGTGAACCGGCCCCAGTCGCGGGCCCGGCGGCGCACCATCCGGACGTCGTCGGCGGCGGCACCCTCGCCCGACGCTGCCCGCAGCTCGTCCTGCCACGCGGCGTCGGGCGCGGGCGACGACCGGCCCAGCCACGTCGTGACGACCTCGCCCCGCTCACCGGCCCGCGCGGCGGCCTCGACCAGGGCGACGGCCTGCGGGTACGCGCGCGTGAGCTGCGGCATGAGGGCGGCGCTGGCACCGGTCGTCGCGCCGTAGATCGCGCCGAGCATCGCGTACTTCGCGTCGGACCGGGTCGCGACGATCCCCGCGTCGACGACGCCCTGGTACAGGTCGGCCTGCCGGCCCGCGGCGGCCATCGCGGCGTCGCGGGACATCGCGGCGAGCACGCGCGGCTCGAGCTGCGCGGCGTCGGCGACGACGAGCCGCCACCCGGGGTCGGCGCGCACCGCACCGCGGATCGCGGCGGGGAGCTGCAGCGCACCGCCCCCGTTGGTCGCCCACCGCCCGGAGACGACGCCGCCGGGCACGTACTCGGGCCGGAACCGGCCGTCGTGGATCCACGTGTCCATCCACGCCCAGCCGTTCGCGGACAGCAGGCGCGACAGGGTCTTG
The DNA here is from genome assembly GCF_004306155.1 of Cellulomonas biazotea. GTDB lineage: Bacteria > Actinomycetota > Actinomycetes > Actinomycetales > Cellulomonadaceae > Cellulomonas > Cellulomonas biazotea. The sequence continues at coordinate 9,724 of NZ_BIMR01000134.1, forward strand.
TACTCCAGCAGCGCGTCGCGGACCGGGTGGTCGATCTCGCGGATCTCCCACTTGCTCGTCGAGGACACGTCGAAGCCGGCGAGCCGCAGGCCGCGCAGCAGGTCCGGCTGCGAGTCGGGGTTGAGCGTCGGCTGCACGAGCGCGGTCCGGATCTGCTCGGTCAGCGCCTCCAGTCGGGCGGGCCTCCCACCGGTGCGCGGTCGTGCCCCGAGCAGCCCGGTGAGGATCGCGTCGTGCGCGGCGACGTCCCACGGCATGCCGTCGTGCCGCATCTCCTGCGCGATGAGGCCGCCGGTCGACTCGGCGGCGAGCAGCAGCCGGAGCCGTCCCGGCTCGGTCGCGCCCGTGACCGCCGCGAGCTGACGGGTGAGCTCGCCGGGGACGTCGAGCGGGGCGTCGTCCGTCGGGGGTGGCGCCACGGGCGCGCCGGGGTCGTCGAGCAGCGTGAGCTCGTCCAGCAGGTCGGGCTCCGCGGGCGGCGGCTCGTCGGGGCGGCGGTGGTCCCACGGTCCGCGCGGCGCCCGTGCGAGGTCGGACGTGGCGCTGTAGGCGCTGTGCCGCAGGATCGTGTGGCACAGGCGCAGGTCGTGGCACCGCTCGACGCGGACCCCGGCGCGCAGCAGCGGCGGGTACCGGCGCGCGGTGTCGTCCCACACCCAGCGCGGGTGGTCGACCTCCAGCCGGGCGACGGCCGCCGGGAGGTCGCGGGCCGCGACGGCCTCGGTCGCCGGGTCGACGAGCCCGTCGTCCGACGCGTGCCGCAGCAGGACGCCACCCGCCCGCGCGGGGTCGTCCTCGAGCAGCACGTAGGGCACGGCCCATTGTCCGACGTGCCACCCACACGGCCGGGCCGCCGCCCGGCCGTGTGACCGCAGGACGCGCGGGGCCCACGGCCGGGCCACCGCCTGGCCGTGTCACCGGAGGGCGCGCCGGTCGCGCGGGGTGTGCCGGGTCGTGCGGGACCGGCGGGCACCGTGACGGGGTCGCGGGGGGGGGGGGGGGGGG
>NZ_BIMR01000135.1 GCF_004306155.1 Cellulomonas biazotea
GACCGCGGCGACGAGGCCGGTGAGGGCGAGGACGGCGGCGGCGACGAGCGCGGTCGTCGTCCGCAGCGCGGGGCGCGCGGGCAGGTGCGACGACGGGCGCGGCGACGGGCGCGGCGCGGTGCGGGCCCCGGGGTGGACCATGGCGGTCGCTCCTTTGCGACGGGCGGGGTGCGGGCTCGCGTGACGCTACGGAGGGGTCCGGACGACGGTCCAGGGGTGAAGCGTTTCGACACGCCGTCGCCGCAGGTCGCGACGTCGCGGGCCGACGCCGCGGGGCCTCGGGCGGCGCGCCCCGGGAACGGCCGGGCAGCACTGCGGGCGACGCGCCTCGATGCGCGCCGCCCGCAGCGGTGGTGCCCGCCGACGACGTGGTCGCCGGTCGGACGGGGAGGCCTCGCGGCCCGCGGTCAGACCGCGTGCACGATCTTCTCGGTCTGCTCCTTCGCGTCGCCGAACAGCATCGCGGTGTTGTCCCGGAAGAACAGCGGGTTCTGCACGCCCGCGTACCCGGTGGCCATCGACCGCTTGAACACGACGACCTGCTTGGCGTGCCACACCTCGAGGACCGGCATGCCCGCGATGGGCGAGCCCGGGTCGTCGAGCGCGGCGGGGTTGACGGTGTCGTTCGCGCCGATGACGAGCACGACGTCGGTGCTCCCGAAGTCGTCGTTGATCTCGTCCATCTCGAGCACGATGTCGTACGGCACCTTGGCCTCGGCGAGCAGCACGTTCATGTGACCCGGGAGGCGGCCGGCGACGGGGTGGACGCCGAAGCGCACCTCGACGCCCTTGTCGCGGAGCTTGGAGACGAGCTCGGCGACCGGGTACTGCGCCTTCGCGACGGCCATGCCGTAGCCGGGCGTGATGACGACGCGCTTGGCGTCGCGCAGGATGTCGGCGACGTCCTGCGCGGACATCTCGCGGTGCTCGCCGTAGTCCTGCGCGGTGCTGACGACCGTCCCGCCCTCGGCCCCGAAGCCACCGAGGATGACGCTGATGAACGACCGGTTCATCGCCCGGCACATGATGTAGCTGAGGATCGCACCGGAGGACCCGACGAGGGCGCCGGTGACGATGAGCAGGTCGTTGCTCAGCATGAAGCCCGCGGCCGCGGCGGCCCACCCGGAGTACGAGTTGAGCATCGAGACCACGACCGGCATGTCGCCGCCGCCGATGGACGCGACGAGGTGCCAGCCGAGGGCCAGCGCGACGACCGTCATGACCAGCAGCGGGACGATAGACGGCGAGGCGACGAACCACGCGCCGACGCCCGCGCTCGCGACGAGCGCGAGCAGGTTGAGCGTGTTGCGCCGCGGCAGCATGAGCGGCGCCGACGCGATGCGGGCCGACAGCTTGAGGTAGGCGACGATCGAGCCGGTGAACGTCACGGCACCGATGAGGACGCCGAGGTACACCTCGACGAGGTGCACGGGGTCGGCGGGCTCGGTCAGGTAGGAGTTGAACCCGACGAGCACCGCGGCGAGGCCGACGAAGCTGTGCAGGATCGCGATGAGCTCCGGCATCTGCGTCATCTCGACGCGTCGTGCCTGCCAGGTGCCGACGACGACGCCGACGAGCAGCACGAGCGCGATGAGCAGGGCCGTCACGACGACCTGACGCTCGCTGGAGTCGAGGCTGAGGGCGACGGTCGCGGCGAGGGCCAGGCCCATGCCGACCATCCCGAAGAGGTTCCCGCGGCGCGCCGTCTCCTGCCGGGACAGCCCGGCGAGGGACAGGACGAACAGCACCGCGGCGACGAGGTAGACCGCCTGCGCGACGGACGTGAGCATCAGGCGTCCTTCCGGAACATGCGGATCATGCGGTTCGCGACGAGGAAGCCGCCGAAGATGTTGATGCTGGCGACGGCTGCCGCGACGCACGCGAGCGTCGTGACGAGCCAGTCGTCGGAGCCGATCTGCAGGAGCGCGCCGACGAGGATGATCCCGGAGATCGCGTTCGTCTGGGCCATGAGCGGCGTGTGCAGCGAGTGGCTCACGTTGGAGATGACGTAGTACCCGACGAACACCGCCAGCACGAACACCGTGAAGTGCCCGAGGAACGCGGCCGGGGCGAACGACAGCCCGAGCGCGACGACGACGGCGGCCAGCGCGAGCGAGACGGTCCGGCGCTGGCGGCGGCGCTCGGCCGCGGCGTGCGCGACGGCCTCGGCGGCGGCGATCTCCTCGAGGCTGGGCGCGGCGTCGGCGGGCGGCGGCATCGCGGCGGACACCGCGACGGGCGGCGGGGGCCACAGGACCTCGCCGGTGCGCGTCACGGTCATGCCGCGCTGCACGGGGTCGTCGAGGTCGAGCACGAGCTCGCCGTCCTTGCCGGGCGTGAGCAGCTGCAGCAGGTGCACGACGTTCGTGCCGAAGAGCTGCGACGTGTGCTGCGGCAGCCGGCCCGCGAGGTCGGTCCAGCCGAGGACGACGACGCCGTTCTCGGTGACGACGCGCTCCCCGGGCACGGTGGCCTCGCAGTTGCCGCCGCCCGACGCCGCGAGGTCCACGACGACGCTGCCGGGACGCATCCCGGCGACCATCTCCGCGGTGATCGTCCGCGGTGCGGTGCCGCGCACGAGCGCGGTGGTGATGACGATGTCGGCGGCGGCGGTCTCGGCGGCGTACACCGCGGCGGTGGCCGCCTCCTGGTCGTCGGTGAGCGCGGAGGCGTACCCGTCCGCGCTCACCTGCTGCTGGGCCGACTCGGCGCGCACGAACGTCGCACCCATCGACTCGATCTGCTCGCCGACCTCGGGGCGGACGTCGAAGGCCCGCACCTGCGCGCCGAGGCTGTCGGCCGCGCCGATCGCGGCGAGCCCGGCGACCCCGGCGCCGATGACGAACACCTTGGCGGGCGGGGTCTTGCCTGCGGCGGTGACCTGCCCGGCGAACATGCCGCCGTACTCCTGCGCGGCCTCGACGACGGCACGGTATCCGGCGACGTTCGACAGGGTGGACAGGACGTCGAGGCTCTGCGCGCGGGAGATGCGCGGCACGGCGTCGAGCGACAGCGCGGTCACGCCGCGCGCGGTCAGCGCGTCGACGAGGTCGGCGCGGCCACCGGGGTTGAGCATCGCGACGAGGGTCGCGCCGGGTCGCAGCGCCGCGACCTGGCTGTCGTCGGGGGCGCCGACGGCCGTGACGACGTCGGCGGCCCAGACCGCTGCGGCGTCACCGATCGTCGCGCCCACGGCCTCGTACGCCGCGTCGTCGAACGTGGCCGCGGCCCCGGCGTCGTGCTCGACGAGCACGTCGTAGCCGAGCGCGCGCAGCTGCGCGACGGTCTTGGGCGTCGCGGCCACCAGCCGCTCGCCGGGCCGCGTCTCGCGCGGCACCCCGATGGTCGTCACTCGTAACCTCCGTCGGTTCGGGCGACCGGGAGACCGGCCGTCAGGAGAGACTATCCGGGAAAGCGCCTTCCGACGAGTGACCTAGGTCATGGGTCCGACCTCGGGATCCCGGCGACGCCACCGGGATCGCAGGTGGGGAGCGGAATCGGCGCACGCGGGACGCCACCACCGGCGTCAGGCCCGATCCGCGCCTCAGACGCCGGCGGCGCGCTGCGTGGACTCCCACGCGGCCGTCGTCCGGCGCAGCTCGCCCTCCGCGTCGAGCCCGGCCGCCGCGGCCTCGGCCACGAGCGCGAGGAGCCGCTCGCCGAGCGGGGCGTCGGGGCCCGCGTCGGGCAGCGCGACCGCGTGCCCCGCC
>NZ_BIMR01000136.1 GCF_004306155.1 Cellulomonas biazotea
CGTCTGACGCGCCCCTCGTGACGGCCACGGCCGGCGACCCCGCACCTGCGGACGGGGTCGCCGGCCGTCGTCGTACGGACGGCGTCCCGGCGGCTCCCGAGCGCCGCTCAGGCGACGGGCAGCCGGACCTCGGCCCGGAGCCCCCCGAGGTCCGACTCCCCGAGCACGACGTCGCCGCCCTGCTCACGCGCGACCTCACGGGCGATCGCGAGGCCCAGTCCCGAGCCGCCCGCCTCGCGCTCGCGGGCGTCGTCGAGGCGCACGAACCGCTCGAACACGCGCTCGCGGTCGACGACGGCGATCCCGGTCCCGTCGTCCTCGACGACGACGCGCCCGTCGGCGACGGTGACCCGCACGACGGTCCGCGCGTGCCGCAGCGCGTTGCCGACGAGGTTGCGCACGACGCGCCCCGTGGCGACGGCGTCGCCCCGCCCGCGACCCGCTCCCCCGACGTCGACCGTGGGCGTCCCGGCCGCGTCCGGCCCGTGCGTCGGGGCGTTCGCCCGGCCCGTCTCGGCGTCCACGACGTCGTGCACGACCGCGGCGAGGTCGAGCTCGTCGCTCGTGAGCGGCGTCGAGCCGACGCGGGCGAGCAGCAGCAGGTCGTCGACGAGCGCCTGCATGCGCTGCGCCTCCCGGTCGGCGTCCGCGACGAGCTCGGCGGAGGTGTAGGCGTCGGGGTGCGCGCGGGCGACGTCGAGGGTCGCGCGCAGCGACGCGAGCGGGGACCGCAGCTCGTGCGCGGCGTCCCCGACGAACGTGCGCTGCCGCGCGGCGCTGGTCTCCAGCCGGTCGAGCATGTCGTTGAGCGTGCGCGCCAGGGCCGCGAGCTCGTCGTCGACGGGCGGCACGGGCAGCGAGCCCCGGCCGCCGGTGCGCGCGACGTCGGCCGCCGCGCGGCGCAGCGCGTCGACGGGCCGCAGCGCGCGGCCGATGACGACCCAGATCGTGCCCGCGAGCAGTGCCGTGAGGACGGGCACGACGACGACGAGCGCGAGCCGCAGCGCCTGCACGAGCCCGCGGACCTCGTCGAGCGGGACCGACGCGACGGCGGTCACGGGCTCGCCGCGGTACGTCGCGGCCCGGAGCGCGACCCGGGCGTCCGGGTCGTAGCCGCTGTCGGTCGTCGACACCACGACGGTCGCGTCGTCGGCGGGACGCAGCCGCGCGAGCGCGTCGGCGGGCAGCACGGGCAGCGTGCGCGTCGCGTTGGCCGACGTGGCGAGCACGAGCCCGTCGGCGTCGAGCAGCTGGGCGATCTCGCCGCTCTCCACGACGGGCAGCGGGTCGGGCACCCGGTCGGCCGCCGCGAGGTCCGCGACCGTCTCCGCGCGGGCCCGGACCACGTCGTCGAGCGCCGCGACCCGCCCCGCGGACAGCACGGACGTGAGCACGACCGCCCCGACCGCGAGCGTCACCATGAGCAGCCCGGCGGTCAGCGCCGTGAGCCGCAGCCGCAGCGACGCGCGGGACCGCCGTCGCCCCGCCGGCACGGCCGGCACGGGGGTCCCGGCCGGCGCGGGAACCCGGGCCGGCGCACCGTCGTCCGGCGTCGTCATCCCGCCACGCGGTACCCGGCGCCGCGGACGGTCGCGACGACGTCGCGCCCGAGCTTGCGCCGCAGGTACCCGACGTACACCTCGACGACGTTGACGTCCTCGCCGGTGCCCTCCCACACGTGGTCACGCAGCTCGACCTTCCCGACGACGCGGTCGGCGTGCCGCATGAGGTACTCGAGCAGCGCGAGCTCGCGCACGGTGAGCGTGACGGGCTCCCCGCCGAGCGTGACGGTGCGGGCCGCGGGGTCGAGCACGAGGCCGCCGACGGTGAGCACCGCGGGCCGGACCTGCGGCGGGCGGCGCAGCAGCGCGCGCAGGCGCGCGACCAGCACGACGAACGCGAACGGCTTCGTCAGGTAGTCGTCGGCGCCCACGTCGAGGCCGCCGGCGACGTCGTACTCGCCGTCCTTCGCGGAGAGCAGCAGGACGGGCGTGCGGACGTCCTGCGCGCGCAGGGCCGTGACGACGTCGTAGCCGTTGCGGCGCGGCAGCATGATGTCGAGCACGATCGCGTCGTAGTCGTGCTCGAGGGCCAGGCGCAGGCCGGTCTCGCCGTCGTGCGCGACGTCGACCGCGAACCCCTCCGCGGACAGGCCGCGGTGCAGCGCGCTCGTCAGGCCGCGCTCGTCGTCCACCACGAGTAACCGCACGTCAGCAGCATGCCACCCGCGGCGCGCACGGTCGCCGCCGCTCGTCTCAGCGTGCCCTCAGCGGGCGTGGCGCACAGTGGGGTCATGACCGAGACACAGCCCACCCCGCAGCCCCCGGCCGGCCCGGCGCGCCGGTCCCTGTCCCCCCCGGGCCCGCTGGGCCGTGCCCGCCGTCGCCGCGGTCGCGGTCGGCGCCGCGGTGCTGGCCCCTCCGCTGCTCGCGAGCGCGGACGACCAGGGCCTGCCGCCCGTCACGCCCGAGGAGCTCGTCGCGCAGGTCGCCGGCGCCGAGGCGCCCGCCCTGTCCGGGACGATCGTCTACACGGCGCGCCTCGGCCTGCCGTCGCTGCCGTTCGGCACGGCCGCGGGTGCGGACCCCGTCAACCTCATGTCGGGCAGCTCGACGCTGCGCGTGTGGACCGACGGCGAGACGCGCTCGCGCGTCGCGCTGCTCGGCGCCGCCTCCGAGTACTCGGTGGTCCACGACGCCGCGCAGGCGTGGACGTACTCGAGCGACGACGACGAGGTCGTGCACTACACGCTCGACGCCGCCGACGTCGCCCGCCTGCAGGAGCTCGAGAAGTCCGGCCCGCCGGTGCAGGGCGACCTGCCGACGCCGCAGGCCGCGGCCGACGCCGCCCTCGCGCACGCGCAGGAGCTGTCGACGGTGTCGCTCGACGGCGTGACGACGGTGGCGGGGCGCGACGCGTACCAGCTGGTCGTGACGCCGAAGAGCACGACGACGCTCGTCGGCCGCACGGTCCTCGCCGTGGACGCGGAGACGTCGACGCCGCTGCGGGTCCAGGTGTGGAGCGCGCAGGACGACACCGAGCCGGCGCTCGAGGTCGGCTTCACCGACGTGACGTTCGCGACGCCGACCGACGCGGTCCTCACGTTCTCGCCGCCCGCCGGTGCGCAGGTGCGCGAGGTCGTCGTGCCGCTGCCGACCGACGCCGAGCTCGCGGGCGCCGCGCAGGAGAAGACGGACGGCACGCTGCCCGCCGGGGTCACGGTGCACGGCGAAGGCTGGGACACGGTCGTCGAGGTGGCCGACGTGGACGTCGCGGGGCTCGTCGCGGGCGACCCCGAGGCGCTGGGCGACCTGGCCCAGCACGAGCCGACGATCGGGTCGGACAGCGCGCAGGCGCTGCTTGAGGACTTCGGCCGCGACCCGTCGCAGGGCGCCCCGGGCGAGCTCGACCCGACGGCGCTGTTCGACGCGATCACGACGGCCGTGCCCGAGGGCCGGCTCATCAGCTCCGACCTGTTCAGCGTCCTCATCACCGACGACGGGCGGCTGCTGCTGGGGGCGGTGTCCCCGCAGACGCTGCAGGGGCTCGCGTGAGCTCGGCGGTGCTCGACCCCGCGCGGGTCGGCCAGGGGTCCGGTGACGCCACCGGGCCCCTGGCCGTGCGCACCGAAGGGCTGACGAAGCGGTTCCGGTCCGGCCAGGTCGCGGTCGACGACCTCGCGCTGCGGGTGCCGCGCGGCGCGGTGTACGGGTTCCTCGGGCCGAACGGCTCGGGCAAGACGACGACGATCCGGATGCTCCTGGGTCTGGTGCGGCCCACCGCGGGCGCGGCGTGGCTGCTCGACTCCCCGATGCCGGAGGCCGCGCTCGCGGTGCTCCCCCGCGTCGGGGCGCTGGTCGAGGGGCCCGCGTTCCAGCCGTACCTGTCGGGCCGGGACAACCTGGCGCGGCTCGAGGCGGCCGACGCGACGGCCGACCCGCGCACCGCGGACCGTCGCGCGGGCGAGGCGCTCGAGCGCGTCGGCCTCACCGCAGCCGCCGACAAGCGGTACCGCCAGTACTCGCTCGGGATGAAGCAGCGGCTCGGGCTGGCCGCCGCGCTCCTGCGCCCGCGCGACCTGCTGGTCCTGGACGAGCCGACGAACGGCCTCGACCCGCAGGGCACGCGCGAGGTCCGGCACCTCGTGCGGGAGCTCGCCGACGCGGGCACGACCGTGCTGGTGTCGTCGCACCTGCTCGCCGAGATCGAGCAGGTCTGCACGCACGTCGGGATCATGCGGTCCGGACGGATGGTGCTGCAGGGCGACCGGTCCGTGCTCGTCGCACGTGGCGTCAGCCGGGTACGCGTCACGACGACGGCAGGGCTGACCGGCGCGGCCGCCCGCGTGCTCGCCGGGCTCGGGCTGGACGAGGTCGGCACGGACGGCCTGCGCGTCGACGCGCTGCTCGGCGACGTCGCCCCCGAGCGCGTGTCGGCGGCGTCGGTCGCCGCGGGCGTGGACCTCGTCGGGTTCGAGGTGCGCCACCCGAGCCTCGAGGAGATCTTCGTCGAGCTCACCGGGGAGGGCTTCGATGTCGCACGCTGACCCGCTCGCGAGCGCCACGGTCGCGCCCGTCGCGACCGCCGCCCCCGTCCCCCGCGCCCAGCCGGGCGCGTTCGGCCGGCTGCTGCGCAGCGAGCTGCGTCTGGTCCTCGGCCGCCGCCGCAACGTCGTGCTGCTGTCCGGCCTGGGCGCCGTCCCGCTGCTGCTCGGGCTGGTCGTGTTCCTCACGCGCGACTCGGCGATGTCCGGTCAGGGGCCGGGCTTCATCGGGCGCGTCACGGAGAACGGCCTGTTCCTCGTCGTCGCGTCGGTCTTCGTGTGCCTGCCGTTCCTGCTGCCGCTCACCGTCGGGATCGCGTCGGGCGACGCGATCGCCGGCGAGGCGTCGGCCGGGACGCTGCGCTACCTGCTCGTGACGCCCGTCGCACGCGCCCGGCTGCTCGTCGTCAAGGCGGCCGGTGCCCTCACGTTCGTCGCCGCCGCGGTGCTGGCCATCGCGGTCGTCGGGCTCGTCGCGGGCGCGGTGCTGTTCGGGCTGCGCGACGTCGTCCTGCTCTCCGGGGACACCGTGCCGCTCGCGTCGGGGGCGCTGCGCGTCGCCGGCATCGTGGCGTACGTCGGGCTGTCCATGACCGGGCTGGTCGCCGTCGGGCTGTTCTTCTCGACGCTCACCGAGGTGCCCGTCGGTGCGATGGCCGCCACAGTGGTCGTCGCGATCGTGTCGGGCGTGCTCGACACGCTGCCCGCCCTCGACGCGATCCGGCCCGGGCTGCTCACGCACCACTGGCTCGACTTCGCCGAGCTGCTGCGCATCGCGCCCGACTGGGGCGTCGTCGCGGGCGGCCTGGGCGTGCAGCTCGCGTGGGTCGTGGTGTTCGGGTCGCTCGCGTGGGCACGGTTCACGACGGCCGACGTGTCGTCCTGACCCGTCCGCCCCCACGCCGGCACCACATCCGGAACCGTCCGGTGGAGGGGCGGGCGCCGCGCACCGCGGTGTCCGCCCCTCGGACGTCGGCCGTCCGTGGAAGCACGAGGGGGTCCCGCCGGTTGACAATGGTGTCCTCACCCGCCGGACAGGAAGCGTGCCGTGAACCAGCCTCGCATGAACGTCGAGTCGTTCAACCTCGACCACCGCACCGTCGCCGCGCCCTACGTGCGCCTCGCGGACACGAAGGTGCTGCCCGCCGGAGACGTCATCCAGAAGTACGACGTCCGGTTCACGCAGCCCAACGTGGCGCACCTGGAGATGCCGACGGTGCACTCGCTGGAGCACCTGTTCGCGGAGCACTCGCGCAACCACTCGGACCGCGTCGTCGACTTCTCGCCGATGGGCTGCCAGACGGGCTTCTACCTGATCCTGCAGGGCGAGTGGGCCTACGACGACGTCCTGGGCCTCGTGCAGTCGACCCTCGAGGACGTGCTCGGCGCGACCGAGGTGCCGGCCGCGAACGAGGTGCAGTGCGGCTGGGGCGCCAACCACACGCTGTCGGGGGCGCAGGACGCCGCGCGCACGTTCCTCGCGGAGCGCGACGCGTGGAGCACGGTGACCGCGTGATCGCCGTCGACGCCGTCGTCGTGACGGCCATGGCCGACGAGGCGGCCCCGTTCGTCGCGCGGGCCGACTTCGTGGGACCGGTGACGCGGGTCGGCCACGCCGAGCACCGGATGATCACGCTCGCGGGCCGCCAGGTGCTGCTCGTGGTCAGCGGCATCGGCCTGGTCAACGCCGCCACGGCAGCCGCGGTGGCGATCAACGCGACGCACCCGAAGGCGCTCGTCAGCGCCGGCAGCGCGGGCGGCGTGGGCGTGGACGTGCGTGTCGGCGACGTCGTCGTCGGCTCCGAGTACGTGTACTCCGGGGCTGACGCGCGCGCGTTCGGCTACGAGCTCGGCCAGGTGCCCGGCATGCCCGAGGTGTACGCGGCCGAGCACGCGCTGCACGACGCGGCGACGTCGGCCGCGGTGGACCTGCGCCTGCACTCGGGCACCGTGCTGTCGGGCGACGCGTTCATCGACGCGTCGCGCGTCGACCGGATCCGTGCCGCGTTCCCCGGCGCCCTGGCGACCGACATGGAGTCCGCGGCGCTCGCCCACACGAGCCACCTGTACGGGGTGCCGTTCCTGTCGGTGCGCGGCATCTCCGACCTGTGCGGGCCGGTCGCGAACGACGACTTCCTCACGCACGTCGACGACGCCGCGGACCGCTCCGCGGCCGTCGTGATCGAGCTCCTGCGGGCGATGGCCGACGAGCCGACGCCCCACCTGGTGCCGTAGGACCGCGGCCCGGGCCGCCGGGAGGACGCCCCGTCGAGGGCGTTCCCGGCGGCCGGGCGCGGGCGGCGCGTCAGGCGGTGAGGTCCGCGACGCGCGGCACGGCCGGCGCCACGGCGTCCCGCACCCACGCCGACAGGCTCGTGGCCGGCGGCCGCAGGATGACGGTCTCGACGCCGAGCGCGGCGAAGGGCCGCATCTCCTCGACGAACCCGTCGACGTCGCCCGTCAGCAGCGCGTCGCCCGCGTGCAGGACGGTCACACGGATCTCCGCGGGGTCGCGGCCGACGTCCTCGCAGTGGCCGCGCAGCACCTCGAGCTTGTGCGCGACGTCGTCGGGCGTGCCGGCGAAGAGGTTGCACGCGTCGGCGTACTGCGCGACGAGGCGCAGCGTCTTGCGCTCTCCCCCGCCGCCGACCATGATCTCCGGGCGCCGCAGCGGCTGCGGCGAGCAGAGGGTCTCGGCGAGCTGGTAGTGGGTGCCCTCGTACGGGCCGTTCGCGGCCGGGTCCCACATCTGCCGGCTGATCTGCAGGGTCTCCTCGAGCCGCTCGAACCGCTCCTTGAGCGGCGGGAACGGGACGCCGAGGGCGGCGTGCTCGCGGTCGTACCAGGCGGCGCCGATGCCGAGCGTCGCACGGCCGCCGGACAGCACGTCGAGCGTCGCGACGGTCTTCGCGAGCAGGCCCGGGTACCGGTAGGTGACGCCCGTGACGAGGACGCCGAGCTGCACCGTCTCGGTCCGTCCCGCGAGGTAGCCGAGCGTCGTGTACGCCTCGAGCATGGGGTCCTCGGCGGGGAACCCGGCCGCGACCATCTGGAACCAGTGGTCCATGACCGAGACCCACGCGACGCCCGCGGCCTCGGCCGCCTCCGCCGTGGCGCCGAGCTCGCCCCGCAGGGCGGCGGGCTCGACCGCGTCGAACCGCATGAGGTGGATGCCGACCCGCACGGGCGCTCCTGTCGTCGTCGGTGGGCGGACCGCGCCGGTCGCCCGGGGCCGTCGTGCGGCCCTCCCGGCACCCTGCACGTTCGAGCGCGCTCGAAGTCAAGGCGGCGAGGTCGCGGTCAGGGCTCGACGTCGAACGACGCCAGGTGCTCGGGCTCCTGCGCCGTCACGTCGAGCGAGGACACGGACGCACCGCGCGGCCCGTGCCGCGCCCAGCCGACGAACGCGTCGACGGCCGGCTCGTCGCCCTCGACGACCGCCTCGACCGACCCGTCCGCCCGGTTGCGGACCCACCCGGCGACGCCGAGGCGCTGCGCCTCGTGCGCGGCCGTCCACCGGAAGCCGACGCCCTGCACGAAGCCCCGCACCACCAGGTGGCGGCGCACCCGCGTCACCGTCGGGCACCCGTCGACACCCTGGACCGTCCGCCCATCGCCACCCCCGAGGTCGCCCTCGCCGCCCTCCCGGTCGTCGCACGCGGCCGTCCCCGGCCGCTCTCGCACCAGACTGCCTCGGATGCGCGGTCGCGGCACGGGTGCGACGGTGGAGCCGTGCACCCCGGACCGACGACCCTGCTGCTCGTGCGGCACGGCGAGAGCGTCGGCAACGTCGCCGCCACCGCCGCCGACCGTGCCGGCGCCGAGGTCGTCGACATCGACACCCGCGACGCCGACACGCCCCTGTCCGAGCGGGGGGCCGAGCAGGCGCGGGCCCTCGGCACCTGGCTGGGCGCGCTCGGGCCCGACGACACACCGCAGGCCCTCTGGTGCTCGCCGTACCTGCGCGCCCGGCAGACCGCCCGGCACGCGCTCGACGTCGCCGGCCTGGACCTGCGCGTGCACACCGACGAGCGGCTGCGCGACCGCGAGCTCGGGGTGCTGGACCGGCTCACGGGGACCGGCGTGCGGCGGCGGCTGCCCGACGAGGCGGCGCGGCGCGCACTGCTCGGCAAGATGTACCACCGCCCGCCCGGGGGCGAGTCGTGGGCCGACGTCGCGCTGCGGCTGCGGACCCTCGTGCCCGACCTGGAACGCCGAGAGGACGGCCGCCGTGTCCTGGTCGTCGCGCACGACGCCGTGGTGCTGCTCCTGCGCTACGTGCTGGAGGACCTCACGGAGGACGAGCTCATGGACGTCGTGCGCTCGGGCAGCGTGCGGAACGCGTCGGTGACGCGGCTGGACCGGGCGGACGACGCGTGGTCGCTCGCGCTGTTCGACGAGGTTGGGCACCTGGAGGCGCTCGACGCGCCCGTGACCGAGCACGAGGGCACGGACGACGCGCGTGTCTGACGCCGCCGCGGGGTCGCCCGTGCCGCTCACCCCGGCCGCGCTGCGCGGCTGGCCGCTGCCCGACCGCACGGGCTCGAAGGACGAGCGGGGCGGGGTCCTCGTCGTCGGCGGCGCCCGCAGGACGCCCGGCGCGGTGCTGCTGTGCGGCGTCGCCGCGCTGCGGGTCGGGGCGGGTCGGCTCACGCTCGCCGCCGCCGGCTCGGTCGCGCCGACGCTGGCCGTCGCCGTGCCCGAGGCCGGGGTGCTGTCGCTGCCCGAGTCCGCCGACGGGTCCGTCCGGGGTGCCGCCGGTGTGCTGGACGACGAGCTCGCGCGCGCCGACGCCGTCGTCGTCGGACCGGGCCTGGACGAGCCTGACGGGACGCTCGCCGTGCTGGAGGACGTGTGCGCCGGCCTCGGCGACGACACGGTCGTGCTGCTCGACGCGTTCGCGCTCGGGGTCCTGCGCGACGCCCGCGCCGTGCGGGACACCCTCGCCGGGCGACTCGTCCTCACGCCGAACACGACCGAGGCGACGCACCTGCTGGGTGGCGAGGACGTGCCCGCCGACCGCGCCGCTCCCCTGCTCGCCGAGCGCTACGGCGCGGTCGTGGCCTGCACCGGGACGGTCGCCGACGCCGACGGGCACGTCTGGGCGTCCGCGAGCGGCTACTCCGGGCTGGGCACGTCCGGCAGCGGCGACGTCCTCGCGGGCGCGGTCGCGGGGCTGCTGGCCGGCGGCGCCGACGCCGCGCAGGCGACGTGCTGGGGCGTGGCGCTGCACGCGACGGCAGGCGACCGGCTGGCCGCCCGGGTCGGGCCGCTGGGCTACCTCGCGCGCGAGCTGCTCACCGAGCTGCCGCGGGTGCTGGTCGAGCTGCAGGCCCGCTGACTCAGCTCTCCGTGCCGCCGTCGGGCGCGCAGCTGATCACGAAGCTGATGTCCTTGGCGAACCAGTGGGTCGTGCCGTACGGGTCGTGGTCGACCACGGTGTACACGGTGCCGGTCTTGACGACCACGAAGGCCACTCCGTCGGGGACGACGTAGCTCTTCGTGCCGTCGACGTACTCGACCTTGGTGCACGTGTAGACGCCGTTCTCCCAGTTGTCGGGGTTGTGGAGGAACGGGTCGACCGGGCTCTTGGCCGATGCGGGTGCGGCCAACAGGGCGAGGGCGGCGCCGGCGATCGCGGTAGCGGCCAGCGAGGTGGCGATGCGGGACATCTTTGTCTCCTTGGGGGTGCCAGGACCATTGCCGTGGACACGGCCGGGAGGCGCCCCCTGCCCGCTTTGCCGGACTTGTCCGCAACCCACGCTAGGCCTGTCGGCCGGGCCACGACATCGGGGCGGGCGCGATATCACCCGCCGCTCCTGGTCGACGCCTCGTCAGCGCGACCGGTCCCAGAGCCCCCGGACGTACGCGGCCTGGCCAGCGTGCTGCACGTCGTCGTCGACGACGCTGACGAGCCGGACGCCGAGCGTCACGGGCGGGTCCCACGACTCGTCGACCACGCGGTCGAGGTCGCCCGGCTCGAGCCGCTGCAGGTACGCGACGGTCTGCGCGGCGACGTCGTCGTAGTAGCCGAGCAGCAGCTCGGCGGGCACGTCGACGAGCGCGACGTCCTGCGTCGACTGGCCGTACCCGGTCGCGCCCGCGGCGAACGGCAGGCCGAACCGCTGCGACCACCCGCGCGCCGTCCACACCTGCTCGACGCCGGCCAGGTCCGCGACCTGCGCGTCCTGCCCGCGGGCCGCGTGCCAGGCGAGCCACGCGATCGAGTTCGCGCCCGGGTCGGGGCGGAACGTGAGGCCGTCGCGATCGAGGTCGCGGACGGCCGAGCGCAGGACCGGTCCCACGCGCCCGAGGGCCTCGACGAGCAGGTCGGCGACGTCCATGTGCGGCTCCCGGGGGTCGGCCGTCGGGGCGACGGCGTGCCGGACCGACGCTAGCCACGTCGTGCGGCGACCGCGCGGCGGCCGTGCGGCGGCCGTGCGGCAGTCGTGCGGCGGCCGTGCGGCGTCGCGGCCGCGCAGGCACGACCACCGACGGGAGGCGCGACGGCGCAGGCGACGGGTCAGCCGGCGTCGCGCCGCGGCCGGACGTCGACCGCGTCCATGCCCGCGGCGAGCGCCGCCGC
>NZ_BIMR01000137.1 GCF_004306155.1 Cellulomonas biazotea
GTCGCGCCTCCTCAGGGAAGACGCGCGACCGCCGGCGGGTGTGAGGTCAGTCGGTGGACCGCACGATGGTCCGCACCCCGACGACGAGCCCGAGGGCCGCGGTGGCGAGCGCCGCGACCCACCCGGCCGCGACCGCCGACGCCGTGAGGTCACCGGCGAACAGGGCACGCTCGGCGTCGACGACCCAGCGCAGCGGGTTCACGGACGACGCGACCTGCATCCACCGCGGCCCGCCCTCCAGGGGCAGGAGCATGCCGGACAGGATGAGCAGCGGGAACAGGACGGTCTGCTGCACGACCCAGAACATCCACTCCTGCTTGCGGACGGCGATGGCCAGCGCGTACGACAGCGAGCCGATGCCGATGCCGAGCACGGCCAGCATGAGGATGCCGAGGACTCCCCCGACGGGGTCGGCGCGGAACCCGAACGGCAGCATGACCAGGACGACGATCACGGCCTGCGCGGTGAGCGGGACGAGCTCCTTGAGCGAGCGGCCGACGAGCTGCGACGAGCGCGACAGCGGGGTGACGAGCATCCGTTCGTGCGCGCCGGTCTGCATCTCGAACTGCAGGTTCGAGCCCGTGGTGGACGTCCCGAACAGCGTCGTCATGACGAGGATCGCGGGCACGAACCACTGCCAGACGTCCGCGCCGGACAGGCCGCTCTCGCCGACCGACCCGACGAGCAGCGGGCCGAACAGCCCGAGGAAGACGAGCGGCTGGATGAGGCCGAACACGACGGAGAACGGCTCGCGGACGACGGGGCGCAGCTCGCGGGTCATGACGAGCCAGACGTCGGAGAACCAGGACCGGCGTGCGGGACGGGCGGTCGTCGGGGTGGTGGCGGGCGGGGTGAGCGTCGCGGTGGTCATGCTGCGTCCTTCCGGTCCTGCGGGGTCGGGTCGGTGGTGGCGGCGGGCCGGGCGCCCTCGTCGCGCAGGCTGCGGCCGGTGAGGGCGAGGAAGACGTCGTCGAGCGTCGGCCGGATCGCCCGGGCGGACGCGACCACGAGGCCCGCGGCGGACGCCTCGACGACGACGGTCGGCACGGCGGCCGCGGCGTCGGCCACGCGCGCCTCGACGACGGACCCGTCGACGGTGACGTCGCGCGCGCCCGGCAGGCGCGAGACGAGCGCGGCGACCTGTGCCGTCGCGTCGGCGCCACGGACCTCCAGGACGAGCCGGTCGCCCGCGAGGGTCCGCTTGAGGCCGTCGGCGGTGTCGTCCGCGATGACCTGCCCGTGGTCGACGACGACCACGCGCTCGGCCATGGTGTCGGCCTCGTCCAGGTAGTGCGTGGTGAGGACGATCGTCATGTCGTGCTCGGCGCGCAGCCGCAGGATGTGCTCCCACAGGTTGGCGCGGGTGTGCGGGTCGAGGCCCGTGCTCGGCTCGTCGAGGAAGAGCAGCCGCGGCGCGTGCACGAGGCCCAGCGCGACGTCGAGCCGGCGGCGCTGGCCGCCGGACAGGTCGGAGACCTTGCGCGCGGCGAGCGGCTGCAGGTCGAGTGCGTCCAGCAGCTCGGCCGTGCGACGGCGGGCGGTCCGGGCGTCCAGGCCGTAGATGCGGCCCTGCGCGGTGAGCTCGTCGGCGGCGCGCTGCACGTGCCCGGCGCCGTTGCCCTGGCCGACGTAGCCGATGTTCCGGCGGACCGTCGCCGGGTCGGTCGTGACGTCGGCGCCCGCGACGGTCGCGGTGCCCGCCGTCGGGCGGACGAGGGTCGTGAGCATGCGCATCGTGGTGGTCTTGCCGGCGCCGTTCGGGCCGAGCACGGCGACGAGCTCGCCGGGCGCGACGTCGAGGTCGATGCCGCGCACGGCGTGCACGGTCTCGGTGCGGCTCACCACGAAGTCCTTCGTGAGCCCGCGGGTGCGGATCATGGGCTGTCTCCCGTCCATCAGGGGTCGTCGTCCAGGTACGTCACCCATCGTTCCGGGGGTAGCGGTCAGATCCTGTCCGCTACTGCATGGCACCCTGAGGTCATGTCGACACCGTCCGGACGCCTGCTCGCGCTGCTGTCGCTGCTCCAGTCCCGCCGCGACTGGCCGGGCGACGTCCTCGCCGACCGCCTCGGCGTCAGCCCGCGCACCGTGCGCCGCGACGTCGACCGGCTGCGCGACCTCGGCTACCCCGTGCACGCGAGCAAGGGCCCCGACGGCGGGTACCGCCTCGACGCGGGCGCGCACATGCCGCCCCTGCTGCTCGACGACGAGCAGGTCGTCGCGCTCGTCGTCGCGCTGCGCACCGCGTCGACCGGCGTGACCGGCGTCGACGAGGCCGCGCTGCGCGCCCTCACCACCGTCCGGCAGGTCATGCCCGCGCGGCTGCGCGCCGCCGCCGACGCGCTCGAGGTCACCGCCGTCGCCCGCCACCCGCAGCGCGAGCGGCCCCAGGTCGCCGCCGACGTCCTGCTGGCCGTCGGCGCGGCCGTGCGGGCCCACGAGGTGCTCCGCTTCGACTACGAGGGGGGCACGTCAGCACCGGTCGGCGACGGTCCCGACGCGTTCCGGCCGCCGCGGCGCGCCGAGCCGCACCACCTGGTCACGTGGGGCGGGCGCTGGTACCTCGTCGGGTGGGACCTCGACCGCGCCGACTGGCGCACGTTCCGCGTCGACCGCATGACGCCGCGCACCCCGTCCGGGCCGCGGTTCGCCCCGCGCGACCTGCCCGGTGGCGACGTCTCGACGTTCGTCGCCGAGCGGCTCGGGCGCGCCCTGCCCTGGCCGTGCGTGGGCGAGGTCGAGCTCGACATGCCCGCCGACGACGTGCGGCGGTGGGCCGCGCGCGGTGCGCTCGTCGAGGACCTCGGCGGCGGCCGGGCGGGGCTCGTGCAGGGCGCGTGGTCGTGGGACGCGCTCGCGGCGACGGTCGCGCTGTTCGGCGTGCCGCTGCGGGTCGTGGGGCCGGTCGAGCTGCGCGACGCGGTCGTGCGGCTCAGCGCGCGGCTCGGCGCGGCCGTCGCCTGAGCCGTCGCGCTCTCGCCCCCCCGGCGTCTGCCGCTCAGACGACCGGCGGACGCTCGACCAGTGCCGGGTGCGCGGGGTCGTCGACGCGCGCCACGACGTCCGCGACGTCCTCCGGGCCCACCTCGGCCGCGTACCGCGCGAACGCGGGCAGCATCCACCGCTCCTCCTCCGGGAGCCGCCGCGCGAGGGTCGCGGGCCGGACCGCGAGGTGCACCGTGAGGTCCGCGGGCAGGCCGCGGCCGAGCAGGAGGTCGCCGTCGAGCACCAGGACCGCACCCGGCGGTGCCTGGACGGGACGCGCCCGCGTCGCCCGGTCGGCCACGGCGTCCCACAGGCTCGGCAGGTACCGGCCCGACGCGGCGAACGGCCGCAGGACCTCCCGCACGAGCGCGCCGACGTCGAGCCGGTCCTCCAGGTACGCGTCGGGATCGTGCCGCCCGTGCTCCAGCCGGACGGACGCGGGCCGCAGGAAGTCGTCGGCCCGCACCCGCGCCACCGCACGGCCGGACGCGCGCAGCGGGCCGACGAGCGCGTCCGCGAGGTCGCCGGGCCGGGTCGGCGGGGCGCCGTCGACCAGGACGACGCGACGCCCGTCCGCCGGGACGCGCGCCAGGACGACGTCCCGCAGGACGTCCCACGTGACCGGGCGGACCACCGGCGCCGGCGAGGGCGCCGAACGCCCCGACGTCACGGCTGCGGCCGCCCCTCGTCGTCCTCCGCGTGCTGCTCCCGCTCGTCGAACACGTCCTGGCCCGGACCCTGGAAGGACCGCGAGCGCTCGAGCGCCTCGATGCTGCCCGTGAAGAGCCGGGCGTCCGAGGTGGTCGCGGGGAGCAGGACGGTGTCGTCGACCTGCCGGTCGTCCCGGTCGCGACGGCGGCGCGGCGGTTGGTCCGTCTCGCCGACGGCCGTCGGGGACGCCGCGGTGGGCGTGCCCGCGGTGGGCACCGACGGGGAGGGCGACGTCGCGGCGGACGCTGGTGCGGCGCTCCCCCGGTCCTCGTCGACGGGGCCGCGGGACTCCCAGCGGGTGCGCGGCAGACCCTGCGGCGCCTCGCGCTGCAGCCACCCGACCAGCCCCTCGCGCACGTAGCAGCGCAGGTCGAACAGCGTCGGGGCGTCGCGCGCGCTGGCCAGCACCCGCACCCGCACGGCACCGCCCACGGCGTCCGTGACCTGCACGATCCCGACGCGCCCGTCCCACAGGTCCGTCGCGCCGAGCAGCCGGTTGAGCTCGGCCCGCATGGCGTCGACGGGCACCTGCCAGTCGAGGTCGAGCTCGACGGTCCCGAGCAGGTCGGCCTGCCGCCGCGTCCAGTTCTCGAACGGGGTCGTCGTGAAGTGCGTCGACGGCAGGATGAGGCGCCGGTCGTCCCACACATGCACGACGACGTAGGTGAGCGTGATCTCCTCGATCCGCCCCCACTCGTCGTCGACGACCACGACGTCGTCCACCCGGATCGCGTCCGTGAACGCGAGCTGCATGCCCGCGAACACGTTCGCCAGCGAGCTCTGCGCCGCGAGGCCCGCGACGATCGACAGCAGCCCGGCGGACGCCAGGAGGCTCGCGCCGAACGCGCGCGCCGACGGGAACGTCAGCAGGATCGCCGCGATCGCGCAGATGACGAGCACCGCGACCGTGATCCGCCGCAGCAGCTGCACCTGCGTGCGGACGCGGCGCGCGCGCCGGTTGTCCTCGACGTCGATCCGGTACCGCGCGAGCGCGGCGTCCTCCAGCACGAACGCGAGGCTCCCGACGAGCCACGCGAGCGTCACGATGAGCAGGATCAGCAGGGCGTGCTCGACGGTGACGCGCCAGGGCGCCGGCTCGGTGCTGAGCCTCAGCGCGACCCACACGCCGACGACCAGCAGGACCGCACGCGTGGGCCGTCGGGACCTGCGGGTGAGGTCGGCCGCGACCGTCGAGCGGCGCGCGAGGCGGCGGACGAGGACGCCGATGAGGGTCGCGAGCAGGTACGCGGCGACGACGCCGGCGGCGACGGCGAGGACGGGTCCGACGACACCGCCGACCTCCTCGACGACCGAGTCGTCCGGCACGGCGGACGACACGGCGGGGGCGGCGGCGGGCACGGGACCGGACAGGGCGACCGCTGGGAGGACGAGCGTGGGCGGCATCCCGTCAGCGTAGGCAGCGCTCCCCGCGACGCGCCTTCCCGAACCTCCGGCCCGTCACCACCACGGCCCCGCATGCAGACGCCCCGCCCCCGACGAACGGGGACGGGGCGGTCGAGAGGCGTCTCGCCGGCACGAGGCGTGGCGCTCTCCCTGAACCCTGACGGGCGGCCCGGCTCTCGCCGTGACCCTCGGCACGCAATGTTCCGCAGACTGGCCGAGCCCCGGCTGCTTCGGGACCTCGGCTGTGCACCATTTGACCACTCCTTGGCCGATCACGCACCCCAGACGGGCGTCCAGGACCGCCAGATGGTCTGTCGGTGCCCACATCTAGAGTCGGCCCGGTGAGTGCTTTGCCGCCGCAGGGGCCCGACCAGGCATCGACGCGCCGTCGCTCGACGCCTCCGGACGACGCGCACGGGTCCGCCCGGTTCGTCGCCCGGACACCTGTCGACGCCGCCCCGCTGCTCGCCTCGCTCGCGGCGCACGCCGTGCCGGGCGTCGAGGTCGTCGACGGTGCCACGGTCACGCGCGTCGTGCACGCGGACGGCGGCCCGGTCGTGGTCACGGCAGAGCTCGCCGACGGCCGGGTCGAGCTGCGCGGCGACCTGCCCGTCGCGACGCTGCGGGCCCTCGCGCACCGGTGGTTCGGGCTGGACGACGACCTCGACGCGGTGGCGGCCGCGTTCGCGGACGACCCGGTGGTCGGGCCCCTCGTCGCGCGACGCCCGGACGTCCGGGTCCTCGGCCACCTCGACGGCTTCGAGGCGACGGTCACGACCGTCCTCGGCCAGCAGGTCACGCTCGCGGCCGCGCGCACGTTCAGCGGCCGGCTCGCCGCGGTGTGGGGGCGGCCGGGACCGGGTGCCCTGCTCACGTTCCCGCGCCCGGCCGACCTCGCCGCCGTCGACCCCCGCGACCTGCAGGCCGCCGTCCGGATCACGACGGCCCGGGCCCGGACGCTGCACGCCGTCGCGGTCGCGTTCGCCGACGGGCTGGAGGTCACCCCGGGTGTCGACCCCGTCGAGACGCGTCGCCGGCTCCTCGCGCTGCCCGGCATCGGGCCGTGGACCGTCGAGTACCTGGCGCTGCGGGTGCTCGCCGACCGCGACGCGCTGCCCGCGGGCGACGTGGTGCTGCGGCGGGCGCTGGGCGTCGAGGGGACGCGGGACGTCGAGGCCGCAGCGGCGCCGTGGCGGCCGTGGCGCGCGTTCGCCGCGATCCACCTGTGGACGGCGCACGCGTACGCGCTGTGACGGGACGGCGTCGGGGCCGCCCGGCGCGCGTCGACGAGCGGCCGCCTGTCCCCACCCGAGGAGTCCTTGCGCCGGTCAGAGCCGCGATCCGGTGTCGGTGCCGTCACGATCCGGTCACCTTTGCGTCCCTGCCTCACGATCGGGACACGTCGGGCCCGCGACGGCCGTCGTCCCCCTAGCGTCGCCGCCATGACGACCACGACGAGCGACCGTCCCACCCGTTCCGCCCGCACGGTCCGACGTGCGGCCGTCCTGGCCGCCGCGCTCGTGTGCGTCGCCGCGCTGGCCTCGGGCTGCTCGGCGGGCGGCGACGCGTCGTCGGGCGCGGCCGACGCCGCCGCCG
>NZ_BIMR01000138.1 GCF_004306155.1 Cellulomonas biazotea
CCCGGGGACCGGTCGGGGTCCCCGGGCGCTCCCGGTGGGGTGCGCCCGCCGGGGAGGAGTCCGGCGAGCGCACCGCTGGGCGGTCGGGCGGGTCGGCCGCGGTGAGCCGGTCCCGCCCGTCGGTCCGGCAGGTCAGTCGAGCATCGCGATCGCCTGCTCGGCCTGGTGGGTGAGAGCCGCGCGGGCGCCGTCGGACACCGTCGAGACCTTCGTGCGCGGCGTGAGGGCCCTGACGAACGCCTCGAGCGAGCGGACGGCGGCCTTCTCGTTGCCGTGGTCGGCCGCGACGTCGGCGGCCTTCACGGCGGCGAGCAGGACGACCCCGACAGGGCCGCGGATCTCACGGGCCTCGATGCGGGCCTTCACCGCGGACTCCAGCGCGTCGATCGTGCCCGGCGCCCAGAAGTCCGCGACGGGGACCTGCGTGTAGTCGGTGTCGGACGCGAGGTAGAAGCCCGGGTAGGACGGCTGGTTGTAGGTCGTCTGCTGGCGGGCGACCTCGGCGCGGTACTGCGGGTCGTGCATGAGGGTCGCGAGCTTGTGCGTGGTGACCTCGGTGGACACGAACAGCCGGATCGCGGACGAGTCGGCCGTGCGGACCAGGAGCTCCTCGCGCCAGTCGCCGAGGACGTCGGCGACGAGCGAGGGGTTGCCCTTGGTGCCGTTGTTCGAGCGCGTGCCCGTCGCGGTGAGCAGCCGGCCGCGGTCCCAGTCGTCGATCGTGACGTCCTGGTCGGCGGAGCCGTTGACGATCTGGGTCGTGCCGTCGGCGGCCCAGCGGATCGACTGGTTGGTGCCGGGGATCGGGCCGGGCGTCACGACGCCGGACGCCGAGTAGAGCCCGAGCGAGTTGGTGCCGCCGGGCAGGGACGCCCACGCCTCGATGCCGCGCGTGCCGGGCAGGACGTCGCCGACCATCGACCGGCCCGTGTCGCGGCCGGAGTAGACGCCGAACAGGACCTGGCCGGTCGCGGCGTCGCGCATCGCCATGCCGTAGGGCGCGAACGTGCCGCCCTCGTGCGCGGTGAAGATCTCCAGTCCGGGGCGGTCGGGGTCGATGTCGGTCACGTGCATGGCGTCGCCGTGCCCGAGCCGGACGACCTGGCCGGGGGCGGCGCTGCCCGCGGGGAGCGTGTCGAACGACGAGTAGAGCAGCGAGCCGTCGTCGTCGATCGTCGCGGCGCCGTAGACGAGCTCCTGCTTGCCGTCGGCGTCGACGTCCGCGACGGACAGCGAGTGGAAGCCCTGCGTGGTGAGGGTCGCGAACTCGGGGTCGGTGCCGTCGCGCCCGTGCGGGCCGTCGTTGAACGGGTTGGTCAGCGGCACGTGGCCGGAGTCGACGAACCAGCGCTCCTGCAGCTTCTTGCCGTCCCAGTCGTAGGCCACGACCGTCGAGCGCGTGTAGTAGCCGCGCGCGAAGACGGCCGAGGGGGTCTTCCCGTCGAAGTAGCCGACGCCCGACAGGAACCGGTCGACGCGGTTGCCCGGCTCGATGCGGGCCATCGCGTAGTCGCCCCACAGCAGGCCGTCGTCGTCGCGACCGGGCTTGTAGTCGATCGTCTGGAGCTCCTTGCCGGTGTCCCCGGCGAAGACCGTGAGGTACTCGGGGCCGTCGACGATGAAGCCCTCGAAGTTGCGCAGCACGTTGCGCGCGCTGCGGCTGGGCGCGTAGACGTCCATGAAGTAGTCGGTGAGCGCGCGGGCGTCGGCGTCGGACAGCGGGTAGGTGTACTGCGGCGCGATGCCGAACGCCTGCTCGAGGGTCGCGGGCCACTGGCCGGCCGTCACCTCGGTGCGGGTGCCCCAGCCCTTGAACAGCTCGACGACGTGCTCGTAGTAGCCCTGCTTGCTGAGCCGGTAGTCGGTGGTGTCGGTGACGCCGGCCTTGCGGTCGCGCTTCGCGATCGTCACGTAGCGCTCCGACTTGACCGACCCGTCGGCCCGGTACGTGGTGATCTTCGAGCCCGGGGCCGTCTTCATCATGAGCTCGGCCTTGCCGTCGCCGTCGAAGTCGTAGACGGGGAACTGCGTGTAGTGCGCACCGGCGCGGATGTTGACCCCGAGGTCGATGCGCCACAGCTGCGTGCCGTCGAGCTCGTAGGCGTCGACGAAGACGTTGCCGGTGTACCCGATCTGGCTGACGTCCTTGGAGTTCGACGGGTCCCACTTGACGACGAACTCGTACTGCCCGTCGCCGTCGACGTCGGCGACGGACATGTCGTTGG
Source organism: Cellulomonas biazotea (assembly GCF_004306155.1). GTDB lineage: Bacteria > Actinomycetota > Actinomycetes > Actinomycetales > Cellulomonadaceae > Cellulomonas > Cellulomonas biazotea. The sequence continues at coordinate 2,226 of NZ_BIMR01000138.1, forward strand.
CCGAGTAGGTGTACGCCTCGCCGACGGGCGTGACCCCGTCGGCGGGCTTGTGCAGCGGGAGGTCGAGGGACGCCTGCGCCCAGGGGGTGGCGTCGGCGCCGTCGACCTCGACGCCGTCGACGACGGCCGCGACGCGGTAGGTCGAGGCGGCGGTCCCGGCGGTGTCGAGGTAGTTGGTGGAGTCGGCGACGGTCGCGACCTTGGCCCCGTCGCGGTAGACGGCGAAGTCGGGGCCGGTCTGGCCCGTGGCAGTCGCGCCGGTGACCTCGGGGGCGAGCAGGCGCCAGGAGAGGAAGACGCCCTCGCCGGTCACCGCGGCGACGAGCCCGCGGTCGAGCCGCTCGAGCGTCAGCCGGTCGGGTCCGTCACCGCCGTGGCCGGCACCCGTGGTGGTCGGTGCGGCGGACGCGGACGGCACGGCGAGGCAGCCGACGAGCAGGGCTGCGGTCCCGGTGGCCGCGATGCGGCCGTGGAGACGGGGAAGACTCATCCTTGAATCCTTTCAAAGCGCTACGGCTCCCCGGACGGCAAGAGCGGCCGGGGCGCCATTGCCCTCGGCCTGCCCGCGAACGTACCCCCGCCGCGCGTCCGAGTTGAACCCCCTGCGACGGATACGTCGGATTCCCCCGGTGGGAGCGCCACCACCCTGCGGAAACCGCTGTCCGACCGCGTTCTCCCCCGAGCGGCCGGGTCGTTCATCACCCTGTTGCCGACAGATCGGGCCCCGTGCCGTACGGTTGTCGGGTAGTCGCAGTGCATCGCTTGTCATGGCCGTCGCGGTTGACCCCGCGGCACGACGTTCTCGAGACACCTTTCTCGGCAGCGGACGGACGACACACCGTGATTCACCGGTCCCGGTTCGCCGGGGTTGTCACGCACCACACCGACAGAGAAGAGAGCATCATGCCCCTGGGCACCGTGAAGTGGTTCAACGCCGAGAAGGGCTTCGGCTTCATCGCCCCCGACGACGGCGGTCCCGACGTCTTCGCGCACTACTCCGCCATCGCGACGAGCGGCTACCGCTCGCTCGAGGAGAACCAGAAGGTCCAGTTCGACGTCACGCAGGGCCCCAAGGGCCCGCAGGCGTCGAACATCACGCCGGCCTGATCTCAGCGCCGTCCTGACCGGGCGCCCCGCACGTACGTGCTGGGGCGCCCGCGTCGTATACCCGGGTCCTCGTCGTCCGCCGTCGCGCACCCGTCGCCCGCCCTCCAGCACGCGACCGGCCCCCGCACGGGGCAGAGACGGACCCCATGAGCGACACCCGACCCGGCAGCACCGGCACCCGCACCGCCGAGCGTCCCCACCCCACCAGCAGCTTCACCGCGCTGACCCGCACCGTCCAGGAAGCCGGGTACATGCGCCGCCGCTACGGCTTCTACGCCGCGCGGCTGTCCGGCGCCGTGCTCGCCATGGCCGGGCTCGTCACCGCGATCCTCCTCGTCGGCGACTCCTGGTGGCAGGTGCTCGTCGCCGCCGTCGCCGCCGTCACCCTCACGCAGATCGCGTTCCTCGGCCACGACGCCGCGCACAAGCAGATCTTCCGGTCCGGCCGCGCCAACGACTGGGCCAGCCTCGTCCTCGCCGACCTGTTCGTCGGGCTCAGCCACGGCTGGTGGCAGCGCAAGCACACCCGCCACCACGCCAAGCCCAACCAGGTCGACGCCGACCCCGACATCGCCCTCCCCGTCCTGGCGTTCACACCCGGCGACGTCGAGAAGCGCCGCAGCCCGCTGTCCCGCTGGTTCCTCGCGCGGCAGGGCTGGTTCTTCTTCCCCCTCCTCCTGCTCGAAGGCCTCGACCTGCACGTCGCGAGCGTCCGCCGCCTCCTGCAGCGCGGCCCGCTCGAGCGCCGCTGGGTCGAGGCCGCGTTCCTCCTCGTGCGCCTCGGTGGCGGGCTCGCGCTCGTCCTCGCCGTGATGTCGCCCGCCAAGGCCGCCGTCTTCCTCGCCGTGCAGCTCGGCCTCTTCGGCCTCTACATGGGCGCGTCGTTCGCCCCCAACCACAAGGGCATGCCGCTCGTCCCCAAGGACGCGCGCATCGACTTCCTGCGCCGCCAGGTCCTCACCAGCCGCAACATCCGCGGCGGGCGGTGGCTCGACGTCGTCATGGGCGGGCTCAACCACCAGGTCGAGCACCACCTGTTCCCGTCGATGCCGTCGATCAGCCTGCGCCGCGTCGCGCCCATCGTCCGCGAGTACTGCGCGACCCACCAGATCCCCTACACGCAGGTGTCGCTCGCCCGGTCGTACGCGATCGTCGTGCGACACCTCAACACCGTCGGCCACGCCGACCGCGACCCGTTCGTGTGCCCCATGGTGGCCGCGCACCGCGTCTGACCACGCCCGGGAACGGCCCGCGCCGCAGATCCCTCCGACGGCGGGCTGCCGCTCGGCGCCCGTCTCGCGTAATCTCTCCCCGTAGTCGCGTTGTGTCGCCCGTCACGATCGCCACCCGGACCCTGGTCCGACGGCGTCAGGGAGGCCGCCGCGACCACCGGTCCCGGTTCCTACGGGGTTGTCAGTAACGCACGCCAGAGAAGAGAACGACATGCCTGTTGGCACCGTGAAGTGGTTCAACGCCGAGAAGGGCTTCGGCTTCATCGCCCCCGACGACGGCGGTCCCGACGTCTTCGCGCACTACTCCGCGATCCAGTCGAGCGGCTACCGCTCGCTCGAGGAGAACCAGAAGGTCCAGTTCGACGTCACGCAGGGCCCCAAGGGCCCCCAGGCGTCGAACATCACGCCGCTCTGACCGTCTCCGGACGCACTGCGCGTTGAGACCCCGGCCGTCCGCGGCCGGGGTCTCGTCGTTCCCGGGCACGACTCGGTGCCGTGGCTCGGGGCACGCCTGCGCCGCCCACCGCACCGCGCACGGCTCCGCTCACGGTCCGACGTCGCCGTCCACGTAGAACCACCGCCCGCCCTCGCGCACGAACCGGCTCGTCTCGCGCAGGGCCCCGCGCGCGTCACCGCTGCGGTACCGCGCGACGAACTCCACCGTGCCCGCGTCGTCGAACGGGCCGCCTGCGCGCACGTCGAGCACGTCGAGGCGCCGCCACACGACGTCGTCGTCGAGGTCGAGCGACACGGGCCGCGTCGAGGCGTGCCACGTCGACCGCAGGTACCCGGCGTCCCCCAGCGCGAAGGCCGTGTACCGCGAGCGCATGAGGGCCTGCGCCGTGGGCGCCGCCGACCGTCCCGCGAGGAGCGGGCCGCAGCACCCGCCGAACGTCTCGCCCGACCCGCACGGGCAGCGGGCGTCGTCGGGCAGGGCAGTCGTCGGGTCCATGCACCGGGGATATCACCCTGTGCGACCCGTTGTCGCGGGACCCCCCGGGGTCTAGGACGGGAGGAGCGGCCTGCGCACCGGGGCGACAGGCGCGACCCCGGCCCGCACCGCCCGGGGGACGGCATCGTGGGGGCGATCCGGATGGCACGTCGACGACTCCTGACGGCGTTGATGGCCGCCGCCCTGCTGCCCGCGGCGCTCGCCGCCGCACCCGCGACGGCCGCACCGCCGTCGCCCGCGGGCGCACCGGTCGTGACGGGGGGTGAGCACGGGCACGGGTCGTCGGCGTACCGCGTCGTCGAGCTCGGGACGCTGGGCGGGCCGCAGAGCGTGCCGCACGCGGTCAACGCGCACGGCCAGGTCGTGGGGGCGTCGCAGACCGCCGACGGCCGGTGGCATGCGTTCTCGTGGCAGCGGGGCCGGATGAGGGACCTCACGCCCGACGCGGAGAACGGCGTGGCGATGGACGTCAACGACGCCGGTCAGGTCGTCGTGCAGGTCACCGCCGTCGCGGGCGGTCCGACGATGTCCGAGCTGCGCAGCGGGCGGCGGACGGTCGTCCTCGGCGCCGTGTTTGCGCAGCAGGTCAACGAGCGGGGACAGGTCGCCGGTGGGGTCTACACGCCCGAGGGGCCCGCGGGCCCCAACGGCAACCCGTTCCTGTGGACGCGCGGGACCCGTGTCGACACCGGCCCCGTGCCCGGGTTCGCCGGTCCCGACAGCCGGCTGGTCGACCTCGACGACCGCGGCCGGCTGCTCGGGATCGGCCTGGGGCCGCAGAGCTTCGAGCTGGGGTACGTGTGGGCGGCGGGCACGTTCACGACGATCGGCGACCCCGACGCGTTCGGCGGCAACGGTGTGGTCGACCTGTCGAACACCGGCTGGGTGCTCGGCAACGCCTACGACGGCGGGCCGTTCCTGTGGCGCGACGGCGTGACGACGTGGCTCGGGCTGCCACCGGGCGTGTCCCAGGGTGACCCCGTGGCGGTCGACGAGCACGGGCACGCGGCCGTCAACCTGCGCCCGGACGCCGGCGGGCCCGAGCGGGCGCACCTGTGGGACGGGCGCCGGTACGTGCCGCTCGGCCCCGCCGATGCCGCCACGCACGCGATGGCGATGGACGACCGGCACCGCGTGGCCGGCGTCTTCACCCCGGCGGACGACCCGATGCGGACCAGCGCGTTCCTGGTGGAGCGCGGACGGTTCGTCGACCTCGGCGCGGGTATCGACGGGGTCGTCGCCGCGCAGGCGCTCGCCGGGCGCGGGTACGTGATGGGGACGGTCACGAGCCCCGAGGGGTTCGTGACGGCACTGCTGTGGACGACGGGGAGGACGCACAGCTGACCGCGGGTCGCGGGCCTGTGGCCGGTCGGCGCGGGCCGGTGGTCGGTCGGCGCGGGGCCGGTGGTCAGTCGGCGCGGACCACCGGCTCGGCGAGCACCGACCGCAGCAGCGGGCGGCTCGTCTCGGTCGCGGCCAGGACGAGCAGGCACCCGCCGACGAGGCAGCCGACGAGCAGCAGCGGGCCGCGCAGGTCGGCGAACGCGGCGGTCTTGAACAGCGGCATGAGCATGACGACGGCGACGAGCGCGGACCCGCCGGCGACGCGGACCATCGGGCCGAGGACCTCGCGGCGGCGCACGGCGTCGAGCAGCTCGACGGGTGTGCCGGCCAGGTGCGCGAGCGCGTACTCGCGACGGCGGTCCAGCACGGTCGACGCCTGCGCGATGCCCGCCGACACCGCCGCGAGGACGAACGCGATGACGAGCGTGAGCATCGCGCCCGTGACGAGGTCGGCGTTGAGCACGTCGACCAGCGGGTCGTCGCCCCCGCCCGAGGTGAAGGTCGGCAGGACCGCGAGGGCGCCCGCGACGAACCCCGCGAGCCCGAGCCCGCCGACGACCCTCCACGCCCCGCGCGGGTCGTCGGCGAGGCGCCGGGCGGCCAGCAGGCGGACGGGCGTGCGGGCGCGGCGGGCCTGGGACCGGCCGAGCAGCCCGAGCACCCAGGGGCCGACGAGGTTGAGCGCGCCGAACCCGGCGGCGAGGAAGCCGAGGAGGACCGCGACGAGCGCGGCCGCGAGCCGGCCCCCGAATGCCGTCACGACGGCGAACCCGACGAGCGCCACCGCGAGCACCACGACACGCACGACGCGCAGGCCCGGCGGGGTGGTGCGCCGCGCGACGCCCAGCGGCGACACGACGACCCGGCGCAGCGAGACGGCGCCGCTGACCGCCGCGAGCAGGGGCACGGCGACGACGGCCAGCACGACCCCGAGCGGCCCGACCCACAGCTCCCCGACGGTGAACGTGCCGCCCTGGAACGGCACGAGCGCCCACAGGGGCAGCAGCGCGACGTACCCGACGACACCGACGACCGCCCCGACGAGCCCCTGGGCGCACGTCTCGACGAGCGTCAGCGCCACGACCTCGCGCGGCGTCGCGCCGAGCAGCCGCAGCGTGGCGAGCCGCGCGTCCCGGCGCGCGACGCCCATGCGGGCCGCCGACCCGGCGAGCGTGAGCAGCGGGACGACGAGCAGGATGAGCGCGGTCCACGCGAGCTGGACGTACAGCATCCCGAGCTCGCGCTCGACGGCCGTCGCCGGGTCGGCCGCACGGGCCGCGAAGCCCATGAGCCCGCCCACGACCGACAGCGTGAGGGCCGTCGAGACCGCGAACGCGGTGACCGACAGCGCGGTCGTGACGCGCGTGTCCCGCCCGCCCGCGCGGCGCAGGCTCGGGGCGAGCGCGACGACCGCGTTCACGCCGTCCGCCGCTCGTCGACGACGCGCCCGTCGCGCACCTCGATGCGGCGCCCGCACCAGGCCGCGACCTGCGGGTCGTGCGTGACGACGACGAGGCACGCGCCGACCGACCGGGTGGCCTCGGTGAGCAGGCGCATGACCTCGTGGCCGTTGGTCTGGTCGAGCGCACCCGTGGGCTCGTCGGCGAACACGACGTCGGGCTGCGTGACCAGGGCGCGCGCGACCGCGACGCGCTGCGCCTGCCCGCCCGACAGCTCGCCGGGGCGCCGCCCCTCCAGCCCGGCGAGGCCGAACGCCGCGAGCCACCGCACCGCCAGGTCGGTCGCGTCGCGCCGCGACGTACCCTGCAGCATCGCGGGGAGCGCCACGTTCTCGACGGCCGGCAGCTCGGGCAGGAGCTGGCCGTTCTGGAACACGAAGCCGTAGCTCGTGCGGCGCAGCAGCGACCGCTCGCGCTCGTCGAGGACGTGCACGGGCCGCCCGCGCAGCGCGACCGTCCCCGCCTCGGGCACGAGGATCCCCGCGAGGCAGTGCAGCAGCGTCGACTTGCCCGACCCCGACGGGCCCATGACGGCGAGCGACTCCCCGTCGGCGAGGTCGACGTCGACGCCCGCGAGCGCGACCGTCTCCCCGAACCGCTTGACGAGGCCGCGGGCGGACAGGCGGGCGGGACCGGCGGCGCCGTCGACGACGGGCGCGGCTCCTCCGAGGGCAGGTGTGCTCATGCGTCCAGCGTCACGGACCGGGCCGCGCGGGCGCGTCCGCCTGAGGGCTCCGCTGCCCGGACCGGCGTCCACCCGCGGTGCGCTCCGGGCGCGCGTCGCCGTCCGACCGTGGTCGGACCCCCGTGCCGCCTGGCGGGTGATCCCTGTCCGGATGCGCGTCCGCGGCCCGCCCCGCCGTCGCCGCCACCTAGACTGCCCCCCGTGATCTTCAAGGCGGTGGGCGAGGGCAGGCCTTACCCGGACCACGGGCTCGAGACCCCCAAGCAGTGGGCCGAGGTCTCGCCGCGCGTCGTGCGGCTCGACGAGCTCGTGACGACCAAGCGGACCCTCGACCTCGACGCGCTGCTCGCGGAGGACTCGACGTTCTACGGCGACCTGTTCGCGCACGTCGTGCAGTACCGCGGGGTCATGTACCTGGAGGACGGCCTGCACCGGGCCGTCCGGGCGGCGCTGCAGCAGCGGTCCGTCCTGCACGCCCGCGTCCTCGTCGTCGAGACGCCGGTGGTCGCGCCGTGACGGACGTCGACCGCGCGCGGGCCCTGCGCCGCCGCCACGTGCACGAGCGGCAGGCCGTGATCTTCGGGGTCCTGCTGGCCGGTCTCGCGGTCGCGGGCCTCGGGGCGACCGCCGTGTTCACGGGCAGCGTCGACCTGCCGTTCATCGCCCGCGGGTTCAGCACTCCCCCGCCGGAGCCGGAGCCCGAGGCCGGCTACTGCCCGCCCGCGGGGGCCCTGCCCGTCGCGTACGGGCAGGTCACGGTCAACGTCCTCAACGGGACGTCGCAGGCCGGCCTGGCCGGCGCGACGGCGTCCGGGCTCACCGAGCGGGGCTTCGCGGTCGCGTCGTCGACCAACGCGGAGGACCCCTACTCGGGTGCGGCCCGGATCTCGTTCGGCCTGACGAACGCGGCGGCCGCCTTCACGCTCGCGGCGCACCTGGAGGAGGTCGACATGGTGCCCGCCGCGCGCGAGGACGGCGTGATCGACCTGACGCTCGGCGCGGACTACATCGCCCTCAAGCCCGTCGAGCAGGTCCTGCTCGACCCCGCCCTGCCCCTCGTCGGTGCGGAGGGCTGCCGTCCGCTGGACGAGGCGACGCCCGCCGCGGAGACGCCCGCCCCGCAGGGCTGACCGCCGGGAGTCCCGGGTCGGCCGGCCCTGCCGGGCGTCCCCACGGAGGGGACGGTCAGTGCGGTGCGGCGTCCGTCGCGGGCACCGACGCCGGGGTCGCCGGCTCCTGGCCGGTCCCGCGCCACCGGGCCAGGACCCGCATGAGGTGGTAGATCCCGATGGCGGCGGCGGTGCCGAGCGCGATGCCCTCGAACCGCAGCTCGCCGACGACCCACGTGTAGTTCGCGACGCCGATGACCAGCGCGATCGCGGCGGGCACGAGGTTGACGGGGTTCCCGAAGTCGACGCGGCCCTGGATCCAGATGCGGGCGCCGAGCAGGCCGATCATGCCGTAGAGCATGGTCGTCGCCCCGCCGAGGACGCCGTCGGGGATGGTCTTGATGAGCTCGCCGAACTTGGGCGACAGGCTGAGCACGAGCGCGCCGCCGGCGGCCACCCAGTACGCGGCGGTCGAGTAGACGCGGGTCGCGGCCATGACGCCGATGTTCTCGGCGTACGTCGTGGTGCCGGAGCCGCCGCCGAGGCCCGCGAGGGACGTCGCGACGCCGTCGGCGAGCAGCGCGCGGCCGGTCAGCGGGTCGAGGTCGCGGCCGGTCATCGCGGCGACGGACTTCACGTGGCCGACGTTCTCGGCGACGAGGACGAGGACGACGGGGACGAACAGGCCGAGGATCTCGACGTCGAACCGCGGCGCGGTGAACGGCGGCAGGCCGACCCAGGCGGCCTCGTGGAACCGCGTGAAGTCGACCTGGCCCTGCAGCAGCGCGGCGACGTACCCGACGAGGACGCCGACGAGGATCGACAGGCGGCCGAGGATCCCGCGGAACAGCACCGTGGTGAGGATGATCGCGGCGAGCGTGACCATGGCCGTCAGCGGTGCGAGCTGCACGGACGCCCACGCGACGGGGGCGAGGTTGAACCCGATGAGGGCCACGATCGCGCCCGTCACGACGGGCGGCATGACGACCTCGATCCAGTGCGCCCCGACGACGTGCACGAGCACGCCCACGCCCGCGAGGACGAGCCCGGTGACGAGGATGCCGCCGACCGCGACCGCCTGCCCGCCGCTCGCGGTCGCCGCCACGACGGGCGCGATGAACGCGAAGCTCGACCCGAGGTAGCTCGGCAGCCGGTTGCCCGTGACGAGCAGGAACGCGACCGTGCCGATCGCGGAGAAGAAGAGGGTCGTCTGCGGGGAGAAGTCGGTGATGAGCGGCACCGCGAACGTCGCGCCGAACATCGCGACGACGTGCTGCAGCCCGATCCCGACCGTCCGCGGCCACGTGAGCCGCTGCTCGGGGGCGACCACCTCGCCCGGCTGCACGTTCCGACCGTCCCCGTGCAGCGTCCAGCGCAGACCTGCCATCACCGCTCCTCGTCGTCCGCGACGGGCCGCCGGTGGCGCCACCGCGCCCGGGCCCGTGCCGTCGTGCGGCGGCCATCCGCGCAGCCGCCGCACGCAGCGTACGGCCGCACCGCCGCTCGACGGGCGGACCGTGGGCCCACGTGCCAGCGTGGGCGCTGAGGGGTGGCCCATCCCTCAGCGCACCGCCCGACCGAGACCGCGGGAGCCGACGATGACCGACGAGAAGGACGACGCCCCCTACGACCTGCCCGTGCCGACCGGGGTCGCACCCGGCGGGCACCCCGACCCGGTGGTGGGCACCGCGCCCACCGCGCAGCCCTCGCCGCACGAGGCCGAGGACGCCGGGGACGGCGACGTGCCCGACGAGTCGATCCCGTTCGCCTACGGCTACCCGGCGTCGACGACGCAGGGGGCGACGGGCGCCGCGCCCCCGCCGCCGCTGCGCCCGTACCAGGAGTGAGCGCCCGGCCCGTGTGACGGCCCGGTCCCGCGGCCTGCATGGCCGCGACCTGCGGCCGTGCCGCGAGCCGTGACGGTCGGCCGTGCCGCGGGCCGCGTCCTGCAGGTGAGGACGGGGCCCGCGGCGCACGCGTGCGGCGATAGCCTGACGACCGCCCGCCCCGTCACGGCCCCGGACGTCGTCCGGCCGGTCGTCCGCACCGCCGGAGGCCCTCCTGCACCGCCTGCTGCGTTCCCTGACGGCCGTCTGGGTCGCGTTCGTCGCCGTCCACGCGTGGCTCGCGTACCTCGGCGTCGTCCTCATCCCGCAGCGGGCGTTCTGGGACCTCGAGCTCTACCGGTACTGGATGTGGCTCGGCCTGCACGAAGGGCAGTGGCCCGTGCTGTCGGGCGACTGGGTGTACCCGGCGGGCGCGATCGTGCCGATGCTCGCCGCCGCTGTGGGGGGGACCGCGGGCGGGTCGGGGTACGCGGTCGCGTGGAGCCTGCTCGTCACGGCGCTCGACGCCGTCGCGCTCGGGGTGCTGCTGCACGCGCCGCGCCTCGCGCGGCCCGCCGGGTGGGCCGGGCGGGGCCACCCGCACGAGCCGCGGACCACGGCCGGCGCGTGGTGGTGGATCGCCTTCCTCGCCCTGCTCGGGCCGATCGCGATGGGGCGGCTCGACGCCGTCGTGGCGCCCGTCGTCGTGGTCGCGCTCGCCGTCACGCTCCGGCACCCGCGCGTGTCGTCGGTCCTGCTCACCGCCGCCGCGTGGGTCAAGGTCGCGCCCGGCGCGCTGCTGCTCGCCGTCGTGGTCGCCGCCCGGCGGCCCTGGCGGGACGTCGTGCTGCCCGCCGCCGTGGTCTGCGTGGTCGTCGTCGGCGCGGTGCTCGTCGGGGGCGGGGGCGCGCACGTCGCGTCGTTCCTCGGCGAGCAGGAGGACCGCGGGCTGCAGGTCGAGGCCGTCGGGGCGACGCCGTGGGTCGTCGCCGGGCCGTGGAGCGACGCCGTCGAGGTGTACCTCAACCAGCCGATCGTCACGTGGGAGGTGCGCGGGCCCGGCACGGACGGTGCTGCGGACGCCCTGGGGCTGCTGTTCTTCGTCGGGCTCGCCGCGTGCGCCGCGCTGCTGGTGTGGCGCCGGCGTCACCTGGGCGCCGGGTTCTGGTCCGACGCGGTCGCGCAGCGCGAGCTCGTCGTGCGCGGCGCGATGCTGCTGGTCCTCGCGACGATCGTCTTCAACAAGGTCGGCTCGCCGCAGTACGTCGGCTGGCTCGCGCCGCCCGTGGCCGTCGCGCTCGCGCTGCGGCTGCCCGGCTGGCGCACGACCGCGTGGACGGTCCTCGGCGTCGCCGCCGCGACGCAGGTCGTCTTCCCCTGGGGCTACGACGGCGTCGTCGCCGCGGAGCCGTTCGTCTCGCTCGTGCTGGCCGCCCGCAACGTGGCGCTCGTCGTGCTGCTGGTCCTCACCGCGCGCGCGCTGCTGAGGCCGCCCGCGCACGTGCCGCGCCCGCTCGACGCGCCGGTGGTCGACACCCCGGCCCGGACCGACCGGGAGCCCGCCCCCGACGCGGTGTGACCCGACGCGGGCACGCGGCCGGCACGGCGACGCCCGCCCCCGCGGGAGGCGGGGACGGGCGTCGGTGGACCGGGCGGTCCGGGGCTAGCTCGTCGGCGGGTGCGCCTGCGCCGCCGCGATGAACGCGAGCATCGACGCACGGGACGTGCCGTCGTCGATCGCGTCCTCGGACAGGCCGACCGCGGTCTCCCACGCGGCTGCCGCGTCGTCGGGACCCGCGAGCGCGGAGTACGTCACGACGTAGTCGGCGAGCGGCCCGGTGAACCCGGACTCCTCGACGGCGGCCCGGATGCGCTCCGGGTCGACGCCGGTCGCGAGCGACCTCTGCACCGGGCCCATGGGGATGAGCTGGATGCCGAGGATCGCGCTGGGCTCGGGGCTGAACCACGTGGCGTAGTCCCGCTTGGCACCCCAGTTCAGCGACAGCACCTCGTGGCCGAACCCGTCGAGGACGGGGTCGTCCAGGTCGGGCGCGGTCCAGTAGGCGCGCGCCGCAGCGGCCTCGGTCGACGCGAGCCAGGCGGCCTGCGTCTGCAGGTCGTCCTGCCCGGACGCCTGCGCCCACAGGCCCAGGCCGTTCCACGCGTTGACGGCCTCCGAAGACGACTCCTGGTTGTTGCCGTCGGCGAACGGCGACGTGCCGGACGCCCACGAGTGCCCGAAGTACGGGTCGAACGCCCGCAGCTGCGGCAGCTCGGCGGTGGCCGTCGGGGACGCGATGTCGGCCCCCAGCAGGTCCATCACCGGGGCGAGGTCGGCGGCGAGCGCCTCGTCGCCCTGCGCGAGCAGGCCCGCGGCGGCGAGCAGGTAGCCGTAGTGGAAGTGGTGGTCGTTGAGCTCGTCGGAGCCGAAGGACGGCGTCAGGCCGATCGCGGACCGGGCGGCGGCGTCGTACACGAAGCACCGGGCGTCGCGCTGCGCGCAGCCGTCGGGCTGGGTCCACTCGCGCAGGGCGTCCGTGGTGCGGGTGCGCAGGTCGGCCACGACGTCGTCGGCGCCGACCTGCTCGCCGAGCGTCACGAGCGACGCGGCCCGGAACAGGGCCTTGCCGCCGAAGTACGTGTCCGACGGGAACGCCTCGGTGGCGGCGACGTCGGCCGTGAGGGCCTCGACGATCGCGGTCCGCTGCGTGTCGGGCACGCCGTCGAGGTCGAGGCCGCCCGTGGCGGGCACGGTCGGCGCGAACGACGTGAGGTGCGACCCGGCGCACAGCTCCAGGGAGCCGTAGACCGACGGGTAGGTGCCGAGCCCGCAGCCCTCGCGGTCCGGCTGGGTGCCGGTGCGGTGGTGCGGGAGCAGCACGTACGCGCTGGGCGACCCGCCGGCGGTGTTGTACGTGAGGGTGGTGCGGGCGATCTCGTCGTCCACGCCGTAGGTCACGTCGACGCCGGTCACCGGGTCGGCGGCGGCAGCCGCGAGGGTCGCGGCGGCGTCCGCGTCGGCGTCCTGCGGCACCGGGTACCAGGTGACGCTCTGCCCGGCGGCGAGGGTCGTCCTGCCGGGGTCGGAGCCCGCAGGCCCGACGAGGGCCCACTCGGTCGTCCCGACGGTCACGGTGGCCGGGCCGTCGTCCGCGGCGGAGGCGAACGAGCCGCCCTGCGCCGAGGTCTGCACGGTGAGGTCGGCGACCGCCGTCAGGCTGACGAGCGGCGACCCCTCCGCGAGGACGACCTTGCCGAGCACGGCCCCCGACGCGTCGAGCAGGTCGACCGTCACCGACACGGGGTCGGCGGCGCTGACCTGGGCGGACGCGGCGCCCGCGTCGACCGTGACGGCCGGCACGTGCGGCCCGACGATCGCCTTGTCGCTCGTCACGGGCTCCGGCAGCCCGAGCGTGAAGCCCGCGTCCGTCAGCCTGAACGAGACGGGCTGCGCGAACACCGGCTGCGGCTCGTCGCCGAACACGAGCCCGCTGTACCAGCGGTTCGTCGGCGGCACGAGGCCGTCGGCGAGGCGCACGGGGTCGATCTTCGCGACCGACGCCTGCTCGACGCCCGCGGTGAGGGCCGCGGTGTCGGCGTCGGGGACGCGGGCGTCGGGCGGGCCGACGACCGGTGCCTCCGGAGCCGAACCGGGGCCGCCGCCCTGCGCGGACGAGCCCCGGGGGGCCAGCACCGCGACGACGACCCCGACCGCCACGACCACGGCCGCGACTGCCGCGACGACGACCACCACCCGACGGTGTCGCGGCGCGGCGGGCTTCCCCGCGGCCGGGATGGGCAGGTGCTGCGTGGTCGGTGCGGTCATCCGAAGATCCCTTCGATGTACGTCGTGACACGCTCGGCGGTGCGGGTCACCACCCCGTCGTTCTCGAGGTGGAGCTCCGCCGTGACGGGGGTGCCGACCGAGACGAGCCCGTTCTGGGTGCCCTCGACGAGGTCGTCGCCCGTGATGGTGATGAGGGCCTGCGCCTCGCCGCCGACGGTCTGCACGGCCGTGCGGTCCACACGTGCCGCGATGGTGCGCTGGTTGGGCAGGACGACCGTGACCTCGGCGTCGTCGGGCACGCGGGCGTACTCGGCGGCGGTCAGGGTGTACTCGGCCTGCACGAAGAGGGTCCCGGCGCGCTGCACGGTGGCGAGCTGCGCGGCGGTCTGGACGAAGGTGCCCCGCTCGGAGGCGATGTCGGTGACGATGCCGTCGCCGGTCGCGAGGATGACGAGGCGACCCTCGGCGTCGATCTGCGTCGCCTCGGTCGCCTCCTTCGCGAACCCGTTGCGCACGTCGTACTGCAGCGCGGCGGAGTCGATGACGAACAGCGGGTCACCGGTCTTCACGGTGTCCCCCTCGTCGACGCTCTGGTCGACGACGAGGCCTGCGTAGGGCGTGCCCACGGAGTAGGTCTTGGCGAGGATCTGCGCGGAGTCGCTCGAGGCGACCCCCTTGGTCTCGTTGAGCTGGTAGGTGGCGAGCGCGGCGATCACCGCGACGACGACCACCCCGATGAACAGTCGGATACGGCTGGCCCAGGTCATGCGACACCTCCGGTCGATGCGGTCTGCGGTGCGGCAGCCTCGTCGCGGCCGGTCGTGCTGCTCCTGCGGGCGTCGCGGCGGCGCTCGGCCTGCGCGGCGAGCCGCCCGCGGTGCCCTTCCTTCCAGGCGGTGACGACGAACCCGCCGAGGATGAGGGTGTTGGTCGCGTTCCACGCCAGCGCGAGGCTGAAGTACCCGTTGCTGAGGTCCTTCCACACCCCGACGACGGTCGTCAGGAGCAGGAACACGAAGAACAGGACCTGCGGCATCATGAACGCGAACGGCGACCGGTAGGCCCCCTTCTGGCCGGTCACGTGCCACTTCTGGTCCTTGCGGAAGATCGCGTTGACCAGGGCCCGGGTGTAGATCGGGAACGACACCGACGCCAGGAGCAGGACCTCCCAGCGGAACGAGCCGAGCGTGTAGAACGCCAGCACGATCTGCATGACGTAGAACCCGGCGTAGAACAGCAGCCACTCGCCCGTGGTGAGCGTGAGGTTCATCGGCGTCAGGTTGAAGTAGATCTGCAGCGGCGGGACCAGGAGCAGCAGGAGCGGGGCGATGCCCGTCAGGTAGTGCGTCGCGGTCACGGTGTACTGCAGCCGCTGGTCCATCGTGAGCTTGCGCTTCGGCGACAGCGGGTTGTGGGTGAGCATGATCTCGAACCCGCCCGTGGCCCACCGCAGCTGCTGCTTGGTGTACGCCTCGACGGTCTCGGGGGTGTCGCCGACGGCGAGCGTCGTCGGGATGTAGACGGTCCGCCAGCCCTTCTCGTGCAGCATGAGCGACGTCCACACGTCCTCCGACTTCGAGTCGGAGTAGATGCCGCCGACGGAGTCGATCGCGGCGCGGCGGAAGATGACGTTGGTGCCGACGCAGAACGCGGCGTTGAACCGGTTCCGGCCGGGCTGCACGAAGCGGTAGAACACGGCCTGCATGTAGCCGGCACCGCGGGAGATGACCGAGTTCATGTTCCCGTACGTCTGCGGCGTCTGGACGAACGCGACGTCGTCGGACGCGAAGAACGGCACGGTCTCGTGCAGGAACGTGGGCAGCGGCACGAAGTCCGCGTCGAGCACGACGAAGAAGTCGCCGCGCGTGAGGGACAGGGCGTGGTTGACGTTGCCCGCCTTCGCGCCGTTGCTGGACAGCCGGCGGATGTAGCGGGCACCGAGCTGCGCCGCGAGGTCGCGGACCTCGTCGGAGCGGCCGTCGTCGAGCACGTACGTGTCGTGGCGGCCGTGCATCGCGACGGCCGCGGTGACGGTCTTGCGGATGGTGTCGAGGTCCTCGCCGTACGTCGTGATGTACACGTCGATGTCGACGGGCCACTCCTGGAGGTACATCCGCCAGTCCTGGGGCCGCTTCTCGGCCTTGTCGCGGATGATCTCGGTGAGGTCGTAGAGCCGGTCCTGCGCGAGGTGGAACGCGAAGTTGCGCGGGTTGTGCCCGCTGGACATCACGGTCCACATGGACAGCAGCGCGTGGCCGATGAGGACGGTCTCGGCGAGCATGACCATCGAGTACGGCAGCCAGTCGCCGCGGTTGGCGGGGTTCAGCAGGAAGACGGCGTAGACGAGGATGCCCGTCGAGGCGAGCAGGACGAGGAGCAGCAGCGACGGGCTCTGCGCTTCCTCGCTCTCGGGCCGGCTGGTCGGTGTGATGCGGTCGGACTCGGTCCTCCGCGGCTCGATCACGAGCCTGTCGAACGTGGTTGCCACGTGGCGCCCCCTGGTGGTCGTCCGGTCGAGCGGAGGGTGTTCTCTCACCACTCCGTTGCGACGGCGACGCTGGCGCCCGGCGCACAGAGGCGGGGTGCCGCGGGAGCCATGGTGCGCGGGTGGCTCCCGGCGGGCGTCGCCGCCCCGTGAATGACTCGAACGTACGGAGGCATGCCGGATGTGTCCACGCACGTCCGATGTGCGCCAGGTCACAAGCCGGACGACACGGGGCGAACGGGAGGTGTCGCACGCCGGTCGAAGGCCAGGTGGGAGCGCGTGCACGGGGCGGTCGGGGGGCGCCGGAACTGCTCACCCCGTGCACGCGGGGGTCTCACGCGTCGAGACGAAAACGGATGATCAGGGCAATCGAGGCACGACCTCGCGCGCCACCAGGTCCAGGTGCTCCAGGTCGTGCAGGTCGAGCACCTGCAGGTACACGCGCGACAGCCCCTGCTCCCCCAGCCAGGCCAGCCGGTCCACGACCTCGTCGACCGTCCCGGCGACGCCGTGCTCACGCAGCTCAGGCACCTCGCGGCCGATCGCCGCGGCCCGCCGCGCGAGCTCCGCCTCGTCCGTCCCGACGCACAGCACGAGCGCCGCCGAGCGCACCAGGCTCTCCGGTGCGCGTCCCGCCTCCGCGAGCGCGCGGTCGACGTTCGCGAGCTTGTCCGCGACCTCGTCGAACGCCGGGAACGCCAGGTTGAACTCCGCCGCGTACCGGGCCGCGAGGGCCGGTGTGCGACGCGGCCCGCTGCCGCCCACGATCACCGGGACGCCCGCCCGCGCGGGGTCGAGCGGCGACGCCTGCACCGGCTTGGGCAGCGCCGGCGAGTCCGTCAGCGTGTAGTGCGCGCCCTCGTGCGAGAACGTCTCCCCGACCGGCGTCCCCCACAGCCCCGTGACGACCGCGAGCTGCTCCTCGAGGATCCCGAACCGCTTCTCCGGGAACGGGATGCCGTACGCCGCGTGCTCCTGCGCGAACCAGCCCGTCCCCAGCCCCAGCTCGACGCGCCCGCCCGACATCTGGTCGACCTGCGCGACCTGGATCGCCAGCACGCCCGGGTGCCGGAACGTCGCCGACGACACCAGCGTGCCCAGCCGGATGCGGCTCGTGTCGCGCGCCAGGCCCGCCAGCGTGGTCCACGCGTCCGTCGGCCCCGGCAGGCCGTCGCCGCCCATCGTCAGGTAGTGGTCGGAGCGGAAGAAGGCGTCGAAGCCCAGGTCCTCCGTGGCCTTCGCGACCGCGAGCAGGTCGTCGTACGTGGCCCCCTGCTGGGGCTCGGTGAAGATGCGCAGATCCATGCCCCCACCCTCACACGACCGCCCGCGAACCCGCTCCCGACCTGCCCGTGGAGCGCGGGCCGCCGCCCGGCACCCGTGCGAAGGTGGACGGGTGCCCCACCGACCGCTGACCCCGACCGCCCGCGCCGCCGACGTCCTCGCGGTCGCCGACTGGCGGCGGCGCGTCGCCCAGACGTACGCGGACGTCCGGCGCATCGCCCACGAGGACCCGGAGTCCGCGCACGCCGTGTGGGTGCAGCGTCGCGACGAGCTGTTCGCCGAGCACCCTGCCTCGCCGCTCGACGGCGCGACCCGGGCCGCGTTCGCCGGGCTCGACGTCGCCCGCTACGACCCCGCGTTCCGGTTCGAGGTCGAGATCCGGCCGGGCGAGTCGCAGCGCCTCGACATCACGACCGGCACCGACGGCGTCGTGCCGTTCGAGCGGATCGGCACCGTCGACCTGCCGGACGTCGGGACGCTCGCCGTGTGGGCGCTGCGGTCCTACGCGGGCGGCCTGTTCCTGCCCGTGCGCGACGCGACGTCCGGGCAGCCCGGCGGCTCGTTCGGCGGCGGGCGGTACGTCCTCGACACCGTCAAGGGGGCCGACCTGGGCACCTCGCACGGGCTGCTGGTCGTCGACCTCAACTTCGCGTACAACCCGTCGTGCGCGTACGACCCGGACTGGGCGTGCCCGCTCGCGACGCGCGCGAACACGGTGCCGGTGCCGCTGCCGGTGGGCGAGCTCGTCTTCCCGCTGCCCGAGGCCTGAAGCCTGAGGTCTGAGGTCAGGACTGGCAGGACGGGCAGAAGTAGAGCTTGCGCCCCGCCATCTCCTCGACGACCACCGGGGTGCCGCACACCCGGCACGGCAGGCCCGCGCGGCCGTACACCCAGTGCCGCTCGGTGGGGTCCGTCAGCGCGCGCGCCCGGCCGTCGTCGTCCAGGTCCTCGCGCGTGAGCATGACGCCCGTGCGGATGCCGTCGGGCAGCAGCACCGCCCAGTCGTCCCACAGCGCCCGCGCGACGTCCCGCGGGACCCGGCGGCCGGGGGTGTGCGGGTCCAGCCGGGCGCGGAACAGCAGCTCGGCCCGGTAGATGTTGCCGATCCCCGCGACGACGGTCTGGTCCATGAGGAGCTGCCCGACCGCGACGCCGCGCGACGTCAGCCGGTCCACGACGACCGCACCCGCCGCGTCCAGGTCGTCGGTCGACGCCGGGTCCGGACCGAGCCGGTCGACGACCGCCTGCGCCGCGACGGGGTCGAGCACCTCGCACGCCGACGGCCCGCGCAGGTCCGCGACCGACTGCGCGGTCGCGAGCCGGACCCGCACCGCACCGACCGGCTCGGGCGGGAACGTCGCGACCAGACCGCCCTCGTCGGCCGGGCTCTCGCGCTCGTCCTCGCCCATCCGCACGGCCCGGCGCAGCCGGGGCGCGCCCATGCTGCCGCGGGCCTCCTGGCCGTCCACGACCGGCGAGATCACGCCGTAGAAGTCCCACGCGCCGTACAGGCCCAGGTGGACCCGCAGGACGTCACCGCCGTCGAACGTCGCGAAGAGCTGCTTGCCGACGGCCGCGGTCTCGACGAGCGCACGGCCGTCGAGCCGTGCGGCCCCCGCCGCGAACCGGCCTTGCGGCGAGGACACCGCGAGCGGGTGGCCGACGAAGTCACGGCCGAGCTGGCGGGCGATGCGGTGGACGGTATGACCCTCGGGCACGGTCGACCACGCTAGCCGAGCCCGCCGACGTCCACCGCTATGCGACCGGCCCGCTCGCCGGGGACACGACGGGCACCGCGCCGGCGGGGCGCACGGGCTCCTCCTTCGCGAGCTGCGGCACCGCGTCGGCGGCGCGCGTCGCGGCCTCGTGCGCGGACACCAGCACGTCCGTGATCTCCCGGCCGATGAGCTCGTGCCGCTCCAGCAGGGCGTCGCGCAGCGCCTCGACCAGGTACCGGTGCCGCGACAGCAGCCGGCGGACCGTCCCGCGGGCGTCCTCCAGCACCGCCTCGAGCTGCTCGCGCGCCCGGCCGTCGGAGATCACCGCGTCGACCAGTGGCTTCTCCGTCGCCATGAACGACACCAGCGACCCCGTCATCCCGGCCGCGCCGACCATCTGCGCGGCCGTCCGCGTCGCCGCCGCGAGGTCGCTCGCCGGACCCGTCGTCGTCTGGCCGAAGAACAGCTCCTCCGCGACCCAGCCGCCCATCGCGATCTGCACCAGGGCCCGCAGGTCGCCCTGCGACCGCGTCCAGACCTCCTCGCAGTCACCGTGCGCGAGCAGGCCCAGCGCCTCGCCGCGGCGGATGATCGTCAGGACCTCCAGGCTGCGGTTCGGGGCGACCAGCCACGCCGTGACCGCGTGCCCCGCCTCGTGCGTCGCGATGAGCTCCTGCTCGGCGCGCGTGTACCGGACCGGCTGGCCGATGCCCACCATCTCGGTGATGCGGGCCGTCTCGACGTCCTGGAACGACATCGTCGTCTGCCCGCGCCGCAGGGAGTTCACCAGCGCCTCGTCGAGCAGGTGCTCGATCATCACGGGCGTCCAGCCGTTCGTCGACGCCGCCACCCGGTCCCGCACGACGGGGTCGTCGAGCTCGGGGTCGTGCGAGCGCTTCGCCAGGAAGTGGTCGACGAGCGCGCGCCGCCCGAACGCGTCCGGGGAGGCGAACGTCAGCCGGCGGTCGAACCGCCCCGGGCGCAGCAGCGCCGGGTCCAGCGAGTCCGCGCGGTTCGTCGCCGCGATGAGCAGGATCGGCGCCTGGCCGGGGCGGCGCTGGCGGATCTGCCGGTGCGCGGGCAGGAACAGGTTGACCAGCGCGATCAGCCGGTTCACCGCCTTGTCGGTGCCTGTCGGCTCGTCGAACGACTGCATCTGCACGAGCAGCTCGTTGACGACGCCACCCGTGCCCTCGCTCGTCATCGCGTGCGTCACGACGCCGTGCGCGCCGCCGAGCGCCCCGGCGCCCCCGTGCGTGCCGGCGGTCGACCCCAGCACCGACGCCGCCGACGACGACCCGAGCAGACCCCCGCGGCGCAGCGCGATCGCGTCGATCTCCTCGATGAACCCGATCGCCCCGCCCTCGGCACGCGCCGCCTTGCGCAGCGCCCGGAAGTACGCGCGGATCTTGCGGGCCGTCGCGCCGTAGTACATCGACTGGAACGACGTCGCCGAGACGAACAGGAACGGGACGCCCGCCTCCTTCGCCATCGCCTTCGCCGTCATCGTCTTGCCCGTGCCCGGGGCACCCTCGAACAGCAGGCCGCGCCGCGGCGTCCCGCCCATCTGCTCCGCGAACTGCCGGTGCGTCTGGAACAGGTCGATCGACCGGCGCACGTCCTCCTTCACCGGCTCGATGCCGATGACGTCCGACAGCCGCACGTCCACCTGCTCGGGCCGGTAGACGACGTGCGGCGAGCGCGCGGTGCCGACCTGCATGCCCACCATGAGCAGCAGCAGCGCGGCGAAGAACAGCACCGGCACCAGGACCAGCGGGTCGATCGCCGGCATCGCGGGGACGATGTCGCGCCCCAGCAGCGCGCTGACGATGACGTACACCTCGGCGAGCAGCACCACGGCCGCGAGGCGGTAGACGCGACGCCGGCGCATGCGCTCGCGGTCCAGGGCGATGTCGTGCGCACCGCGTCGGATGGGGGAGACCAGCTCGTCGTCGTGCACGCGTACGCCTTCCGTCGGGACCGGTCAGCCCATCGTCAGCGTCGCCCGGGACCGCGGCAACATCGGACATTCCGGACCACCCGAACGGACCAACCGGGCGAACCCGGCGCGACGGTCCGGGTCAGGCGTCCGCGCGCAGCGTGCGCCGCAGGGCCTCGACCTCGACCGCGCCCAGGCCCAGGCCGTCGGTGAGGTACCCGTCGAACGACCCGAACCGCGCCGCCATCGTGTCGAGCGCCGCCCGCAGGTAGTCGGGCCGCACCTCCAGGAACGGGACCAGCAGCGTCGAGTCGCCGCCCGCCGCGTCGAGCTGCGCGAGCAGCGGCGCGAACGTCGCACGCACCGCCGGGTTGACCGCGAGGAACTCGTCCATCGCGCCGTCCTCGTCGACCCCGGCCGCGAGCAGCAGGACCGTCGCCGCCCAGCCCGTGCGGTCCTTGCCCGCGGTGCAGTGGAACAGCACCGGCGCCTGCTGCGCGTCGAGCACCGTGCGGACGAGCGTCGCGTAGCCCGCGAGCGCCGCCGGTCCCTGCACGAGCCGCCGGTACGTCGCCCGCATCTGCTCGGCGACGTCCATGCCGTCGAGCGACTCCAGGAGCGCCGCCGGGCGGGTCAGCAGCGTCGCGGCCTGCGTCGCCGCGGCCTGCGGCAGGTCCGCGAGCACGTCGAGCTCGACGAGCCGCGCGCCCGCCGGCGGCCGGTCGGGCCGCACCTCCCGCTCGGCGTCGGTGCGCAGGTCGACCACGGTCCGCAGGCCCAGGGCGGCGAGCGCGGGGTCGTCGGGGGCCGCGTCGGACGTGAGCTCCGCGGACCGGAAGACGACGCCGCGCGCGACCGTCCCGCCGTCCGCCGTCGCGCGTCCTCCCAGGTCACGCAGGTTCGTGACCGCGCTGGCGGTGAGGACGTGCGCGTCGCCGGTGTCCGTCATAGGCGTGATCGTGGCACCGGGCGTCGGCGTCCGACCACCCCGACGCGCGGGTCCGGGTCCGCCCGCGGCGTGTCCGCAGTGCGAGATCACCGGGGCAACCCCTTGTCGCAGGGCGCGCCGCTGGTAGAAACCGCGCCCAGGTCACGAGCACCAGCACCCAAGCCCCGGCTCGCTGGTCAGCAACCCCTCCACGACGGGGTGCTCCGGGAGATGACCCGGCCGCGCCACCCGGTGCGGCAAGCGTGCACGTGAAGGAGCAGCACCATGAGCCAAGCCAGCACCCCGTCCGTCGTCGCCCTCGTCGGCAACCCGCGGCCCGCGTCCCGGACCCGCGCCGCCGCCGAGCACGTCGCCGGACGGCTCGCCCCGCACCTCGGCGCCGACCCGGCCGGGCCGGCGAGCGCCGCCGTCACGACCGTCGAGCTCGCGGCCGTCGCGGGCGAGCTGTTCGCCGC
>NZ_BIMR01000139.1 GCF_004306155.1 Cellulomonas biazotea
TCGTCGACCGCGTGATCCCGAGCATCGTCAACCTCGCGAGCGAGGGCGGCATCGGCTCCGTCGACGCCGCGACGCTGGGCCACGAGCACGTGCGGCACACCGTCCAGATGCTCCAGGGCTACTCGGTGTCCCTCGCCGAGGCGATCGCCGACGGCCGCTGCGCGATCGTCGGCCTGGAGTACACGCTCGCCGACGGCCAGGTGCAGCTCACCGAGTCGGTCGGCGACATCGGCTGACCCCTGTCGGCAGCATCGGTGCGCCAAACCCGCCACCCGACGGCCCGACGCTCGCTAGTTTGTGCAGCGCCGTCGACCTGAGGAGAGACATGGCGCGTGCCGATGCCGCCCGGGCGAACAGACGACGACGCCGCGATCGCAGCAGTCGCTGCCTCGCCGCGATCGGCGTCCTGGGAGCCGGGGCGCTCCTCACCGCCTGCGGCGGAGACCCGTTGGCCGGGCAAGGAGGTCTGGGGCTGCGCGACCGGTGCGAGGCAGGTCTCCCGGAGCCCGCCGGGACTGTGATGCACGCGTGCAACGACGGCGAGGGACGAGGGACGTTCCTCGCCGACCTCGACGCCGGCCGGTACGACCTCGTCGCGTTGTGCGACGGCGCGGACGACGTCACCGTGGTGCTCGATCCCGTGGCCCCCCTCACCGACCCGGCGGTCGCCGACTGCGTGACCGGACCCGACCCCACGACCGTCGAGATCGGGACGCTCGACGAGGACGTCGTGACGGAGCTGAGCCTGACCCAGCACGGCGACGGCGACGTGGCGTTCTTCGTCGTCCGCCGCTGAGCCGCGGCGGTCAGAACCAGGCGTCCTCCGGGCCGGGCCGTGCGCCGGGCTCGTCGTCGTGACCCGTGGGCCGCTCGCGCCAGTACTCCGACCCGTCCCGCCGACGCCCCACGAGCCCCGCCTCGACGAGGTCGCGCCGCAGCCGCACCGGGTCGTCCGTGACCGCGGCGAGCCGCTCGGTCAGCGAGGTTTCGGCGGCCTTCTCACCCGGTGCGAGCAGGCGCGACGCGAGGTGCTCGAGGACGAGCGCCCGGTCGTCGAGCCGGCGCGGCGTGCGCACCAGGCGACCGTGCTCGAGGAACTTCTCGGCGGGGCAGACGTGGGCCAGGGAGGCGTCCATGTGGCCATCGTCACCTGTCCGGTGCCCCGGTGTCGTGCGGCAGGATGGAGCGCATGACCTCCGCACCTGTCACGGGCCCGACGACGTCGCCCGAGTTCCGGATCGAGCACGACACGATGGGGGAGGTCCGCGTCCCCGCGGACGCCCTGTACCGCGCGCAGACGCAGCGGGCCGTCGAGAACTTCCCGATCTCCGGCAGCACCCTCGAGCGCGGCCACATCGAGGCGCTCGCCCGCATCAAGAAGGCCGCCGCCCGCGCGAACGCCGAGCTCGGCGTGCTGCCGCAGGACGTCGCCGACGCGATCGTCGCCGCGGCCGACGAGGTCGCGTCCGGGGCACACGACGCGCACTTCCCCGTCGACGTCTACCAGACCGGCTCGGGCACGAGCTCGAACATGAACACCAACGAGGTGCTCGCGACCCTCGCGACCCGCGGGCTCGGCAAGGACGTCCACCCCAACGACCACGTGAACGCGTCGCAGTCGTCGAACGACGTCTTCCCGACGTCGGTGCACGTGGCCGCCACCGCGGGCGTCGTGCACGACCTCGTCCCCGCGCTCGAGCACCTCGCCGGCGCGCTGCAGGACAAGGCCGACGCGTGGGCGACCGTCGTGAAGTCGGGCCGCACGCACCTCATGGACGCGACGCCCGTCACGCTCGGCCAGGAGTTCGGCGGGTACGCCGCCGCCGTCCGGTACGGCGTCGAGCGCCTGCAGGCCGCGCTCCCCCGCGCCGCCGAGGTGCCGCTGGGCGGCACGGCCGTCGGCACGGGCATCAACACCCCGGCGGGCTTCCCGCAGCGCGTCATCGAGCTGCTGCGCGAGGACACCGGGCTGCCCGTCACCGAGGCGCGCGACCACTTCGAGGCGCAGTCGTCGCGCGACGGGCTCGTCGAGCTGTCCGGCGCGCTGCGGACCATCGCGGTCAGCCTGACGAAGATCTGCAACGACCTGCGCTGGATGGGCTCGGGCCCGAACACCGGCCTCGGCGAGATCGCGATCCCCGACCTGCAGCCCGGGTCGTCGATCATGCCCGGCAAGGTCAACCCGGTCGTGCCCGAGGCCGTGCTCATGGTCGCCGCGCGCGTCGTCGGGAACGACGCGACCGTCGCGTGGGCCGGCGCGTCCGGCTCGTTCGAGCTCAACGTGCAGATCCCCGTCATCGCGTCCGCCGTGCTGGAGTCGATCCGGCTGCTCGCGAACGCGAGCCGCGTCCTCGCCGACCGGACCGTCGTCGGGCTCGTCGCGAACGAGGAGCGCGCCCGCGCGTTCGCCGAGTCGTCGCCGTCGATCGTCACGCCGCTCAACCGCGTCATCGGGTACGAGGCCGCCGCGAAGATCGCCAAGCACGCCGTGAAGCAGGGCCTGACGATCCGGCAGGCCGTCGTCGACCTCGGCTACGTCGAGCGTGGCGAGGTCACCGAGGAGCAGCTCGACACGGCCCTCGACGTGCTGAGCATGACGCGGCCGCCGCAGGCGTGACGCGCGGCTGACGGCCCGGCCCCGGTCACACGGGCCGGGCCGTCCGCGCACCCTCCGCGGGGAGCGGGTTCAGACCTCGACGAGCCGGAAGCGCTCGACCTCGCCGCGCAGGTCGTCGGCGACGCGCGACAGGTCCGCGACCGCCCCCTGGACGTCGGTCGCCCCGGTCCGCGAGCGCGCCGCGTCGTCGGCGACCTGCACGATCGAGCCCGCGATGTCGCGCGTGCTCTCGGCCGCGTAGACGAGGTTCCGCTCGACGTCCGCGGTCGTCGCCGCCTGCTCCTCGATGACGGCCGCGATGGACGTCTGGTGCTCGTCGACGACCTCGATCGAGCGCGTGATGCGCGCGACGGCGGCCCGCACGTCGGCCGCGTCCTGGGCCACCGCCGCGAGGACGGGCTCGATGGTGCCCAGCGCCTGCGAGGTCTGCTGCGCGAGGTCCTTGACCTCACCCGCGACGACCGCGAACCCGCGGCCCGCCTCGCCCGCCCGGGCCGCCTCGATGGTCGCGTTGAGGGCGAGCAGGTTCGTCTGGCCCGCGATCGCGGACACCGTCGAGACGACGTCGTTGATCTGCGACGACGAGCGGGCGAGCCGGTCGGCGGCCTCGGCGGCCTCGGCCCCCAGCCCCACCGTGCCCCGGGTCTCGGTGTGCGCCGACCCGACGTCGTGCGCGACCGCGGTGATCGTGGCCTGCATCTCGGTCATCGCGGCCGTGATCGTCTGCACCTGGCTCGAGACGTCCGCGGCGGCGCCCGACGCGACCTCGGCGCGGCGGGAGGTGGCGCCTGCGGCCGTCGAGAGCGCGTCGCTCGACGCCCCGAGCAGCGACGCGGTGCCGCTGACCTGGTCGGCCCCCGACTGCATGCGCGCGACCGCCGTGCGCATCGCGTCGACCGCGTCCGCGACGGCGTGCCCCATCGCGCCGACCTCGTCCTCGCCGTCCGGCCGGACGTCGACCGACAGATCGCGCTCGGCGACCCGCTGCAGCGTCGTCGTGAGCCGCTCGACCCGACGCACGAGCCGGCCGGTGATGAGCGCGAAGCCCGTGACGGCGAGCACGGCGGCGAGCAGCCCGCACCCGAGCTGCACCGCGACGAGCTGGCGCGAGCCGGTCACGAGCCCGTCGGCGACCGCACCGATCTCCTCGTCCGACTGGTAGGCGACGACCGACCATCCCCACGCCGGCTGGTGCCGGACGACGGCCGTGCCGGGCGCGCCGTCGACCGAGACGGCGACCGTCGCACCCGACCCGTCGGCGCCGGCCCCGCCCGGGGTCGACGTGCCCGCCTCGACGAGCGCGGGAAGGTCGTCCGCCGCAAAGGGGGCACCGTCGCGCGGGACGACGACCGTGCCGTCCGCGGCGAGGACGACGACGCTGCCCGTGGCGCCGACGCGCACACCCTCGAGCGCCGTGACCAGCGGGGCGACGACCTCGGCCTGCGGGACGCCGACGAACAGGGCGCCGACGACCTCGCCGTCGACGGTCAGCGGCGCGTACGCCGTGACGTACGGCTGCCCGACGACGGTCGCGACGCCGCGGTACGTCTCGCCCCGCAGGACCGTCTCGACCACGGGCGTCGGGCTGCCGTCCGCGGCGACCGCCGGGATGAAGGTGCCGACCGCGCGCGCACCGTCGGCCGTCGGCACGGTCGTCGCGACGCGCAGCAGGTCGCCCGCCTCGCCCATGCGCTGGAACACCGTGACCGCGGCACCGCCGAGGGTCGCGGCGACGTCGTCGACGACGGGCGTCGGCACGGACGCGTCACGGTTCTGGCCGAGCCAGGTGCCGCCGACGGTGAGCTGCGGGAGGACCGCGTCGGTCGCGTCCCCGCTCACCTGGTTCGTCGCGGTCCACGTCACGGGCTCGCCGAAGCCGACCGGGCCGCGGGCGGCCACGAGCGCCGCCGCGACGGCGACCTGGTCGCCGAGCTGGTCGGAGACGGTCGCGACCTGGGTGTCGACGAGCGTGGTCGCCTGCGCGGCCGTCGCGGCGAGCGCGCCGGCCGTGAGGGTCTCGACCTCGGCCGCGGCCTGCGTCGTGAGCCGGTGGGTCTGGACCCCTGCGACCGCGGAGAGCACGGCGGCGGTGAGGGTGACCGACGCCGCGCCGGTCAGGAGCAGCTGCCAGCGCAGGCTGCGGCGGACTCGGGCGGGGACGACGGGCACGGCGGCTCCAGGGTCACGACGAGACGGGTTCGTCCGACCTCTCGGGAGCACGGAGGAGTTCGTGAGAGGTCGGGACGGGTGATCCCGCCGCGCCGTCCCGACTTCACCCGGGACGGTCGACGTCGACCAGGCCGTACTGCGCCCGACGAGTCCGGCGGTCCGGCCCGGTCGATCCTGGTGACGACCCGCCGGGCAGACGCTGCGCCCGGCCCCGACCACCGGGCGGACTCGACGCGGCCCGGCCCGAGCACAGGAGACCGCATGCGCACCGTCTACGCCTTCGTCATCGTGTCGATCGACGGGTTCCACGCCACGCCCGACGGCGGGACCGACTGGTTCGCGACCGACGACGAGTTCGAGGAGTACGCCGCCGCCCAGGGGGACGCGATCGACACGATCGTCATGGGCCGCCGGACCTTCGAGCTCATGGCCACCTACTGGCCCACACCGCAGGCGTACGCCGACGACCCGGCCGTCGCGGGGTTCATGAACGACCTGCCGAAGGTCGTGGCGTCGCGCACCACGACGCAGCACCCGTGGGGGCCGACGACGTTCGTCGCGGACGACGTCGTCGGGCACCTGCGGGCGCTGCGCGCGGCACCGGGCAAGGACGTCGCGATCTTCGGGTCGTCGTCGCTGGTGGCGTCGCTGCTGCCGACCGGCGTCGTCGACGAGCTGCGGGTCGTCGTGCAGCCCACGGTGCTGGGTGCGGGGCTGCGGTTCCTCGACGGCGCCGACGGGCGGACCGAGCTCGAACGGCTCGACGTGCGGGAGTTCCGCAACGGGAACACCCTGCTGACGCTGCGGCCGGTGCCCCGCGACCCCGTCGCGCCGGGCGGACCGGCGTAGGGCCGGACGGCCCTGGTCGGCCCGTCCGAGGCGCTCCTAGCGTGAGGAGGAGGCACGAGAGGGGACGACGATGCTCCGCAAGGCGATGCTCACGATCCCGGTCCTGCTGCTCGCGGCAGCGGGCGGGCTGGCGGCTCCGACGGCGAGCGCCGCGCCGCCCCCGGTCCCGCCGGCCGACGTGCGGGTCATGCCGATGGCGCACGTCGGCGACGACGGGGCGAGCCTCACGGTGCGCGTCCTTCTCGTGTGCCAGCCGGACGGCACGGACGGCATCCAGTGGGAGGGCTTCGTGAACGCCTCCCAGGGCGACACGTTCGCGTGGGCGGGCCTGCCGTTGCGGTGCGACGGGCGGCGCCACGTGGTGACCGTCGACCTGCCGGTGAGCGCGCCCGAGGGGACCGCGTCGTTCACGCGCGGCACCGCGGACGTGACCGTCGTGCTCATGGACGAGAACACGCTGACCACGTACGCCGACGACCAGCGCACCGTTCGGGTCCGCAGCGGCCTGTCCGGGATGCCGTGCCGCTGACGCGCGGGACGGGCGTCGGGACCTCCTGACCGCGCGGGGACCCGACCGCCGTCAGGCCTCCGCGCGGGCTCGCGCGGCCCTCGTCACGCCTCCGCGCGCACGGGCTCGGTCGGCGCGGCGGCGCCGTGCGGCGCGGGGCGGATCGCGCGCATCGCGAGGCTCGCGACGAGCCCGACGACCAGGACGGCCGCGGTGAGCAGGAGCGTCTGGGCGACGGCCGTCGAGAAGCCGCCGTGCACGGCCTGCGTCGCCGCGTCGGTGATCTGACGGGCCAGGTCGGCGGGGACGGAGTCGGGCAGCTGCGGCGCGGCACCGGCCCCGGACCCGCTCGTGAACTGCTCGGGGTCGACGTGCGCGAACCCGTCGAGGAACGCCTGGCGGGCGTCGTCGGGCAGGCGGGCGGCCTCGTCCTGCGCGGCGGCGGGGATGGCGACGGACAGCCGCGACGTGAGCATCGCGACGACGGCCGCGGAGCCGATGACGCCGCCGATCTGCCGGTTCGTGTTGAACGCGCCCGCCCCGGCGCCCGCGTTGCGGTGGTCGAGCCCGGCGGTCGCGGTCGCCGCGAGCGGCGAGAAGAGCAGGCCCGTCCCGAGGCCGAAGACCGTCATGGGCAGGACGAGCTGCCAGACCGGGACGTCGGGGCGGATGACCAGGGACAGCCACACGACGACGACCGTGAGGATCGCGAAGCCGGTCGCGACGATCCACTTGGCGGGCAGCCGGTCGGACAACCGGCCGGCGACGGGCGCGACGACGCCCGACAGCAGCGACCCGCCCAGGCCGACGAGGGCCGCGTGCAGGGGTGACAGGCCGAGGACGAGCTGCGCGAAGATCGTGAACGGGAAGAAGATCCCGGTCATCGCGAACGTCACGGCGAACCCGGCGACGTTCGAGAGCGAGAAGTTGCGCACGTGGAACAGGCCCAGCGGCATGAGCGCGTCGTCGCCGAGGTGCCGCTGCCAGACGACGAACGCGACGAGCACGAGGACGCCGAGCCCGACGATCTCCCAGATCGTCACGGGGCCGACGACCGTGCCCCAGTCGTAGGTCGCGCCCTCCTGCAGGCCGAACACGACGAGGAACATGCCGACGACCGACAGCACGACGCCGAGGCCGTCGAACGTGCGGGAGTGCGTGTCGAGCGCGGGCAGGGTGCGCAGCGCGAGCCAGAGCGCGACGACGCCGACCGGGACGTTGACGTAGAAGATCCACTCCCAGCCGACGGTCTCGACGAGCACGCCGCCGAGCACCGGGCCGGTGATGGTCGCGACGCCCGCGACGGCGCCCCAGACGCCCATCGCGGCACCGCGGCGGGCGGGCGGGAAGACGCGCGTGATCATCGACATGGTCTGCGGGGTCATGAGCGCGCCGCCGATGCCCTGCACCGCGCGGGCGGCGATGAGCATGCCGATCGACCCGGACAGGCCGCACCAGAGCGAGGCGAGCGTGAACACGACGAGGCCGACGACGAAGACCGGTCGCGGACCGAACCGGTCGCCGAGGCGTCCGGTGACGAGGAGCAGGACGGCGAAGGTCAGCAGGTAGGCGCTGTTCACCCAGCCGACGGCCGTGAAGCTCGCGTCGAGCTCGGTGACCAGCGTGGGCACGGCGATGTTCACGATCGTCGTGTCGAGCATGATCATGAAGAAGCCGAGGCACAGGGGCGGCAGGACGCTCCACGGGCTGCGCCCGTGCAGGTCGACGAGCGCGCGGGGCTGCTCGGTGGTCATGGGTCCTCCGGGGACGTCGAGGTGCGGGGAGCCGGGCGGGCCGCGGGTGCGGGTGCGGCGCCCGGTTGCGCTGTCAGGTGCGCTGTCAGGTGCGCTGTCAGGTACCGGCGGTGGCCGCGCGGCGGGCGTGCCGGGCGTGGACGAACGCGACCGGGAAGGGCTCGTCCCAGCCGAGGACGTCGTCGGCGATCTCGGTGAGCGTGCGGTCGAGCCACGCGACCTCGTGCCGCAGGTGCTCGATGTCGTGCTCGACGTCGAGCAGGTAGCGCCGGGGCAGCCCGTCGGCGCGGACCTGCTCGTAGGCGTGCTCCAGGTGGGCGAGCCGGGCGGACTCGTGCGCGCGGCGCCGGGTGAGCGCGGCGATCACGACGTCGCGCGGCAGGTCGACGGCCTCGGCGAGGCCGACGGGGAAGACGGGGTGGACCGGGTGGTCGTCCCCGAGGAAGCTCGCGAGCCGCCGCTCGTAGGCGACGCGGCCGTCGTCGGTGAGCCGGTAGGTGGTGCGCTCGGGCCGTCGTCCGGCGCGCTCGGTGCCGACGGCCTCGACGAGCCCGTCGCGCTCGAGCCGCTCGACGGCGTGGTAGACGGCGCCCGGGCTGACCTTGACGAGGCGGGCGTCCCCGCGCTCGACGAGGGTCTGGAAGACGTCGTAGGGGTGCCGCGGACGTTCGCGCAGCAGGCCGAGCACGAGGACGGCGACGGCGGACAGCTCGGTGGCCACGACCCTCCTCGCATTGCTCCGGTGAGACTATTCCGGACGGAATATACACGCCGGAGGTCGCTCCTGACAGCCGCGCGGCCGCCCGCAGTTGCGCAAGGTCACAGGTCGGTCTCGGCTTGCGGAATCGCTCCCACACCCCGCACGCCCGACCTACCATCGGGGCATCCCCGCGCCTCCGCCCCTGGTCGCGCACGCCGACGACGAGGTCTCCGGAGGGCTGCATGGGCTGGACGCTGCGCGTGCTGCGGCACCGCGCCGCCGCGCAGAGCACCCTGCTCGCCGCCGTGCTCGCGGTCGCGCTGGTCGGCGCGACGCTGCTCGGCACGTTCGCGCTGCTGCTGCACGTGAGCGAGACCCGGGCCGTCGGCGAGGCCCTCGGGAGGGCGTCCGCTGCCGGCACCGACCTCGACGTCGTCCTCACGCTCGACCACGGCGACGACCCCGCCGCCGCGCTCGCCGCGACCGACGGGTACTACGACGACCTGCTCGGCGGCATCGACTCGCAGCGCAGCGCGTGGCTCACGTCGAACCCCCTGCACGTCGGCACCGGGTCGCGCCTCGCGCTGCCGATGGCCTACCTCGCCGCCGGCCCCGCGATCCCCGAGCACGCCCGGCTCGTCGACGGCGCCTGGCCCGACGTCGCCGTCGACGCCGACGGACGCGTCCCCGTCGCCGTCCCCCTGCTCGCCGCCGACGCCCACGGCTGGCGCGTCGGCAGCGTCCTGCCGACCCTCGACGGCGTCACGTACCTCGACCAGGAGCTCGTCGTCGTGGGCGTCCACGAGCTCGAGGGCCCCGGCTCGGTCTGGCGTCGCGACCTGATCGAGGGCGCCCAGTACAACCCCAGCTGGCCGATCCCCGGCACGTTCGGGTTCCTGTCCGGACCGATCTTCGGCCCGTTCGTCGTCGTGCCCGAGGCACTCGTCGACGGGCCCGCGACCCTCGCCGGCGCGCGCGTCGTCGCCGAGCCCGACCTCGGCGCCGCGACCGGCAGCCAGATCGACGCGCTGCGGACCGCGCTCGTCGACGGCCAGACGCGGCTCGTCGGGGCCGTCGACGCCGAGGTCAGCACCGCCCGGCTCGCGACGTTCCTGCCCGCGACCGTCGACGAGGCCGTCGGCAACCTCGCGGTCACCCGGGTCAGCCTCGTCGTCGTCGGCCTCATGCTCGTCGTCCTCGCCGTGACCGTCCTGCTGCTCGCCGCACGGCTGCTCGCCGAGCGGCGCGCCTCCGAGCAGACGCTCATGGCGTCGCGCGGCGCGTCGAACGGGCAGCTCGTGCGGCTCGCCGCGCTCGAGGCCGCGGGCGTCGCCGTCGTCACCGCGCTGGTCGCGCCGTGGCTCGCGCGCCTCACCTACGACGCGGTCACCCGGATCCCCGTGCTCGACGCGGCCGGGCTGCACGTCGACCCGGGCACGCCGCCGACCCTCTGGGTGACGTGCGGGGTCGTCGCACTCCTGCTCGCGGGCGTCCTGCTGCAGCCGCTCCTGCGCCGCCGCGGCAGCGCCGTCGAGGCCGAGCAGCAGCTCGTCCGGCAGGACCGGCGCGGCGCGCTCGCCCGCTCGGGCGCCGACGTCGCGCTCCTCGTCCTCGCCGGGGTCGGCGTCTGGCAGCTCCAGGGCTACCGCTCCCCCGTGCTCACCGAGCCCGGCGGCGGCGCGCGCATCGACCCCGTGCTCGTCACCGCCCCCGCGCTGCTGCTGCTCGCCGGTGCCGTCCTCGGCCTGCGGGTGCTGCCCCTGGTCGCCCGGCTCGGCGAGCGCCTCGCGACCCGCAGCCGCTCGCTCGTCGCACCGCTCGGCGCGTGGGAGGTCGGGCGGCGCCCCGGCCGCGCGTCCGGCGCCGTCCTGCTGCTCACGATCGCCGTCGCCGTCGCGTCCTTCTCGCAGTCGTTCCTCGGCACCTGGCGCATCTCGCAGCAGGACCAGTCCGACCTCGCCGTCGGCGCCGACCTGCGCATCGACCGGCTGCCGAGCTCGCCGCTCGAGCAGAGCCGCGACGTCGCCGCGCTCGCCGGGCCGACCGTCGTGAGCCCCGTGACCGAGCGCCAGGTGTCGGTCGGCGGGTCCCTGCGGTCGCGCGACGACAGCCGCCAGCCCGCCGCGACGCTCGTCGCGGTCGACACGCGCTCCGGCGGCGACCTGCTGCGCGGGCGCAGCGCCGCTGGCTGGGACGCCGTCACCGAGCCGCTGCGGCCGCGGTCCGCGGTCGAGGGCATCCCCCTGCCCGGCACGGTCGACGCGCTGCTGGTCGACGTCGCCACCGCGGCGACGCCGTCGCACCCCGGCGAGGTCGTGCTCACGCTCGTCGTCGAGGACTCCCAGGGCGTGCGGTTCCCGCTCGAGCCGACGCGCGTCCTGCCGCTCGGCGACGCCGCCGACGACGTGCGCGTCGACCTCCCCGCCGCCGCCGACGGGCTCTCGCTGGTCGCGGTCGTCGGGCGCATCCTGCCCGCCGAGCCCGAGGAGGAGGAGCAGGACGACCGGGGCACCCGCAGCGGTCTCGAGCGGCAGTCCACGGTCACGGTCGACCTCACCGACGTGCGCCTCGTCGCCCCGGGCGCCGACGACGACACCGACGGCGTCATGAGCCCGGTCGACGTCGCCGACGCGACGTGGGACTCCGTCACCCGCGGCGACCTCGCGACCGGCGCCGCGATCCCGATGTCGGTGCTGCCGGTCCAGGGCGGCGTCCGCATCGGCGGCACGGTCAACCACTTCTCGATCGACAACGGCCTCGCGGAGTTCGCGACGACGACGTTCGTCCGCCCCGAGCTCGTGCCCGCCGTCGTGTCCGACACGCTCGCGAACCAGATGCGCGTCGGCGTCGGCGACACCCTCGCGGTCGACGTCGGCAGCGGTCACCTGTTCGGCGCGCAGGTCACCGAGGTCCTGCCGTTCCTGCCCGGGCACCCGCGCGGCTCGGTCCTGCTGGTCGACCACGACCTGCTCACCCGCGCGACCCTCGGCGCGGCGTCCGCGGACCCGATGCTCGACGAGTGGTGGGCGCAGGTCCCCGACGACGGCGCCGCGCAGGTCGCCGCCGCCGTCCTGCAGGCCGACCTCGGCGAGCCGACCAGCCGGGTCGCGGTCCGCGACGCAGCCACGGACGGACCGCTGCGGATCGGCGTCCAGGCGGCGCTCTGGATCGTCACCGTCGCGGCCCTCGCGCTCGCGTTCGCCGGCTTCGCGATGAGCGCGACCGTGTCCGTCCGGACGCGACGGCTCGAGCTCGCGCGGCTGCAGGCGCTCGGCGCGTCCCGCGGCGGGATCGTCCGCTCGGTCCTCGTCGAGCACGCGATCATCGGGGTGCTCGGGGTCGCGGCCGGTCTGGCGATCGGCGGCCTGCTCGCGAGCGTCCTCGGGCCCCTGCTCACCGTCTCCGCGGTCGGCCTGCGCCCCGTGCCGCGCGCGCTCGTCCAGTGGACCTGGCCGGAGCAGCTCGCGCTCGTCGCGGCCCTGACCGGCCTCGTCGCGCTCGCCGTCGCCGTCACGACCAACGCGCTCCTGCGGCGCGCGTCCGGCGCGCTCCTTCGGCTGGGGGACGAACGATGACGACCACCGCCCCGCGCCCTACGCCCGCGGCACCGCCCGGCCGCCGGGGCCGCCGCGCGCCCGCGACCAACGGGTGGCGGGCCGCGACCGCCATGGCCCCGCTCGTC
>NZ_BIMR01000140.1 GCF_004306155.1 Cellulomonas biazotea
GGCCGGCGGCCTCCGCGACCGCCCGGGCACCGCGCGCCGCGAGCTCCTGCGCTCGCGCCCGGCCGCGACCGTCGCGGGCGACCTCGACGACCCGGAGCGGGCCGTCCCACCCCGTGCGCGCCAGCAGGTGCAGGGCGACCGACGACGCGACGGCGGGCACCGACACGGTCGCACCCGACCCGCCCTCGCCGGTCGCGACCTCGGGGACGTCCCACCCGAGGAGACCGTCGGGTACCCCGACCGCGCCCAGCGACGCGCGCAGCACCCCGGCAGGGTCGGCGTCGTCCGGCCCCGGCGCGACGACGACGACCCGGGTGGCCCGTGACGTCGCGGTGGCCACGGCGTCGAGCGCGGCGGCGCGCAAGTCCGGCAGGACGTCGGACACACCGGCGACGCCGGGCACGAGGAGGGCGGTGTCGGGCACGAGTGCCGCGGCGACGAGCATGACGTCGACCGTAGCCTGTGCCCGCCGCGCGTCGGCGCGCACGCCCAGGCGCGCGGGTAGGGTCGTCCGCATGGCTCCGTTCGCCGACCGCGCTCGTCGCTGGTTCCCGCGCCGACCCCGGCCGGCCCGGCACGCCGCACGCCCGGTGACGTCTCCCGAGCCCACCGACGACGAGCTCCACGAGCGGGTCGCCGCGCTGCTCGCCCGCGAGCTCGGGGTCGCCGAGCCCGCCGAGGACCTGCCGACGCCCGTCACACCCGCCCGGATCGCCGGGTGGATGACGAACAACCAGTTCAGCTACTTCGTCGACAACGACGGCGACCTCGGCGGCCTGTGGCGCGGGCGCCTCTTCTACTTCTTCCTCTTCGGCGAGCAGGCGGAGATCCTCCAGGTGCGCGGGCAGTGGCACCGCGAGGTCGCGATCGAGCGGCTCGAGGAGGTGCTCGACCTGTGCAACGAGTGGAACGCGGACCGCATCTGGCCCAAGGCGTACGTCCGCGTCCGCGACAACGGCCGTGTGCACGTGGTCTCGGAGGTCGCGACCGACCTCGAGCACGGTGCGACGGACGCCCAGCTCAGCCAGATGCTCTTCTGCGGGCTGTCGACCGGCAGCATGTTCTTCGACGCGCTCGACGAGCGCTATCCCGACCCCGCGGGGGTCGCACCGTGAGCGGGGAGGCGCTGTGAGCGGACCGGGCTGGCTCCTGCGGGTCCTCGGCGGCCTGCCCAAGCCCACGAAGCGGCCGTCCCCCGACGACGAGCCGCCGCGCCCCCTGTCGCGCGACCGCATCGGCGACTACCTGCTGGGCCGGGGCTACCGCTTCGTCGTCGACGAGGACGGCGACCTCACGGGCACGTGGGACGGCAGCCGGTTCTGGTTCCTCATGCTGGGCGAGCAGGAGGAGATCCTGCAGGTCCGTGGCCGCTGGCACCGGACGTTCACGCTCGAGCAGCGCGCCGCCGTCGGCCTCGCCGTCAACGACTGGAACCGCGAGCGGATCTGGCCCAAGGCGTACCTGCGTGAGGAGGACGGCGCGATCGCCCTCTACAGCGAGGTGTCGGCCGACTTCGAGCCGGGCGTGACGGACCTGCAGCTCGCGCAGCTCGTCGCGTGCGGGCTGGGGACGGGCGTGCAGATGTTCGCCGCGCTGGACGGGCTGCTGCCGCGCGACGAGACGCCGCCGGACGACCTGCCCGACAACTGACGGCTGCCCGCGGCGGCGGTCCGGCCTGACGCGATCGCGCCGGCCCCGCGTCCATGACGGGCCCGACGCCGCACCGTCAGGCGCCGCGCAGGCCGATCGTCGGCAGACCGAGGACGACGGGACCCGCCGGGGCGCCCGTGCCGCACGCGTCGCCCGCACCGCCGTGGTCGTGGGAATCCTCGCCCGACTGCCGCGCGGCCCACGCGTCGCCCGCGCGCGTGCGCCGGACCGCGAACGTCCCGCCGGTCGCCGCGGAGTCCGCCACGAGGTGGTGCGGGGCGCCGTGCGTGAGCGTCACTGTCACGAGGTCGCCCGGCCGCGGTGCGTCCTGCGGCGCGAGCCCCGGCGGCAGCGCGAGGTGCACGAGCCGGTTGTCCTGCGCACGCCCCGACAGTCGGTCCGTCGCACCGTCCTTGCGTCCCTCGCCCTCGGCGACGAGCACCTCGACGGTCCGGCCGACCTGCGCCTGGTTCTCCTCGAGCGAGATCCGCTCCTGGAGCGCGACGAGCCGCTCGTACCGCTCCTGCACGACGGCCTTCGGCAGCTGGTCGGGCAGGTCCGCCGCGGGCGTGCCCGGGCGCGGCGAGTACTGGAACGTGAACGCGGACGAGAAGCGCGACGCCTCGACGACCCGCAGCGTCTCGGCGAAGTCTTCCTCGGTCTCGCCGGGGAAGCCCACGATGATGTCGGTCGTGATCGCGGCGTCCGGCATCGCGGCCCGCACGCGGTCGAGGATGCCGAGGAAGCGCTCCGCGCGGTAGGACCGGCGCATCGCCCGCAGCACGCGGTCGGAGCCCGACTGCAACGGCATGTGGAGCTGCGGCATGACGGTCGGCGTCGCCGCCATCGCCTCGATGACGTCGTCCGTGAACGCGGCCGGGTGCGGCGACGTGAACCGCAGGCGCTCCAGCCCGTCCGTCGCCCCGGCGTCGCGCAGCAGCTTCGCGAACGCGCCGCGGTCGCCGAACTCGACGCCGTAGGAGTTGACGTTCTGGCCGAGCAGCGTCACCTCGATCGCACCCTGCTGCACGAGGGCCTGCACCTCGGCGAGGACCTCGCCCGGCCGGCGGTCGCGCTCCTTGCCGCGCAGGTGCGGCACGATGCAGAACGTGCAGGTGTTGTTGCAGCCGACGCTGATCGACACCCAGCCCGCGTAGACCGACTCGCGGCGCGTCGGGAGCGTCGACGGGAAGACCTGCAGCGACTCGGCGATCTCCACCTCGGCCTGCTGGTTGTGGCGCGCGCGCTCCAGCAGCACGGGCAGCACGTCGAGGTTGTGCGTGCCGAAGACCACGTCCACCCACGGGGCGCGCGCGACGATGCCCGCGCGGTCCTTCTGCGCGAGGCACCCGCCGACGGCGATCTGCATCCCCGGACGCGCCCGCTTGGTCCCCGCGAGCCGACCCAGGTTCCCGTACAGCTTGTCGGCCGCGTTCTCGCGCACCGCGCACGTGTTGATGACGATGACGTCGGCGTCCTCCGCGGCGGCGTCCGCCGGGGTCGCGGCGACGTAGCCGGCCTGCTCGAGCATGCCGGCCATGTGCTCGGAGTCGTGCACGTTCATCTGGCAGCCGAGCGTCTTGACGAGGTAGGTGCGCGGCGACGCGTCGGGTGCCGCGGGGGCGACCGGCGTCGGGGCGGGCAGGGTCGTGGACATCACCGACAAGGGTACGACCCACGCCACGCCGGGCCGTCCGCGGCCGGATCCACCCCGCGGACCGGCCGACGGCCAGCGCACTTGACTGCGGTGTTGCACAACCGTGACCCGCCCGGGTGGCAGGAACGGACATTCCCCCTCTATTGTCGTCGGATGGCTGACCTCGCGGAGAACGCCTCCCCCGCCGCCGTCACCGACCGACCCGTCGGCGGACCGCTGGTCGTGCTGTCCGGCGTCGAGAAGCACTTCGGCCCCCTGCACGTCCTGCAGCACGTCGACCTCACCGTGCACCGCGGCGAGGTCGTCGTCGTCATCGGCCCGTCCGGCAGCGGCAAGTCGACCCTGTGCCGGACGATCAACCGCCTCGAGACGATCGACTCGGGCACGATCACCATCGACGGCAGGGAGCTGCCCGCCGAGGGCCGCGACCTGGCCCGCCTGCGCGCCGACGTCGGCATGGTGTTCCAGTCGTTCAACCTGTTCGCCCACAAGACCGTCCTCGAGAACGTCACGCTCGGGCCCGTGCGGGCCAAGGGCGTCAAGCGCTCCGTCGCGAAGGACCGCGCCATGGAGCTGCTGCGGCGCGTCGGCGTCGCCGACCAGGCGCACAAGCTGCCCGCCCAGCTGTCCGGCGGCCAGCAGCAGCGCGTCGCGATCGCCCGGGCGCTCGCGATGGACCCCAAGGTCATGCTGTTCGACGAGCCGACGTCCGCGCTCGACCCCGAGATGATCAACGAGGTCCTCGACGTCATGGTCGGCCTCGCCCGCGAGGGCATGACCATGCTCGTCGTCACGCACGAGATGGGCTTCGCGCGTCGCGCCGCCCACCGGGTCGTCTTCATGGACGGGGGCCAGGTCGTCGAGGAGGCCGACCCCGAGACGTTCTTCACGGCCCCGACGAGCACCCGCGCCCGCGACTTCCTGTCGAAGATCCTCACCCACTGACCGTCGGCCCCGACGAGCACCCGACCAGCACGTCGCCCAGCACCTCGACCAGCACCTCGACCAGCACCCCGACCGGACACGATCCGCACCTCTGACCGACACACCCGCACGTCACGCAGAAGAAGGGGACCCATCATGCGCGCACGACGACTGGCCGTCGCACTCACGGCCGCCGCCACGCTCACCCTCGCCGCCTGTTCCAGCGGAGGCGGTGACGACGACACGGACGCGGGAGCCACCGGCGAGGCGTCCGAGACGTCCGGCGGGGCCGAGGGCACGATCCGGATCGGCATCAAGTTCGACCAGCCCGGCCTCGGCTTCCAGGACGGCGACGAGTACACCGGCTTCGACGTCGACGTCGCCCGCTACGTCGCCGACGCGCTCGGCTACTCCGAGGACCAGATCGAGTGGGTCCAGTCCCCGTCGGCCCAGCGTGAGAACCTGCTGCAGACCGGCGGCGTCGACATGATCTTCGCGACGTACTCCATCACCGACAAGCGCAAGGAGGTCGTCTCCTTCGCCGGTCCGTACTTCGTCGCCGGGCAGGACCTGCTCGTCGCCGCCGACGACGACTCGATCAGCGGGCCCGAGGACCTCGAGGGCAAGAACCTGTGCTCCGTGACCGGCTCGACCAGCGCGCAGCGCATCAAGGACGAGTACGCCGCCGGGACCAACCTGCTCGAGCAGCCCGGGTACGCCGAGTGCGTCACGGCCCTCACCGCCGGCAGCGTCGACGCGGTGACGACCGACGACATCATCCTCGCCGGGCTCGCGGCCGTCCCCGCGAACGAGGGCAAGGTCAAGGTCGTCGGCAACCCGGTCTCCGAGGAGAACTACGGCGTCGGCCTGCCGCTCGACTCCGACAAGTGCGAGGCGATCAACGAGGCCATCACCACGATGATCGAGGACGGCACCTGGCAGGAGCTGCTCGACAAGAACGTCGGCGCCTCCGGCTACGAGGCGAACGCGGACCTGAACCCGCCGGAGCCGGCCGCCTGCAGCTGACCCGCCCCGACCGGTCGGTGGTCCGCACGTGCGGGCCGCCGACCGGTCG
This sequence comes from Cellulomonas biazotea, assembly GCF_004306155.1. Taxonomy (GTDB): domain Bacteria; phylum Actinomycetota; class Actinomycetes; order Actinomycetales; family Cellulomonadaceae; genus Cellulomonas; species Cellulomonas biazotea. The sequence goes on from NZ_BIMR01000140.1 coordinate 5,307, forward strand.
TGACCCCCGTCGCCCGGGCAGCCGCCCCGCGCGACGAACCGCCCCCTCGCGGAAGGAGAGCCGGTGGACGACGGCTACCTCGAGCAGTTCCTGTCGCTGTTCGACCAGTTCGACGTGCTCGCCGCCTTCTGGGTGAACATCCAGCTCACCTTCTACGCCGGGATCCTCGCGCTCGTGCTCGGCACGGTGCTCGCGATGATGCGCATCTCCCCCGTGCCCAGCCTGCGCTGGGCCGGCTCGACCTACGTCACGCTGCTGCGCAACACCCCGCTGACGATCATCGTCGTGTTCTGCGTGCTGGGGCTGTGGGGCCAGCTCGGGCTGGTTCTCTCCACCGACTTCCAGACCAACTTCTTCCGGCTCGCGGTGCTCGGCCTGTCCGTCTACCACGCCGCCTTCGTCTGCGAGGCGCTGCGGTCGGGCGTCAACACCGTGCCCGTGGGCCAGGCGGAGGCCGCGCGCGCCATCGGGCTGGGCTTCTGGGCGTCCGCGCGGCTCGTGATCCTCCCGCAGGCGTTCCGCGGGGCCATCGCTCCGCTCGGCAACGTCCTGATCGCCCTCACCAAGAACTCCACGGTCGCGGCCGCCGGCTCCGTCGCCGAGGCCTCGGGCCTCATGAAGACGATGATCGAGTTCCGGCCCGACGTCATCCTCCTGATCTTCTTCACGTTCGCGTTCGGCTTCGTGCTCATCGTCGTCCCCCTCGGGCTCGCGACGACCACGCTGTCGCGCAGGCTGGCGGTGGCCCGATGAGCGAGTCCGTCCTGTTCGACGCCCCGGGCCCCCGCACCCGACGGCGGATGGTGTGGGTCAACGTCGCCGCCACCGTCGTCGTCGTCGGCATCGGCGCCTGGGTGCTGTCACGCCTCGGCGCCAAGGGGCAGCTCAACCCCGACCTGTGGACGATCTTCCTCACCGCCGACCCGTGGGTCGACTACCTGCTCCCCGGCCTCGTCGGCACGCTGCGCGCCGCCGCGATCGCGATCGTCACGTCCGCCGTGTTCGGCCTCGTCTTCGGCCTCGGTCGCCTGTCGGCGTCACGGACCGTGCGGGCCGTGTCGGGCGCCGTCGTCGAGTTCTTCCGCGCCGTGCCGGTGCTGCTCATGATGATCTTCTTCTGGCTCGGCCTGTCGCGCCTCGACCTGGTCGAGCCCCGTGACCTGCCGCTCGTGGCGGTCGTCCTCGGGCTGACCTTCTACAACGGGTCGGTGTTCGCCGAGCTGGTCCGCTCCGGCGTGCACAACCTGCCCAAGGGCCAGCGGGAGGCCGCTCTCGCGGTGGGGCTGCGCCGCAGCCAGTCGCTGCGGCTCGTCGAGGTCCCGCAGGCGCTGCTCGCGATGCTGCCTGCGATCGCCAGCCAGCTCGTCGTCATCCTCAAGGACACCGCGCTCGGCTACATCATCACGTACCCCGAGCTGCTCGACGCCGCCCGGCGGCTCGGGTCCGGGCAGGGCAACATCCTGCAGTCCCTGGTCGTCGCCGCCCTCATCTTCATCGTCATCAACTACGCCCTCACGCGGCTCGCCGGGCTGCTGGCCGGCCGGGTGGGACTCCGCACGTCGGGGCGCGCGAAGGCCGAGCCGCCGAGCCTGGTCGTCGCCACCGGCACCACGCCGACCTGACGGCGCCGCGGTCGCGCGGGCGCCTGACGGCCTGGCGCGCCCGCACTCGCACTCGCACTCGCACGCGCATTCGCCACGAGCGACGACCGCCGACGCGGGCCAGCCGTCAGCCAGCGGCCACGCGGGTCTCGCGCACGACCGTCGTCCGTCAGCCGGCGGTTGCGCTCGCGCGGGTCTCGCGCACGACCGTCACCCGGATCTCGCCCGGGTACGCCAGGTCGCGCTCGATGTGCCGGGCGATGGTCACCGCGAGCTGCGGCAGGTCCGTGTCGTCGACCTCCGACGGCTCGACGACCACCCGGACCTCACGCCCTGCGGACATCGCGAGCGCGCGCTTCACGCCCTCGTGCTCGACGACGAGCTGCTCGAGCTTGTCCATCCGCTCGACGTACTGGTCGAGGTCCTCGCGCCGCGCGCCGGGCCGCGACGCGGAGATCGCGTCCGCGACCTGCACGAGCACCGCCTCGACCGTCTGCGCCGGCACCTCGTCGTGGTGGGCCGCGATCGCGTTGACGACGTCGTCCGACTCCCCCAGCCGGCGCGCCAGGTCCGCGCCCACGAGGGCGTGCGTCCCGGGCACCTCGGAGGTGAGCGCCTTGCCGATGTCGTGCAGGAACGCACCGCGGCGCGCGACCTCGACGTCGGTGCCCGTCTCCGCCGCGAGCTGCGCGGCCAGCAGCGCGCACTCGACGAGGTGCTCGAGGACGTTCTGCCCGTAGGACGTCCGCAGGCGCAGCCGACCGAGCGTCCGGATCAGCTCGGGGTGCAGCCCGGAGACGCCCGCGCGCTCCGCGGCGTCGTGGCCCGCGGCGTCGGTCCGCTCGTCGGCACCGGCGAGTGCCTCCGCGTACGCGGCCTCGATGCGCTGCGGATGGATGCGGCCGTCGGCCATGAGGGCGTCGAGGGCGACCTGCGCGACCTCACGACGACCGGCGTCGAAGCACGACAGGACGACGGCGCCCGGCTGCTCGTCGACCAGCACGTTCACGCCCGTCAGCGCCTCGAAGGCGCGGATGTTGCGCCCCTCCTTGCCGATGATGCGGCCCTTCATGTCGTCCGACGGGAGCGCGAGCGTCGTCGTCGACGACTGCGCGCTCGTCGCGACGGCGGTCCGCTGCACGGCGGTCGCGACGATGCGCCGCGCGCGGGCGTCGGCCGTCCGCCGCGCCTGCGCCTCTGCACGCCGCACCTGCGCCGCCGCGTCGTTCGTCGCACGGTCGACGAGCCGGCGGGTCAGCTCCTCGAGCGCCGCCTCCCGCGTGAGCCCGCTCGCCGACTCGAGCTCGGCGAGGGCCTCCCGCTCGGCGTCGACGATCCGACGACCGGCGAGCGCGTCCGCCTCGGCGAGCCGCTCCTTCGCCGCACGCTCCGCGTCCGCGACGCGTCGGTCTGCGTCCCGCTGGGCGTCGTCGAGACGCCGGGCGGCCTGCTGGCGGGCGTCGGACGCCTCCTCGGCGCGGCTGCGTGCCTTGCGGTCGAGCTCCTCGACCAGCGCGCGGTCCGCCGCGAGGGCCTGCTCGCGCTCCGCGACCCGCTGCTCACGCCGCTCGGCGTCCGCGAGGAGCGCGCGCGCCTGGTCCTTGATCGACGCGACGTCCTGCTCTGCGCGCGCCCGCTGCGCGCCAGCCTCGCGGCGGGCGACCAGCACGAGGATGAGCGCGACCAGGCAGGCGCCGAGCAGCCCGATCACCGTGGCGATGGGCCCTGGCTCCACCGTGGTCCTCCCGTCGTACCGTCCCGAGGTCCGGGGCGCGCTGCTGCTGGCGTCATTCTGTCGCAGGTCGACGTCGCGACCGTGCACCGCCGCGGGTCGGCGACGTCGGAGCGAGCAACGACGCAGGGGCGTCGCGCGTTCCCGCCGACGACGTGACGTCAGTCGGGGTCGGCGCCCGTCAGCGGCGGTGTGTCGAGACCGTCCGCGGCGAGCTCCTCGCGGACGAGCCGGGCCACGAGCCCGGGCGGGTAGCCCTTGCGCCCGAGGGCGGCGAAGGTCCGCCGCGCCCGGGTCTGGGCGTCGAGCCCCGCGGTCGCCGCGAGCCGGCGCCGCACCAGGTGGCGTGCGGCCGACTCCTCGTCCTCGGTGTCGATCTGCTCGAGCGCGCGCTCGGCATCCTCGTCGCCCACGCCCTTGCGACGCAGCTCGACCGCGAGCGCCCGACGGGAAAGCCCGCGCTCGGCGTGCCGCGTCCGGACCAGCGTCTCGGCGTAGGCGGCGTCGTCCACGAGCCCGACCTCGGTGAACCGGTCGAGCACGCGCTCGGCGACCTCTTCCGGAACGTCGCGCCGGCCCATCGCCTCGGCGAGCTGCGCGCGGCTGCGTGGGGCGCCCGTGAGCATCCGCAGCGCGATCGCCCGCGCCACCGACTCCGGGTCGGGTTCGGTGTCGTGCGCGGCGGACCCCGTCGGGGGCGGTTCGGATGCCCGCCCCCGACGGTGCCCGCGGTTCATGCCCGGGCCGCCGCTGGTCAGAAGTCGACCGCCGGCGAGGCGTCCGCCGGGGCGTCGACGCGCGCGCCGACCCCCAGCTTCTCCTTGATCTTCTTGTCGATCTCGTCCGCGAGGTCGGGGTTGTCCTTGAGGAACTTGCGGGCGTTCTCCTTGCCCTGCCCCAGCTGGTCGCCCTCGTACGTGTACCAGGCGCCGGACTTGCGGACGAAGCCGTGCTCGACGCCGAGGTCGATGAGGCTGCCCTCGCGGGAGATGCCCACGCCGTACAGGATGTCGAACTCGGCCTGCTTGAACGGCGGCGCCATCTTGTTCTTGACGATCTTCACGCGGGTCCGGTTGCCGACCGCGTCGGTGCCCTCCTTGAGGGTCTCGATGCGGCGGATGTCCATGCGGACCGAGGCGTAGAACTTCAGGGCCTTGCCACCGGTCGTCGTCTCCGGGGAGCCGAAGAAGACGCCGATCTTCTCGCGCAGCTGGTTGATGAAGATCGCGGTGGTGCCCGACGCGTTGAGCGCGCCGGTGATCTTGCGCAGCGCCTGCGACATGAGGCGCGCCTGCAGACCGACGTGGCTGTCGCCCATCTCGCCCTCGATCTCGGCCTTCGGCACGAGCGCCGCGACGGAGTCGATGACGATGATGTCGATCGCGCCGGAGCGGATCAGCATGTCCATGATCTCGAGCGCCTGCTCGCCGGTGTCCGGCTGCGAGACCAGCAGGGCGTCGGTGTCGACGCCGAGCTTCTTCGCGTACTCGGGGTCGAGCGCGTGCTCGGCGTCGATGAAGGCGGCGATGCCGCCGGCCTTCTGCGCGTTCGCGACGGCGTGCAGCGCGACCGTCGTCTTGCCGGAGGACTCCGGGCCGTACACCTCGATGATGCGGCCGCGCGGGAGCCCGCCGATGCCGAGCGCCACGTCGAGCGCGATGGAGCCGGTCGGGATCACCTCGACCGGGGGGCGCCCCTCGTCGCCGAGGCGCATGATCGAGCCCTTGCCGAACTGGCGGTCGATCTGGCTGAGTGCGGCCTCGAGGGCCTTCTCGCGGTCCTGGGGTGCGGGCATGTTCCCACCTCGTCGTCTCGTGCAGCGTCCTGCTGCGCCTGCGGGGGCTGGTCTCGTTGCGGGTGACGCTATGCCCGACCACCGACATCCCGGCCGCGACCGCCCCCACCCCGTGAGCCGGCCGGAGCCGGACAGGGCTGTGGACGGCTCGACCGCCGATCACCCACCGAGGACACTACCCGAACACCTGTTCGACGTCCGCCGACACGCCGCCGGCGTGTCCGCAGGTCGCTCCCGACGCGCCGGGGACCCGGCGCGGGCGTCAGCGCACCGGCGCAGAGTCGACCTCGACCTGCTCCCCCGGCGCCAGCACGTGCACCCGGCACCCCGGCGCGAGCCGGTGCGCCGCCGCCGCGAACGCGGGCCCGGCACGGTCCATCCACCCCGGCGGCAGCCGCCGCGACGCGGGTGCGTGCAGCGTCCCCCAGTGCACCGGCACCGCCGCGCGGGCCCCCACCACGTGGCACGCCCGTGCCGCCTGCCGCGCGTCCATGTGCCCCCCGGACAGGCGCGGGCCCCAGCCCCCGACCGGCACGAGCGCGAGGTCGACAGGGCCACCGAGGAGAGCCGGCAGGTTCACCATCGCCGCGAACGGTGCGGTGTCGCCCGCGAACCACACCCGCCCCGACGGCGCGTCCACGAGGAAGCCGTGCGCGGTGTTCGGCCGGTGCGGCATCGGCCGGTCGCCGTGCACCGCGGGCGCGAGCCGCACGCGGACGTCGCTGCCGGGCACGGACCACCAGACGTGGTCGGGCAGCCCGACGGACCGGTCCATGCCCTTGTGCCGCAGCCACCGTGCGTTCGACGGCGCCGAGACGACGGGCACGCCCGGCAGCAGGCGCAGCGAGCCGATCTCGGCGTGGTCGTGGTGCATGTGGGACAGGAGCACCGCGTCGGTGCCTGCCCAGTGGTCCGCCTCGGGAGCGGCCCCGCGGCGACGCAGCAGCCCCGCGTGCCCGCGCAGCAGCGGGTCGGTGAGCAGCCGGACGCCGTCGACGTCGAGCACGACGGTCGCGTGGCCCAGCCACCGCACCCGCAGCCCGCCCGGTCGGTCGGTCACGGTCGCAGGCCCGCCGCGGTCGCCCAGCGCAGCAGCTGGGCGTGCACGGCCTCCGCCCCGACGAGCAGCCGCTCGCTGCCGACGTCCTCGCACAGGTCGTCGTCGAGCGGGCAGTCGACCGGGTGCAGCAGCAGCGCGCGGTTCTGCTGGCCGCCGATCCCGCCGTGCGAGCCCACCTGGCCCTCGAAGGCGTGCACGTGCCCCGCGGACGACACCTCCGAGACGAGAAGCAGGTCGCCGGTGTGCGCGAGCCGTGCAGCCCGCACCAGATCGGGTCCTCCGCGCGGACCGTACGGGGCGAGCGGGTCCTCACCCTCGGGCGCGGCGTCGTCCTGCTCGAGGAGCACGAGCCCGCGCGGGCCGATCGCCACGAGCCCCCGGTCCTGGGTGTCCGCGACCACGACGCCGACCCCCGGGTGCGCCGCGAGGCCCGCGACCAGTCCGGGCCACCGCTCCTGCAGCTCCTCGAGGACCAGGCGGCGCGGCGAGCGCGGGAACCACACGAGCCCGAGGTTCCCCGAGCCGACCACGACGACCTCGGGCACCTCGCCGTCGGCGGCAGGCTCGCGCGCGTCGCGGGCGTCCGGACCGACCACGGAGGCGGCCCGACCGGTACCGAACGCGCTCGTCAGCAGTGCGTTGAGCGGACCCCAGTCCTCGCCCGTCCCGCTCTCCACACCCGCCGCGCCCGGGGCGGCCATGAGGCCGCGGACCGTGTCCAGGAGGCTGCGGCCCCCGAGCTGCTCGAACGTCGCACCGAGCGCCTGGCCGTGGTCGGACAGCACGACGAACCGGTACGCGCGCGGCGCGACGGCGCACACCTGCTCGAGGGTCCGCAGGACCCGGTCGAGGCCCTCGAGCGCCCGCATCGACTCGGGACGCGTCGGCCCGGCGTGGTGGGCGATCTCGTCGTAGTCGACGAGGTAGACGAACACCGTCGGGTCGCCGCGCATGAGCGCCTCGGCGACGAGCGACGTCGACAGGTCCCGCATGAGGACGTTCGTCACGCCGCGCAGCACGACGTACCACCCGCCGCGCGAGATCCGGGGCCGCACGTCGCGGACCCGCTGCCGGCGCGCCTGGTAGAGCTCCTTGACCATCTCGCCCAGCGACAGGCTGACCGCGCGCGCGAGGACGAACGGGCTCGCGAAGAACCGCAAGAACGACGGCCCCGGCCCGAGGCCCGCGCGCTCGCCGTCGGGCCCCCGGCTGCGTGTCCTGCTCATGACGACGAACGCGGTCGCCGCATCGCCGGAGAACATGGTCGAGACCGCCGTGCCGCCGCCCGCGAGCAGCCCCTTGCCCGTCGTGAGGCGCGTCTCGACGAGCGCCGCGTCGACCGGGTGGTTCGTCACCACCAGCCGTCCCAGACCCCGGTCCCACCACCGGAACGCCGGGATCTGGGTGGAGTCGCCGTGCAGGAGGCCCGCCTGGCTCGCCGGGGTCGTCGACGGCACGCGCGCCCACCAGGGCTCGAGCCGGTGCGTGCCGTCGGTGAGCCAGCGCTGCACGGTCGGCGCGAGGCCAGCCTCGATCGCCTGCCGCAGCACGGGCTCGGCGACGCCGTCGAGCTGGACGACCAGGAGCCCGGCCTGCCGCGCGCCGTCGTCGGGCGCCGTCCCCGCCCGCCGCGCCCGGCGTCGCGCGCGGCGCAGGACGTCCGCGATGACGTAGTCGCTGTCGTTCGCGCCCCAGACCCAGCGCGCCGCGGCCATGACGATCGCGGTGAGCACGAGGACGAGCGCGGTGTCCCAGCCCGAGTCGAGAGTGATCCCCGGGGCGTACGCGAGCGCGACCCAGGCGACCGCCACCTGCACCACGAGCCCCGCGACGAGCGTGCCCATCGCGCCGGCGACGGCCGCGAACCAGCGAAGGGGGGCCCGCAGCAGCAGGTCGCCGACGGAGACCGCGAGCGCGACCACGAGGATCCCGACCGGCGAGTCGGCCGTGACGCCGTCCACGAGCGCGATCGCCACGCCGAGGCCGACGGCCGTCGTGGCCAGGCCGAGCGCGACGTCCCCCACGTCGGCGAGCGTCGGCGCCCACCGGCGCGGCGGGCGGTTTCCCGGTCGGACGTCGACGCTCATCGGGCTCCTCAGCGACGGGGTGGTGCCGCGCGGTGCGGGTCGCTGCCCCAGCGGGCGGCGTCGGGGATGCCGAGCGCGTCGCACAGCGCGTGCCAGACGGTCCGCGGCTCCTCGCCGTCGTCGAGCGCCTGCTGCGCGGTCCGCTGCCCGAGCTCGCCGACGACGAGCTCCCGCACGAGCCCGCGACCCTGGGCGCTGCCGAGCACGTCGTCGACCAGATCCCAGAACTCGCGGTACCTCACGGGTCACAGCCTGCCACCCCGCGGCCCGCGGGCGCGCGCTCCGCGACCGGCGGGTGTCGGCGCCACCTGACACCATGGCGCGGTGGTGCTCTCGAGGTTCTCCGACGCGACGAGGTCGTGGTTCGAGGGTGCGTTCGAGGAGCCCACGGCCGCGCAGACCGGTGCGTGGACCGCGGTGTCGGGCGGTGAGCACGCCCTCGTGGTCGCCCCGACGGGCTCCGGCAAGACGCTCGCGGCGTTCCTGTGGGCGCTCGACGGCCTGCTGACCGACGAGGTGCCGGACGACCCCGCGGCGCGGTGCCGGGTGGTCTACGTCTCGCCCCTCAAGGCGCTCGCGACCGACGTCGAGCGCAACCTGCGCTCGCCGCTCGTCGGCATCCGGCAGTCCGCGGCGCGGCTGGGACGCACGCTGCCCGACGTGTCCGTGGGCATCCGCACGGGCGACACGCCCCCGGCCGAGCGGCGCGCGTTCGCGACCCGACCGCCGGACATCCTCATCACGACCCCCGAGTCGCTGTACCTCGTGCTCACGTCGGCCGCCAGGTCCGGCCTGTCGGGCGTACGGACGGTCATCGTCGACGAGATCCACGCCGTCGCGGGCACCAAGCGCGGCTCGCACCTCGCGCTCTCCCTCGAGCGCCTCGACGCGCTGCTCGACCGTCCCGGCGGGCCAGGGCCCGCGCAGCGCATCGGCCTGTCGGCGACGGTCCGGCCGGTCGAGGCCGTGGCCGACTTCCTCGGCGGGGCACGCCCGGCGGCCGCGGGCGGGCGGACGGTGACGGTCGTGCAGCCGCCGTCGACCAAGCAGATCGACGTCGACGTCGTGGTCCCGGTGCCCGACCTCACCGAGCTGGGAGCCGTCCCGGGGGCGTCGGGCGACCTCCTGCCGACGCCCGACCCGGACCTCAGCGGCACCGCCGACCGGCCCTTGGTGCGTCCGTCGATCTGGCCGCACGTCGAGGAGCGCGTGGTCGACCTCGTCGCCCGGCACCGCTCGACCCTCGTCTTCACGAACTCGCGCCGCGGTGCCGAGCGGCTGACCGCCCGGATCAACGAGGTGTGGGCCGAGCGCCAGGGCGTCGAGGTGCCGGACCCCGGCGCTCTGCAGGCCGCCGCCGTCCCGGCGCAGTCGGGCACGGCGGTCGGCATCGACACGCGCGAGGCGGCGACGATCCTCGCGCGTGCCCACCACGGCTCGATGAGCCGCGCCGAGCGGACCCGCACCGAGTCCGAGCTCAAGGCGGGCCGGCTGCCCGCGGTCGTCGCGACGAGCTCGCTCGAGCTCGGCATCGACATGGGGGCGATCGACCTCGTCGTGCAGGTCGGGACTCCACCGTCGGTCGCGAGCGGGCTGCAGCGCGTCGGCCGTGCCGGGCACCAGGTCGGCGCCGTGTCCCGCGGCATCGTGTTCCCGACGTTCCGCGGCGAGCTCGTGCCCGCGGCGGTCACCGCCGAGCGGATGCGCGACGGCGTCCTCGAGCCGCTCGCCGTGCCGCGCAACCCGCTCGACGTGCTCGCGCAGCAGGTCGTCGCGATGGTCGCGCTCGACGACTGGGCGGTCGACGACCTGGCCGCGGTGGTCCGGCGCGCGTCGCCGTTCGCGACGCTGGGCGACGCCACGCTGCGCGCGGTGCTCGACATGCTCGCGGGCCGCTACCCGAGCGAGGAGTTCGCGGAGCTGCGGCCACGGCTCGTCTGGGACCGCGTGACGGACACCCTGACGGCACGGCCCGGCTCGCTGCGGCTCGCGGTGACGAGCGGCGGCACGATCCCCGACCGCGGGCTGTTCGGCGTGTTCCTGGCGAGCGGCGCGACCACGAGCGACGTGCCGGTCGACGCCGAGCGCACGGGCGGGCGCGTGCGCGGCGGGCGGCGCGTGGGCGAGCTCGACGAGGAGATGGTCTACGAGTCGCGTGTCGGCGACACGTTCACGCTCGGCTCCAGCACGTGGCGCATCGAGGACATCACGCCCGACCGGGTGCTCGTGTCCCCCGCGCCCGGCGTCCCGGGCCGGCTGCCGTTCTGGAAGGGCGACTCCCAGGGCCGTCCCGCCGAGCTGGGACGCGCGATGGGCGCGTGGGTGCGCGAGCTCGGCACGCTGCCCGAGGCGGCCGCGCGCGACCGTGTCGAGGCGGCCGGGCTGGACCCGTGGGCGGCCGACAACCTGCTGACGTACCTCGCCGAGCAGCGTGCCGCGACGGGCGACCTGCCGACGGACACCGTGCTGGTCGTCGAGCGGTTCCGCGACGAGCTCGGCGACTGGCGGGTCGTCCTGCACTCGCCGTACGGGGCGCGCGTGCACGCACCCTGGGCCGTCGTGGTCGGTGCGCGGCTGCGCGAGCGGTACGGCGTCGACGCGGCCGCGATGCACGCCGACGACGGGATCGTCCTGCGGCTGCCCGACGTCCTCGACGCGGGCGACGACGCGTGGGCGGACGTCGACGCCGACACCGGGCCGGGGATCGAGCTGTCCGACCTGCTCATCGAGCCCGACGAGATCCTCGACGTCGTCCGCACCGAGCTCGGCTCGTCCGCGATGTTCGGCGCGCGCTTTCGGGAGGCGGCGAGCCGCGCCCTGCTGCTGCCGCGCCGGCGCCCCGACCGCCGGCAGCCGCTGTGGCAGCAGCGCCAGCGCTCGGCGCAGCTGCTGTCGGTCGCCGCGCAGTACCCCGAGTTCCCGATCCTGCTCGAGGCCGTCCGCGAGTGCCTGCAGGACGACTTCGACACCGAGGCGCTGACGACGCTCATGCGCGACGTCGCGGCGGGCCGCGTGCGGGTCGTCGAGGTGACGACGCCCCAGCCGTCGCCCTTCGCGCAGGCGCTGCTGTTCGGGTACACCGCGCAGTTCCTCTACGACGGCGACGCCCCTCTCGCGGAGCGCCGCGCGGCCGCGCTCACGCTCGACCCGACGCTGCTCGCGGAGCTGCTCGGCCAGGGCGGCGAGTCGCAGCTCGCGGACCTGCTCGACCCGGCGGCCGTCCTGCGCACCGAGGCCGAGCTGGGCGGCACGGCGCCCGACCGTCAGGTCACGTCGCTCGAAGGGCTGTCCGACGTGCTCCGACGGCACGGCCCCCTCACCGCGGACGAGGCCGCACTGCGTGTCGTCGAGCCGCACCGCCCGGAGGTGCCCGCCTGGCTCGACGAGCTCGCGCGGGCGCGACGGGCAATCCGTGTCCGCCTGGGCGGCCTGCCTCCCGAGCGGGCCGAGCAGTGGGCGGCGATCGAGGACGCCGGGCGGCTGCGGGACGCGCTCGGGGTCGCGCTGCCGGTGGGCGTGCCCGAGGTCTTCACCGAGCTCGTCCCCGACCCCGTCGGCGACCTGCTGCGCCGTCACGCACGCACCCGCGGCCCGTTCACCGCCGCATCGGCCGCCGCACGGTTCGGGTTCGGCGTCGCGGTCGCGAGCGAGACGCTGCAGCGCCTCGAGCGGTCGGGCGTCCTGGTGCACGGTCGGCTCCGGCCCGACGAGCTCGGAGGCACGGGCGACGAGTTCTGCGACGCGCAGGTCCTGCGCACGCTGCGCCGCCGGTCGCTCGCGGCGCTGCGCGCCGAGGTCGAGCCCGTCGAGCCGCAGGCCCTCGGCGTCTTCCTGCCGCGCTGGCAGGGCGTGCAACCGGTCCGGCTGCCGGGAAGGACCGGCGGGACCGCGACGCTGCGGGGTGTCGACGGCGTGGCCCGCGTGGTCGAGCAGCTCGCCGGTGCGGTGCTGCCCGCCTCCGCGTGGGAGACGCACGTCCTGCCTGCGCGCGTGCCCGACTACTCCCCCGCGATGCTCGACGAGCTCACCGCCGCCGGCGAGGTGCTGTGGGCGGGGCACGGCGCGCTCGCCGGGCACGACGGGCTGGTGTCGCTGCACCCGACGTCTGTGGCGGACCTCACCCTCCCGCCGCGCGCGGACGACGCCCTGGAGGGGCCGTCGCCCGTCCGTGACGCGGTGCTCGACGCGCTGGCGGGCGGCGGTGCGTGGTTCCTGCCGCAGCTCGTCGAGCGGGTCCGCGCGGTGCTGGCGGCGTCGGACGACGGCGAGGCCGGCGCGGGCGGCAACGCCCCGGCCGGCCGCGGCACGCGCGACGGGCTCGACGCTCTCGAGCACCCCGGCGGGCCTGGCAGCCTCGGGGGGCCCGGCT
>NZ_BIMR01000141.1 GCF_004306155.1 Cellulomonas biazotea
GCGCAGGCGTGCGAGCGGCTCGGGCTGCCCGCGCCCGTCGCCGAGACCGTCGCGCTCGACCCGTCGTCGGCCGCCGCGGCGGTCGGGCGGTGGCGCTCCGCGGCCGAGCCGGTCACCGCGGTCGCGGCGTACAACGACGAGGTCGCGCTCGCGGTCCTCGCCGGGGTGCGCGCCGCCGGGCTGCGGGTGCCTGACGACGTGGCCGTGATCGGCGTCGACGACGTGCCCGCCGCACGGCTCGTCGACCCGGCGCTCAGCACCGTGTGGCAGGCGATCGACGCGCAGGCCGAGTACCTGGCGGCCGCGGTCCTCGCGGCGCTCGACGGGTCGGCCGAGCCGCCCGCCCGGCCGGACGACGTCTTCCACGTGGTCGCGCGCGACTCGACCTGACCGGCCGCCGGCGACCGGCCGGGGGCGGTGCCGCCCTGCGTCACCGCGACTCGACCAGTCACCGCGCCCGACGCGTCACCGCCTCCAGCGCCGGGCGGACGCAGGCGCACCCCGCCGGTGGAGCGACGGGGTGCGCCTGCGTGGAGCCCGGTCAGACCGGGTCGTGCACCATCCTCACTGGAACGTGAACCAGTTGACGTTGACGAAGTCCGCCGGCTGCCCCGACTCGAACGTCAGGTAGACGGTGTGCGTGCCGGTCACCCCCTGGATGTTCGTCGGGACCGTCCGCCACGTCTGCCAGCCGCCGGTGTTCGCGATCGCGAAGGAGCCGACGGGCTGCGCGGTGAGGCTGTCGAGCCGGACGGTCACCAGACCGCTGGCCCCGCCCGCGACGCCCGACGCGACCCGTGCGCTGAACTGCGTGCGCGCGGTGCTGCCGAAGCTCACGTTGTCGAACCGCAGGTGGTCGCCGTTGCTGATCCAGGCGACGTTCTCGCCGCCGTCGACGTCCTGCGTGCCCTCCTTCGCGACGCCCGCCATCCCGTTGTACGACTCGGCCTGGATCCGCGACGTCGCGTCGACGCCGGTGGACGCCGCGCTGGTCGTGACGGCGAGGCCGCCGGTCGCGGCGGAGCGGTTGCCGGCCGCGTCGTACGCCCGCACGGAGAACGTGTAGGTCGTGGACGCCGCGAGCCCGCTCGCCGTGTAGGTGCGGCTCGACGTGGTGCCGATCACGGTGCCGTTGCGCAGCACGTCGTACCCGGTGACGCCGACGTTGTCGGTCGACGCCGACCACGCGAGGGTCGTCGCCGACGACGTGGTGCCGGACGCGGCGAGGCCGGTGGGCGTGGACGGCGCGGTCGTGTCGCCACCGCCGCCCGACGTCGTCACGGTGATCGCCGTGCTGGTGGCCGACCGGTTGCCGGCGGCGTCGAGGGCCCGTACCGCGAAGGTGTAGGCGGTCGACGCGGACAGGCCGCTCGCCGTGTACGACGTGCCGGACGCGGTGCCGACGACGCTCCCGTTGCGCAGCACCTCGTACCCGGTGACGCCGACGTTGTCGCTCGACGCGTACCAGGACAGGGTCGTCGCGGACGACGTCGTGCCGGACGCGCCGAGGCCGGTGGGCGTCGAGGGTGCGGTGGTGTCGCCGCCGGTCGTGCCGCCGGTCGAGCTCGCGACGGACCGGGCGGGGACGGCCAGCGTGACGCCGTTGGAGAACGTCACGGTGATGGCGGACCCGCTCATGTTGGCGGCCTGGTAGGTCCGGACGCCGTTCTTGACGAAGACCGCGTGCAGCGGCGTGTTCGCGGTGACCGACCGGTCGACGGTGCCGAGGCCGGACAGGTTCTTCAGCCAGTAGAACGTGTGCGCCCGGGACTCGCCCTCCTCGACGGTGTAGGTGTTCGCCTGCGACCGGAACTGGGAGAGCGCGGTGGGGGCGTCGGCCAGGGCCTGGAACTCCCAGATGATGTCCTGCCAGACGGTCGCCGGCCCTCCGTTGTTGCGTTCGAGCTCGGTGAGGTTCCGGCCGATGTACGACGGGTTGTAGCCGAGGTAGAGGTGCCCGGCGGTCGAGGGCAGCAGGTTGATGCCCTGGATCATCTCCGGCTCGGCGCTGAACCACGTGGCGTACGAGCCGCCGTCACCCCAGACCATGCCGACCGTGGAGTGGCCGAACGCGGCCGGGAACGCCTCGTCGTCGGTGTCGAACCAGTAGTTCTCGATGGCCGACGCCTGCGTCGTGTAGAGGTAGATGCCGAGGTCACGGACGGTCTTGTTGCCCGTCGCCTGCCCCCACTGGATGAGGCCGCTCGCGAAGTTCATGCCCTCCGACGACGACTCCTGGTTGTTGCCGGCCCCGAACGCGCCGTGCCCGGACGCCCAGTCGTGGCCCGCGTAGATGTCGAAGTCGCGCAGGAACGGGAAGCGGGTGTCGTTGCGGTCCCAGTTCGCGGCGTCCTTGATGACGGTGTTGACCATGCCGCCGTACGCGGAGTCCGCGGCCCACGACGGGTCGAACTGCGCGACGGTCGCGGCGCCGACGACGTAGTAGCCGTAGTGGAAGTGGTGGTCGTTGAGGTCGGTGTCCGACCCGTACGAGGCGGGGTAGCCGATGAGGGTGCCCCACGACGGGTTGTACCAGAAGGCCCGGCCCGTCTCCCCGGAGGAGGCGGTCATCCAGTCTGTGAGGCGCGTCTTCATGGAGCCGAGCAGCGAGTCCCGCGCGGCGGTCTTGCCCGTGGCGTGGGCCATGTGGACGACCTGTGAGATCCGGCCGAACGCCTTGCCGGTCCAGTAGGTGTCCTCGCCGAAGCCCGCGAACGGGTCGCCGGTCGCGACCTGGTCGATGTACCCGCTGAGCTGGGTGGCGTCGGCCGAGCCGGCTGCGAAGCCCGTGTTGGCGAGCTGCGGCAGGACGCCGTTGAAGGTGGTCACGGTCGTGAACTGCGACGAGCCGACGACGACGCGCATCGGGCCGCGCGGCGAGACGTAGGAGTACGCGCTCGGCGTCGTGCCGGACAGGGTGTCGCGCTGGTGCGGGTAGAGGGCGTAGACGGTGCCGGTGCCGGAGCCCTGCTTGGCGGTCGTCGTGAACGCGTACGTCGCGGTCATCTTGGCCGTCGCCTCGTCGTACGACCACGACACCTTCGTGCCGGTCACGTGGTTGTGGGCGTAGGGCGCGTACGCGTTGAGGGCGGCCTGCTTGTCGGCCGTGCTCGCGCCGGGGGCGGTCGGCAGGACCGCGACGGAGAAGAACGAGCCGCCGTTGAGGCTCGAGCTGATCGTGCTGCCGGAGACGTTCCACGTGGAACCAGAAGGGCCGAACGCGGCGTAGTCGTGGCCGTTGATCGTGTAGCCGACGGTCCCGTTGGCGTTGGTCCAGACGGTCGGTGCCGCCGCGCCCGTGAGGGTCGCGTTGCCGCCGGTCTTCGTCGCGTAGACGAACGGCAGGCCGTGGCCGAACGTCGTCCGCAGGCTGCTGCTGCCGTTCGTCCACAGCTCGCTCACGGTCCAGTCGGAGTAGCCGTCGACCTTGCCGTCGGCGTCGAGACCGGCGATGCCGATGCGGAAGTCCTCGGTGTAGGGGTAGTGGTACTCGCTCACGCCCGTGGCCGTGCCGGAGATCGTCGACGCCGTCGGGTAGCTCACGCCGAGCCCGTTGGTGAACGCGTGGAACGCGAGCGGGTGGGCCATGAGGTTCTCGGAGATCGACGAGCAGCTGAACTTGCGCCACAGCAGCGACGTCCACCAGTCGTTCGTCGGGATCGCCCCGGCGGGGAAGTTCGACGTCACGTGCGCGCGCGGGTTGGTGACCGGGGTGTTGTTGCACTCGGTCGGGACGGCGCCGCCCGACGGGGTGCCCTCCGCGTAGCTGCCGGACCCCACGGCCACGGCCTCCGCGCGCGGCACCGGCAGGAACACGGCCTGCACCAGGTACGCCAGGACGGCCCCGACCACCACCATCGCCACGAACGCGCGGCGGTCCAGCGCGGGTCGGGACGTCCTCGCCCCCACCCTCCTCAGCTCGGCGTGAGCAGACATCCGGTCAACTCCGATCTCCTCGTCGCGACGCGGGACCGGCGACGTCGTCGTCGGGGTCGGGCGTGCGGGGCGGCGGCGCGGACGTCTGGATGACGGCGCACCGGACGAGCGGTCCGGCCGGTGCGGGCACAGGGGGGTGTGCGCCCCGGCACGGTGGGGGACTGCTTGGCAGCGGCCGGTGGCCGGGTCCTCCACGTTGAGGACGGATGGCCGTTGACTCGTGTCACCGGTGCTGCGGGGTTCAGGGTGGCCGGGCGCCGGAGGGATGTCAAGAGATCGGACGACTCACCGGTCCTGCGCCGCGGGTTCCGGTGGCCCGTCGGGCGGGCACCGGCTCGCCGTCCGCGGTCGAGGTCGTCGGTCGTGGCCGAGTTCGTCGGCGGTGGCCGAGTTCGTCACCTGGAGCCGGCGAGCTCGGCACGAAGTGACGACCTCGGCGCCAGAGGGGGAGTCGCCGGGGCCGGGGCCGGGGCCGTCGGTGCGGTGCTCAGGCGTCCGTGAAGCGGGACGCGAACGCGCCCGGGGTCATGCCCGTGACGCGGCGGAAGTCGCGGGACAGGTGCGACTCGTCGGCGTAGCCCAGGGACGCGGCCAGGTCGGCGACCGTCGTGCCACCCGCCCGCAGGCCGCCCGCGGCCTCGTGCAGCCGTCGCCGCTGCACCAGCCACTTGGGCGACAGCCCCAGCCGTCGGCGCGTCAGGCGCTGCAGCGTGCGCTCGGTGACGTCGAAGCGTTCGCAGAGCTGCGCGACCCGCCGCAGGTCCGGGTCGCCCTCGACGGCGTCGACCACCTGGTTCACCAGCAGGCCCTCGTCGTCGACCGGCAGGAACCGGCGCAGGAACGCGCCGACACGGTCCGTCGCGACGTGCTGCCGGTCGACGTCCGTCGGGTCGTCGCGCAGGTCGTCGTGCACGCCCGCGACCAGCGCGTCGACGTCCGCCGCCGACGTCGCGAGGGCCGGGCCGAGGTCCCCGTGGCGGCCCGTCCAGGCGGCCACCGAGCCGCCCGTGAGGAGCGCGCCCGCCGCGGGCTGCAGCATCACGCCGACCGCCCAGCCCGTGCCGCGCAGCGTCGTCGACGACAGGCCCGGCGCGACCCCGTAGAACCGCGCGTACGAGTCCGCGACCACCACCAGGCACACCGGGTACTGCAGGACCCGCTGCACCGCCGGCCGTCCGTCGGGCACGTCCCACGTCGGTACCCAGTACCGCCGCACCAGGTCCGCGAGGTCCGCCTCCGGCCCCCACCGACCGATCCGGAACGAGCGGTCGTCGGGGTCGACGAGGTGCGCCCGCTCGACCTCGTCGACGGCCCTGTCGGGTTTCATCAAGCCACCTCCCGCGCGTCCGCCTAGCGTCGCAGTCATGACCGACAACGCCACCCTCGACACCTACACCGAGCGCGCCGCGGGCATGCAGGCGGCGCTCGACGCCGTCTCGTCCGACGCCTGGGACGCGCCCTCCGCGTGCGCCGGGTGGACCGGCCGCGACGTCGTCGCGCACCTCGTCGACACCCAGCGCGAGTTCCTCGCGACCCACGGCGCCGACCTGCCGCCCCGGCCCGACCTGACCGACCCGCCCGCCGCCTGGCGCACGCACACCGCAGCCGTCCGCGCGCTGCTCGCCGACCCCGGGCTCGTCGAGCGCGAGTACGACTCCCTCGGCTCCCGGACGACCGTCGGCGCGACCGTCGACATGTTCTACGGGTTCGACATGGTCGCCCACCGGTGGGACGTGACCGCCGCCGACGGTCGCGCGTACCAGTTCGACGACGAGGGCCTCGACGCCATCGAGGGCATGGTCGCGGCCATGGGGGACATGCTCTACACCTCGGGGGTGTGCGGCCCCGCGCTCCCCGTCCCCGACGACGCCGACCGGCAGACCCGCGCGCTCGCGGCACTCGGCCGCTCCGCCACGGTCACCGTCTGACGCGACGTGCCGGACCGGGACGCGCACGGCGACCGCGCGCCCGAGTCGACCGACCTGACCTCGGGCTCCGCCCGACCCTGCCGGGTTCGGTCGGAGCGGCGGCGCGCGGACTCCGCGCGGCGTCGGCGGGCCGTCGGGGACGGCGTCGTGCCGCTGGATACCCTCGGTGCATGCCGGCCAAGGGGACGCGCAAGGCGCGGTACGCGGCGCGCCGCAAGCGACGCATGGACGCGGTCGAGCACGACCTCAGCGCCGAGCAGTGGGCCGCGCTGACCGCGGCGTGGGGCGGCTGCGCGTACTGCGGCGCGGCCGGCGTCCCGTTGCAGCGGGACTGCGTCCTGCCGATCTCCCGCGGCGGCCGGTACACGCTCGACAACATCGCGCCCGCGTGCGCGTCGTGCAACGCCAGCAAGTGCAACGACGAGGTGACGTCGTGGCTGCGCCGCAAGCGCCTGGACGAGCGCGCGTTCCTCACCCGCCACGTCGAGATCCAGTCGACCCTCGCCCGCACGGCGGCACCGACGCCGTGAGCCACGCCGCCGAGGTCGTCATTTCCGATCGAGGTCGTCACTTCCGTTCGAGGTAGTGAGCTGTAGCCGACGATCTCGGCACGAAGTGACGAACTCGGCGCGGTGCGGGGGGCCGTGGGCGGGTGGGGGTGGGGCGGTCTAGCCTGGCGGCGGGCGAGCGGAGGGAGAGCGGCGTGGTGCTGATCGGAGCCCATGTGCGGGGCGACGACCCGGTGGTCGCGGCGGCGGAGGTCGACGCGCAGAGCGTCCAGATCTTCCTGGCCGACCCGCAGGGCTGGAAGAAGCCGGTGCGACGTCCCGACGCGGACGCGCTCGTCGAGAGCGGCCTCGGGATCTACGCGCACGCGCCGTACCTGGTCAACGTCGCGTCGACCAACAACCGCATCCGCATCCCGAGCCGCAACATGATCGCGCAGCACGCCGCGGCCGCCGCCGACCTGGGCGTGCGCGGGCTCGTCGTGCACGGCGGGCACGTGGGCGACGGCGACGACGTCGCGGTCGGCATCGACAACTGGCGCAAGACGTTCGAGCGGGCGACGTTCCCCGTCCGGGTCCTGGTCGAGAACACCGCGGGCGGCGAGAACGCGTGCGCGCGGACGCTCGACCGCTGGGCGATGCTGTGGGACGCGATCGGCGGCTACGACGTCGGCGTGTGCCTCGACACGTGCCACGCGTGGGCGGCGGGGGAGGACCTCGAGACGATCGTCGACCGGCTGCGCGCGATCACCGGCCGGATCGACCTGGTGCACGCGAACAGCTCGCGCGACGAGGCCGGGTCGAGCCGCGACCGGCACGCGAACTTCGCGACGGGCACGATCCCGCCCGAGCTCATCGCGCACGTCGTGCGTGAGGCGGGGTGCGACGCGCTCGTCGAGACGCCCGCCGAGCGGCAGGCGGAGGACATCGCGTTCCTGCGGGCGGCGCTGGAGGCCTGACGCCGGTCGGCGCGGACCCCCTGCGGGCCGCAGCCGGGCGTGAGCGGCGCGGGCGACGGGACGGTCCCGGACGGGTGGCCGTGACGGCGTCGTAGGATCGACGGGCACCTGCGCCGACCGGCTGGTCCGCGGCGAGGGCGATGAGGGACGACGACACACGGAGCACGACGATGCGACGCATCACGCGGCAGCGAGGAAGCGGGGCGGCCGTCCTGGCCTGCTCAGGCGCGGGGCCGGCACCCGCCCGGCTCGCCTGACCCCTGCCCGACCTCACGACGGCACCACCCGACCGACACGCACCGCGTCGGTCGTCGTGCGCCGTCCGCACGGTCATGGCTGCGCGTCCGGCCCGGCGGGTGCCCCCGGTCCCCAGCCGTCGCTCCCGACCCGACCCCACGCGGCCCGGTCGGCACCGTCGACGACGCGGCCCCGGTCGACCCCGTCGACCGTGCGGCCCCGGTCGACGCGCCGACCCGCGTGGTCGAGGCTGGTGCGACGGCGACCCGTCGTCACGAGAGCCGAGAACACCATGAACCCCCTGACCGAAGCGCAGATCCGCGCGTCCTTCGTCAACTGCTCCAAGGGCGAGGCGTCGAGCCTCACCCTCCCCGCCGACCTGGCGGACACCCGCTGGGACCGCCTCGACGTCCTGGGCTGGACCGACCGGAAGGCGCCGTTGCGCGCCTACGTCGTCGTGCCCGTCGACGGCGGGGTCGTCGGCGTCGCGCTGCGGGCCCCCGAGACCGGCGGCAAGCAGCGCCGGGCCGTGTGCGCCTGGTGCGAGGACGTGTACTCCACCGACGACGTGTCGCTGTACGTCGCGCGCCGGGCCGGTGCGGCCGGTCGCAAGGGCGACACGGTGGGCACGCTCATCTGCACGGCGTTCGGCTGCTCGCGCAACGTGCGCCGCAAGCCGAGGATCGTCGAGGCCGGCGACGACCCGGCGGCGCTCGTCCAGCGCCGCATCGAGGGTCTGCGGGAGCGGTCGGAGCGGTTCGCCCGCGAGGTCCTGCGGGAGGTCTGACAGCCGCGACACCCCCGACCCGGCCGCACGCACGCGGTCGGGTCGGGCGTGCTGTCGCAGCCCTTCAGCCGGAGGCCGTACCGCCGAAGCCGGTGAGCTTGTCCGGGTTGACCTGCACGTACAGGTGCTCGATGCCGCGGTCGGTGACGTCGAGGGACAGCAGCGAGAACGGGGCCCCGTCGCGCGACACGAGGAGCGCGGGCGCACCGTTCGCCTCGACGACGGTGAGCGTCGCGCCGGTCCAGTACTTGCGCCACACGTTGTCCATGAACAGCGCGACCCGGTCGATCCCGACGAGCTCGACGCGCGACGCGTGCACCTTGCCGCCGCCGTCGGGGCGGGCGACCACGTCCGCGGCGAGGAACCGCTCGAACCGCGCGAGGTCCCCGTCGTTCGCGGCCGCGACGAACTCGTCGATGAGCCGCCGGTGCTCGGCGGGGTCGACGGGCACGGCCTCGCGGGTGTCGAGGCGCTCGCGGGCGCGGCGGGCGAGCTGGCGGGCGTTGGCCTCGGTGAGGTCGAGGATCTCGGCGACGCGGCGGTAGGGGTAGTCGAACGCCTCGCGCAGGATGTAGACGGCGCGCTCGACGGGCGTGAGGTGCTCGAGCAGCAGGAGCGTCGCGACCGACAGGCCCTCGGCGCGCTCGGCGCCGAGGGCGGGGTCGGCGGACGTGTCGACGGGCTCGGGCAGCCACGGGCCGACGTACGTCTCGCGGCGCGCGCGGGCGGACGTCGCGGCGTTGACCGCGAGCCGGGCGGTCACGGTCGTGAGGAACGCGGCGGGCCGTTCGACGACGGACCGGTCGGTGCCCTGCCAGCGGACCCACGCGTCCTGCACGACGTCCTCGGCCTCGGCGACGACCCCGAGCATCCGGTACGCGAGCCCGAAGAGCTGCGGGCGCACCGCGAGGAACTCGGCGAGCGCGGGGCCGTCGAGGTCGGAGGGCGCGGGGGTGGTCGTCATGGCGCTCACGCTATGCCGACCTCCCCGCGCCCCGCCGGTCCACGATCCGGGTCACGCGTGCACGGCCTGCGCGAACGTCACGGTGCCGAGCCGTGCGTCGCCCGCGGGCACGAGCGAGCCCTCGTCGAGGACGGCCCCGAAGTACGGTGCCGCGGGGTCGGCGACGACGGTGCGGGTGTCGCCACGCGCGGCGAGGGCGTCGCGGACGACCTCGTCGAACCGCAGCCGCTCGGGCCCGGCGATCTCGACGGTCCCGGCGGGCTCGCCCGCGGCGACGTCGGCGACGGCCCGGGCGACGTCCGCGGCGGCGACGGGCTGGAACGCGACGGGCGGGATCCGGACGACGCCGTCGACGGTGGACCCGTCGGCGATGGCGGCGACGAACTCGTGGAACTGGGTGGCGCGCACGACGGACCAGCCGATCCCCGACTCGTGGACGAGCCGCTCCTGGGCGACCTTCGCGCGCATGTACCCGGCGTCGATGCCGTCGGCGCCGACGATGGACAGCACGACGTGGTGCCGCACCCCGGCGGCGGCCTCGGCGGCGAGCAGGTGGCCCGTCGAGGTCGTGAAGAAGTGCAGGACGTCGTCGTCGGCGAACGACGGCGAGTTCGACACGTCCACGACGGCGTCGGCACCGGCGACGGCGTCGGCGACGCCCTCCCCGCTGACGGTGTCGACGCCGCCGCTCGGCGACGCGGCGAGCACGTCGTGCCCCTCCGCGCGCAGCAGCTCCACGACCTGGCTCCCGATCCGGCCGGTCCCTCCGATGACGACGATCCGCACGACCGTCCCCTTCCTGCTCACGGGTGCCGCTGGTCGGCGCCTCACCCTGACGACCGGACGGCGGCGGGTTTCGTGACACCGCGACGTGAACCGGCTGGGGCGAACGAGTGAAACGTGCGCAGACCCTGGGTGCCAGCACCCAGAAGCTATGGGGCGGTATTTCGTGTTTCATCACGGCGGATCCGGACGAAACCGCAGGTCAGTGACATGGCACGGGCACGAAAGATGGGCGCGTCGCCGAAGCAGCCGGCAGGCCCACCCTCCTCCTCGAGACCGGATCACGCATGCCCGGCCACGCCGCCCCGCCCTCCGTCCGTCCCCGTCGCCCGCGCGTCACGCGGTGGCTGTCGCGCGCCGTGCGCGGGCGCCGTCCGCTCGCGGCGGCGCTGGTCCTCGCGCTCACGGCACCCCTCGCGGCCGTCACGGGTGTCGTCGGTGCGCAGGCCGCGCCGACGTCGGCGCCGCTGGTCGTCGAGCAGCTCGAGGTGACCGGTGGGGCGACCCTGACGTCCCCGCAGCCGGCGGCGTCCCCGTCGTACGCGCGCGACACGTCGTGGACGGCGGGCGACAGCGCGGCGACGGTCGAGCTCGCGGCGTCCTACCGGTGCGCGAGCGACACGCTGCACTGCCCGGGGGCGGCGGCGACGTTCGTCCTGGACCGGCTGCGTCTCGACGCGGCGGTCGCGGTCCCGGGCGGCCTCGACGTCGACCCGGTCATCGCGTACTGGGCGGACGCGGCGGCGACCGTCCCGGCGGCGACGTTCGCGTCGGCGGTCGCGTTCACGGTGGAGTTCCGTGAGCCGCTCGACGGCGGCGGCACGGGCCTGGTGGCGGGCACGACGGGCACGCTCGCGGTCCGGACGAAGGTCGTCGCGCCGACGGCGGGCGGCCCCCAGACGGGCTCGGCGGTCGTCACGACCGTGCCCGCGGCGGACGGCGCGCTGCCGTCCCGGGTGCGCGTCTCGACGGAGTTTCCGGTGAGCCTCGCGACGACGACGACCCTGTCGTGGGCGAAGGACGGCTACCTGTCGGGCGTCGACGCGGGCGCGGACTCCCCGACGAACACCGCGACGGTGACGAGCACCCTGACGGGCGACCCGGCGGACGCGCTCACGGTGAGCTGGCCCGCCGCCCCGGCGACACGGCCCGCGGCCGGCACGGTCGGGATGCTCACGGACCTGACGTCGGCCGTGGTGTCCACGTGGCCGACCGGTGCGGCGCAGGTGCAGGTCACGGGCTGGCGGTGGACGGGTCCGTCGTCCGCGCCCGCGCAGGTGGACCTCGGCACGGTCCTCGCGCCGACGGGCGGGGCGACGGCGACGGGCGACCTGCTCGCCGCGCTGACGACCGCCGACCGCGCTGCGCTCACGGGCCTGCGGCTCGTGTTCACGGCCGCCGACGGCAGCACGATCCCCACGGGCACGGCCTCGGTCCTCACGGTCGACGTGCGCGAGCACGGCAGCGTCGACTCGACGCCGGTGCCGCGCGGCGGCTCCGCGGACTACGTGACGGACGCCCCGGCGGGCGCGTTCGACGCCGCGTCGGACCTCAACACGCTCACGGTGACGGCCTCGGCCGCGACGGTCGCGCGGCGCGGCACGCAGACGTCGGTCGAGACGTCGCAGTCGCGCGCCTTCCGCGTGTCCGACCCCCGCGCGTACGCGGGCTCCGCGACGACGCTCGTCCCGCTCGCGGGCGGCACGCTGTACGGCGGCGGGTTCGTGCTCGGGACGTCCTCGGGGACGAACTGGTCGCGCCGGGCCGTCGAGGAGCTCGTCGTGCAGGTCCGCCCGGACCAGGCCGACGTCACCGCGACGAACGGCCTGCTCGACCCCGACCTGCCCGCCGTCGACGCGCGGACGTTCGGGTCGGGCCTCACCTTCGCCGGCTTCGGTGCGGCACGCGACGGCGGCGGCACGGGCCCCGCGGCGGACGGCTCCGGCGCGTCCCTGGTCGGCCTGGCCGGCACGGGCGCGGTCGTGACGCTCCGCGTGACCGCGTCGAGCGGCACGCCCGTCCCGTTCGTGCTGGACGCTGAGGACCCGACGCCCGCGCTGCCGACCACCCCCGGCGACCTGGGCCTGACGGCGTGGTCGCAGGTCACGGGCTTCACGGTGACCGTCGACGGCGGCGGCGCCGTCGTGCCCATGGGCGCGTCCGTGACCGTCCCGTACCTGCTGCGCTCGGCGACGTCGGCCAGCCCGCAGACGTACGCGAACCACACGCGCGCGACGACGCGCCTCGGCAGCGACACCTCGCGGGTGCTGCCCCGCACGGCCCGCAGCGGCAACCGCCCCGTGACCGCGGCGACGGTCGCGGTCGCCGTGCCGACGGTCGGCGTCGAGGGCGGCAAGGAGGTCGTCGAGCCGTACGTATCGACGACCGCCGGCTCGACCGTCCAGACGGTCCTCACCGCGACGGCCCGGCCGGGCGGCTCGAACCACCTGCCCGACACGCTGGTCGTCGAGGACAGCGCGCGTGCGACGTCGGGCTCGACGACCGCCACGGCATGGTGGAACATCCTGCAGCCGACGTCGATCCGCCCGCAGGCCGGGACGGTCACGGTCGTGGACTACTACACGACGGTCGTCAGCGGCGTGCCGCAGTGGACCCGGTACTCGGACGACCTGAC
Organism: Cellulomonas biazotea; assembly: GCF_004306155.1. Lineage (GTDB taxonomy): Bacteria > Actinomycetota > Actinomycetes > Actinomycetales > Cellulomonadaceae > Cellulomonas > Cellulomonas biazotea. The sequence continues at coordinate 12,736 of NZ_BIMR01000141.1, forward strand.
GACGCTCGTCGGCGCGGACACGTGGCGCGGCTTCCGCGTCACCTCGACGCGCACCGACGGCGAGCCGTTCACCGACCGTGAGTCGGTGCGCACGGCCGTGACGTTCGCGGTCCGCACGACGCCGCTCGCGGCGTGGCCGGGCGACCGCGTCCTGCGCAACGTCGCGACGGTGACGTCGACGCGCGTCGTCGAGGGCTTCACCGTGACGAGCACGCCGTACCCCGTCACCGACCGCACGACGGGCGTCGTGCCCGGCGTCGGCGGCACGCCCGCGCTGGTCAAGCACCTCGCGTCGCCCCGCAGCGGCGTCGAGGGCATGGCGGGCACGAACGTCGCGACCCTCACGTGGGGCACGGCCGGCACGCAGCAGGGCTCGGTCGTCGTCGCGGACGGCAACGGCCTCGCGGACGGTGTCGCGACGCCGTCGACGGGCCGTGCCGACTCGTTCTGGGACACGCTCGACCTCACCCGGGTCCGGCCGATCACGTCGGGAGACGTCGCGTCGCCAGGCTCGGCGTACGACCCGTACCTGGTGTTCGACGCGGTCGCGGACGTGCAGGTCTTCGACGTCACCGACGGCCAGTGGCACTCGCTCGCGACGCACGAGCTCAGCGGCGGCGTCTGGGGCCTCAAGGCGGGTGCCCGGTCGGACGTGACGTTCGGCGGCACGGTCGCGACGGGCGACTTCCCGTACCGCGGCTCGTTCCCCGGCGTGACGATCCAGCCGGTCCTGCGGGAGCGGGTCGGCGGCGTGCGCCTCGTGTACGCGCCGCGGACCGACGCGGAGCGAGCGGCGAACGTCCCGACCGACTGGCGCACGGCGCTCCCCGCCGTGCCGGACGGTGTCGTCGCGCCGACGCCCGGTCTCGCCCGCGAGGTGCAGCTCGAGGTCGCCCTGCGTGACCGCTCGCGCTTCGACGGCACACCCGTCAACGACGCGTTCGCGTACACCGGCGGGACCGACGCGGGCCGCGTGACGAACTCCGGCCGGGTCACCGGCTGGACGGGCGACGACGGCACGGGCTCCGCGACCGACCTCGGCGGGCCCGTGAACGGCGCCGACGACCGCACCTTCCGCGTCACGCCCGCGTCGCTGGGCGTCTCGATCGACAAGACCTGGCTGCGCGACGCCAACGGCGAGCCGCTGACCACCAGCGAGCTCGGCCGGCTCGGCCTGCCCGTCGGCGCCGGTGCACCCGACTCCGAGTACCCGACGGCCACGGTCACCGTGACCGCCCGGTCCACGAGCTCGACGCGCGTCGACGCCTTCACCGTGACGGAGCCCGCGGGGATCGACGCACCCGGGGCCGTCCTCGGCGCGGACGACCCGTTCGCGCGGTTCGCGATGACCGACCTCGTGACGATCACCGACCTCGCCGGCAGCGGCGCGACGAGCACGGACGTCGTGCTGTACCGGGCCGGCCCCGGCGGCACCGTCACCGAGGACCCCGTCCTGACGCGCGCGGCCGCGCTCGCGCTGCCCGCGGGCGACCTCGTCGACATCGTCGGCGTCCAGGTCCGGTACCGGGGGCGCATCGCGGTCAACGCGACGGCGACCCTCCAGGTCGGGACGCGACTGCTCGCGCAGGGCCGCGTCGACGGCGAGGCCCCGCAGGACGTCCTGGCCGACCGCGGTGACCTCACCGTCGTCGACGTCGCGCGGGCGACCGTCGAGGACGCGCGGGTGTGCGCGAACGAGACCGGTACGACCACGCCGATCGCGACGTGCACGACGACCGCCCCGCTGAGCCGCGACGACGACGCCCAGGTCACGGTGCACGAGCCCGACGTCGAGGCGTTCCCCGCGCTCGCCGTCAGCCCGGCCGACGTGCAGCGCGACGCGGCCGACCCCGCGGTGGCCGTCACGCTCTCCGCGCAGAACTTCGGGCTCAGCGAGGCGGACGAGCTGCTCGTCACCGACGCCGACGCGCGGTTCTTCAACGCGGTCGCCGCCGAGACCGTGCGTCTCGACCGGCTGCCCAGCGGCGCCGAGGAGGCCGAGCTCGAGGTCGTCCTCGCGGACGGCACGCTCGACGTGGGCCCGTACGGCACCTACACGGGCACGCTCGCGTGGCAGTCGTTCGGCATCCGCACGGCGCTCGGCTCGACGTGGGACCTGGCCGCGCTCGCCGCCGCCGAGGGCGCCACGGCCGACGACGTCGTCGCGGTCCGCGTCCGCTTCCGCTCGACCGCCGGCTCACGCATCGCCGCCCCCGGCCAGGGGTTCGGCCAGGCCGTACTCGACGGGCGCCTGCGCGAGGAGCTGCGCACCGGAGGCCTGCCGAGCGCGCTCGGTGCGGCCGACTGGACGTTCCGCGGCGACGCCGAGCTCACGGCCAACCCCGGCGAGAGCGTCCGGGGCCGCGTGAGCAACCGCGTGTCCGCGACCGCGATCCGCGGCGGGCTCGCCGCGGCGGAGAACTGGACGAGCGTCGTCCCGGTCGCCGTGCACGCGGGCGCCGCGACGGTCGACCTGCAGAAGACCGAGCTCGACGTCCAGGGCCGCAAGCCCGGCGACGCCGTGCAGTACCGGATCACCGTCCGGAACACCGCGTCCGGCACGACCGCTGCGGACCTCACCGGGCTCGTCGTCACCGACGTCCTGCCCGAGGACGGCTCGCTCGAGTACGGCACCGCACCCGGCGGCGGCTCGCCGTGGCAGGTGCAGGGGCTGGGCGGCGGCCCGAGCCCGATCGGCGACCCGACCGTCACGGTCGTCGACGGCACCGTCCGGTTCGCGTGGGACGACGACGACCGGCTCGCCGCCGGTGCGGGCGTCGAGGTGCTGCTGTGGCTCACCGTCTCGCGCGACCTGTCGACGTCGACCGTCGTCAACGCGGCGCTCGCGACCTCGGCCAACCGGCCGCCCGTCGCCGCGCCCACCGGCGCCGACGGCGGGACCGCGTGCCGCGCCGGCACGTACGACGCGACGAGCGCCACGTGCCGCGTGACGGCCGCCGCGCTGACCATCGGCGGCGCCAACGTGTACGTGTCCGAGGAGTGGGTGCGGGCCGCCGGCGCGAGCAGCGCCGTCCGGACCGTGGGCGGGGCCGCCGCGTGCACCCCGCGCGGCGCCGGCGCGGGCGACCGCGACTGGTACCGCTACCCGTGCGCGGTCGTCACCGAGGCCGGCGCGACGACGCAGTGGCAGGTGCAGGTGACCAGCCGCGCGACCGTCGGGACGGACCGCCTGGAGATCGTCGACATGCTGTCGCAGGTCGGCGACTATGCCGCGATGGACGCCCGCGCGGGCTCGTCGCGCGGCAGCGCGTGGCGGCCGGTGTGGGACGGCGTCGTGCCGGCCGTCGTCGCGGCCCCCGTGGGCGCGACCGCGGAGATCTACACGACGACCGCGGACTACCGCTCCGGCGGTCTCGCGCCGAGCTCCGACTTCGACCCGGTCCCCGGGACGTGGAGCTCGACGCCGCTGACGCCCGGCAGCACGGTCCCGGCCGCGGTGGCCGCACGCGTCACGGGCTTCAAGGTCGTGCTGCGGTTCGCCGCGGGCGACCTGCTGAGCAGCGGCGAGAGCGTCCGGCTGCAGTGGGCCATGCGGACCCCGCTCTCGGGTGCGACGTCGTCGACCGACACGTGGAACTCGTTCGCGTTCCGTGTCCCCGCCAACCCGGCCGCGGGCCGCCCGCTCGACGTCATGTCGGTGCCGCTCAAGGCCGGCGCGCGCTTCATGCCCGCCTCGACGACCGACCCGCTCGTCGCCGTCGGCGACCGCGTGTGGCTCGACACGGACCGCGACGGCATCCAGGACCCGGGCGAGCCCGGCGTCGGCGGCGTGGTGGTCGACGTCTACCAGGGCACCGGCGCGGGTGCGACGTGGGTCGCGGAGGCGACGACCGACGCGACCGGCGAGTACCTCGTCGACGGGCTCCCGGCCGGCACGTACGAGCTGCGGCTCACGCTGCCGCCCGCCGTCGCCGCCCTGCACCGCTTCACCGCGGACGGCGAGGGGGCCGACGACGTCGACTCCGACGCCGTCCCGGACGGCGCCGCCACCGCGGTGATCAGCCCCGTCGTGCTGCCCGCGGCGATCTCCGGGACGACCGTCGCGGTGGCCGACATGCCGACCGCGTGGCAGACCGCGCACGCGGGGCTGGCGGCGACGTTCGTCGACACGACGCGCGACGGCGGCCTGCAGCGGCGTTGGCTCGCGGTCGGCGACCGCGTGTGGTTCGACGTCAACCGCGACGGCCGTCAGGACCTCGGCGAGGACCCGGTGCCCGGCGTGACCGTCCGCCTGCTCGACGCCACGACCGACGCCCTGGTCGCGACGACCACGACGGCCCCCGACGGCTCGTACGCCTTCGGGCGCCTGGAGCCGGGCACGTACGTCGTCGAGGTCCGCCTGCCCGCGTCGCTGTCGTCCCGCTGGACGTTCACGGCCCCCGGCGTCGGTGCGGGCGACGGTGACTCGGACCCCGTCGCCGTCACCGGCGCGGTGGGCCGGACGGCACCGTTCACGCTGACCGAGGGGGCGGGCGGCCGCATGGTCGCCGCCGGCTCGCTGCCGACCCTGACGGCCTGGTCCGACCTCGCCGCGGGCGACGCCGAGTACGCCGACCCGACGCTCGACGCCGGCCTGGCCGAGCGGCCCGTGACCGTGGGCGACCGCGTGTGGGTCGACCTCGACGGCGACGGCGTGCAGGACGCGGGCGAGCCCGGTCTCGCGGGCGTCGTGCTGACGCTGTCGGCGGGCACCACGCCCGGCGGCCCGGCCGTCACCGACGCCGCGGGCGCGACCGTCGGCACCGTCACGACCGACGCGGGCGGCGCGTACGCGTTCACCGGCCTGCTGCCCGGCACCTACACGGTGGCAGTCGACCCGGTCGCGTCGGCGGGGGTCCTCGAGGCCTTCCGGGAGTCGCCCACGGGCGGCCCCGACCCGGCGACCGACTCGTCCGCGGGGTCGTCGACGTCCCGGGCGCTCCTCGGCGGCGAGCAGGACACGACTCTCGACTTCGGGTTCCGCCCGCTGCGCGCGCTCGGCGACACCGTGTGGTTCGACGTCGACCGCGACGGTGTGCAGGACGACGGTGAGCCCGGCATGCCCGGCGTGACCGTGCGGCTGCTCGACGACGCGACGTCCGCCGAGCTCGCGACGACCACGACGGACGCCGACGGGCGGTACCGGTTCGACCTCCTCGAGCCCGGCGCGTACCGGGTCCAGGTGGAGCTGACCGGCGCTGACGCGGCCCGGTACACGTTCACGACGACGGGTGCGGGCACGGCGGCCGGGGCCGACTCGGACGTCGAGCAGGACGGCGTCGGCGGCTCGGCCGCGGGCCCCGGTGCGGGCTCCGGGTCGGGTGCGGGTGCGGGTGTCGTCGCGACGACGCGGACCGTGACCGTCGGACCTGGGCAGCCGGGCGAGCGCGCCACGACGGCCGCGGACGGGCTCGTCGCGACCCTCGTCGACCCGACCTGGGACGCGGGCGTCGTCGAGCGGACCGTGCAGGTCGGCCACGTCGTCTGGTTCGACGAGGACGAGGACGGTCTGCAGGGCGCCGACGAGCCGGGCCTGCCCGGTGTCGTCCTCACCCTGACGACCCCCGACGGCCGGGCCGTCACCGACGCCACGGGCACCCCCGTCGGCCCGGCGACGACCGACGCCGACGGCCGGTACACCTTCACGGGCCTGCTGCCCGGGCGGTACGTCGTGGCCGTCGACCGGATCGCGTCGGCGACCGCGCTGCGCGGCTACGCGCCCACCACGGCCGAGGTCGGCGCCGACCGGGCCCTCGACTCGTCGACGTGGACGGTCACGTCGGCCCTGCTGGTCGGCGGCGAGCAGGACACCACGCTCGACTTCGGGCTCGTGCTCGCCGACGACGTGCAGCTCGCGCTGCGCAAGACGGCGGTCGCCCGGGACGGTGACCTCGTGACGTGGGAGGTCACGGTCGCGTCGACCGGCACGCAGGACGCGTACGCCGGGTTCACGGTCGTCGACACCCTGCCCGCGGGGATGGCGTACGTGAGCGGGTCGGGCGACGGGTTCGTCTGCGCGACGGGCACGGGCACGGGCACGGGCGTCGCGCCCGCTCCGACCGCCGGCACCGGCGACCGCGTCGTGACCTGCCGGCTCGACGGCCCGCTCGCGTCGGGCGACACCGCGACCCTGCGCGTCGTCACCCGCCTGACCGACCCGCGCGCCGACGTCGCGAACACCGCGACCGTCACGACCGCGGGCCACGGGTACCTGTTCGAGGTGGCCGGCGCGGAGTCGCTCGCGTGGAGCGACGCCCCGCCGCTGCCGCCCGCGGCCCCGGTCGTCGACCTGCCGCGGACGGGCGCCGACGTCGCCGGGACGGGCCTGCTCGCGCTGCTCCTGCTGCTCCTGGGCGGCACGCTCGTCGTGGCCGTCCGCCGGGGCCGGGCCTGACGGTGGACCGGCCCGACCGCCCCGGCCACCGCGGCCGGCACGACCCGCACGACGGGCACGGCCGGCCGCCGGGCGGCGGCGACCCGGTGGACCGGTGCTCGCGTCGGCACCGTGCGGGATGCTGGGTGCCGACCACCCACGACCCGACCGGAGGACCCCATGGAGATCGACGTCCGCGAGCAGCCGACCCGCACTGTCGCGGTCGTGCGCCGCGAGGTTCGGATGGACGAGCTCGCTGCCTTCTACGACACCGCGTACGGCGAGGTGGCGCGGGCGGTCGGTGAGGCCGGTGCCCGCATCGCCGGGCCGGCGCTCGGCTGGTACCACGGGATGCCGGCGGAGACGGTCGACGTCGCGGCGGGCTTCCCCGTCGAGGGCGTCGAGGTCGGGCCGCTCGAGGGCCGCGTCGAGGTCGTCGAGATCGCGGGCGGGCGCTCGCTCGTCGCGCTGTTCGTCGGCCCGTACGACGACCTCGGCGCCGCGTGGCAGGAGGTCGAGGCCCGGCGTGCCCAGGACGGCACCGACGGTCGCGGCGACTTCTGGGAGGAGTACGTCACGGACCCCAGCCCGGACGGCGACCCGTCGCGCAACGAGACGCTGCTCGTCCTGCCGCTGGCCTGACCCGGCGGGGCGCGTCGTACGGTGACCGCGTGACCGAGCCGACGCCCCGCCCCTTCTCGCAGGTCGACGTCTTCACCGCCGTGCCCTACCTGGGCAACCCGGTGGCCGTCGTGCACGACGCCGACGACCTCACCGACGACGCGATGGCGGCGTTCGCGCGCTGGACGAACCTGTCGGAGACGACGTTCCTGCTGCGCCCGACGACGCCCGACGCCGACTACCGGCTGCGGATCTTCACGCCCGGCGGCGAGCTGCCGTTCGCGGGCCACCCGACGATCGGCTCGGCGCACGCCTGGCTCGCGGCCGGCGGCACCCCGGCCCGGGCGGGGCAGGTCGTGCAGGAGTGCGGCGTCGGGCTCGTGACCCTCCGGACCACGTCCGACGGGCAGCCACCGCGCGGGGTCGCCGGCGCCGACCGGGCCGGGGCGACGTCGTCGGGCCTCGCGTTCGCCGCGCCCGCGCTGCTCACGGAGTCGGCCGAGGACGACGCGACGGTCGCCGCGTACGCCCGCGCGCTCGGCCTGCCCGACACCGCCGTCGTCGACAGCCGGTTCCTCGACAACGGCCCGCGCTGGCACGTCCTGCTGCTCGACTCGGCGCAGCGCGTCCTCGACGTCCGCCCCGACTGGTCGGCGCTCGGCGACGTCCACCTGGGGATCGTCGGGCCCTACCCGCCCGGCGGCGACGTGGCCTTCGAGGTGCGCGGCTTCGCGCCCGCGATCGGCGTCCCCGAGGACCCGGTCACGGGCAGCCTCAACGCCGTCGTCGGCCAGTGGCTCACGTCGACGGGCCGCGCCCCCGCGACCTACGTCGCGTCGCAGGGCACCGTGCTCGGCCGCCGCGGACGGGTGCGCGTGGAGCGCGACGCGGACGGGACGGTGTGGGTGGGGGGCGACGCGGTGACGTGCGTCGCGGGGACGGTCGTCATCTGATCGATCCCGCCGCTGCGATGGCCGTCGGGCCATGCCACCGCCTACGCGAGATACCTGCGCCACTCCGGGGGTAGTCCCATGTCGGCGTGGGAGACGACGGAGTCGGCGGGGAACGAGTCGAGGTGCGTGACGAGACGCCGTTGCCATGACGAGTCGAGGGCGACGGAGTCCATGAGGTACCGGGTGATCGCGAGGGCGGGGTAGACGCGGGCCTGGTCGCGGGCGCTCAGGTCTGAGAGGTGCCTCAATGCCGGCATGCCGCCGACACGGGATGGTGCGATCTGGTCGACAAAGTTCCGGTTCCAGAGCCGTGAGTGGTGGGCGCACGTGTTCCGGGCGAGGTTGAGCACGCGCATCCAGTTGGCGAGAGCAGCCCCGTTGCCGACGCCGTTCTGGTCGACGACGCCGTGGCGTGCAGCGATCGCGTTGCGGTCAGGTGTCCGCGTGTACTCGTACAGCGTCGACGTCATTCCGAAGTCGATCACCTCCACTGCGACCCAGATCGGCAGGTCGCCGCCGTACTTCGCGGTGAAGTGGGCGACGAAGTCCTCCTTGGACCGGCTCTGCGCGAGCGAGAGCTTGCCGATCCACTCGCCGTGGGCCGACGTACCACCACGACCGGGGCGCGGCTTGCTGAACCTCGGGGCAAAGCGCTCGGCGTCCCGGTGGGCAAACGCGTCGGCCGCCCCCAGGGTGTGGGCCAGCTGGACGCGCACCGCCACCTCGACGCGCTCGATCGCGTCCATGAGGAGCAGCTTGAGACGGCGGTCGAAGTCGTAGAGGGAGACGACCTGCTCGAGAGTCGTGCCGGGCCTCACGCGGTCGGACCGGACGGGACTGCCGAGGGCCGCGGACGCGGAGGTGTCGGGTATGCGGTAGGGGTACCAGTACGCGCTGAGCCGGTAGTAGCCGATGCGCTCGAGCGCGTCGAGCGCGAAGCCGCGGTCCAGGTCAAGCCCTCGCTGCTCCAGCCGGTCGACCTGTTCGTCGAACGTCAGGTACGGCTTGCTGTACGCGACCATCGGGCGGCTCCGCGGCGGACATGAAAACCAGCCCGTGCTCGACGAGGTCGAGCAGAGGGGCTGGCCGTGTTGCCGCAAAAACTACACCACATCACCCACAGCCCGTCGAGGAACGGTCGACCGGCTGATCGGTCGGCTCACCTGACAGCCGACCAGCCCGACCAGCGCCGGACCTCGGCGACGAGGACCGGGCCGGCCGGGCGGCGCTCGGCGTACTGCGGGTAGCGCGCGACGAGCCGGTCGACGGCCGCGTCGTGCTCGGGCCCGTCCGGCAGGACCCGGGCGTCCGCGTCGGCGCGCACCCACCACAGCGCGTCCCAGTCGTCGTCGTACACGTCGACGAGGAACGCGACGTGCGGGTTCTGCTCGACGTTGCGCAGGCGCCGCAGGTCCGTCCGGCGCTTGGGCTTGTGGTCGACGGCCAGGACGACCGTCGACGCGTCGGCGGCGAACGTCACGGGAACCAGGTGCGGCAGGCCGTCGGACCCGCACGTCGCGAGGCGCGCGACGCGGGCGGCCGCGAACCGGCGCACGCACTCGTCGACGTCCATCGCCCTCCCACCCGTCGTCGCGCCCGTCCTGCCCGTCGTCGCGCCCGGCGTCCCGTGCGCGCGGTCCGCCGTCAGGACGCCGACGGCACGTAGTCGAACGTGTCGGGGTCCGGACCGGTCCGCTCGCCGCGGTCGAGCCCGTCGATGTCCGCCATGTCCGTGGCCGACAGCTCGAAGTCGAACAGGGCGAAGTTCTCCTCCATGCGGCTGCGCGTCACCGACTTGGGGAACACGACGTCGCCCCGCTGCAGGTGCCAGCGCAGCGTGACCTGCGCGGGCGTCCGGTCGAGCTGCCGGGCGACTCGCACGAGGGTCGGGTCGTCGAGCACCTTGCCCTGCGCGATGGGCGACCACGCCTCCGTCGCGATGCCGAGCTCGGCGCCGACCGCGCGGACCTCGTCGTTGCGCAGGTACGGGTGGACCTCGACCTGGTTGACCGCGGGGACGACCGTCGTCTCGGCCCGCAGGCGGCGCAGGTGCGACGGCTGGAAGTTCGAGACGCCGATCGACCGGGCGCGGCCCGAGGCGTAGATCTCCTCGAGCGTCCGCCAGCGCGCGACGTAGTCGGCGACGGTCGGCAGCGGCCAGTGGATGAGGAACAGGTCGACGTGGTCGGTGCCGAGCGCGTCGAGCGACTCCTGGAAGGCGAGCAGCGCCGACTCGTGGTCGAGGTACCCGTTGTTGAGCTTCGTCGTGACGAACACGTCCGACCGGGCCAGCCCCGACTCGGCGAGCGCCTCGCCGACACCGCGCTCGTTGCCGTACATCTGCGCGGTGTCGAGGTGCCGGTAGCCGACGTCGAGCGCCTGCAGGACGACGTCCTTCGTCTCCTCCGGCGGGACCTGGAAGACCCCGAAGCCGAGCTGCGGGATCTCGACGCCGTTGTTGAGCGTGAGCGTGGGGACCGTGGTCATGACGGTGGTGCCTCCTGTCGTGCGGGTGCGGCGGGCGGCCGGGCGGTGGTGCCGCGGACCGGCGGTGCGCCCGCCGTCCATGAGAACGCGCCGCGCGGCGGAGCGCACGCGGGCCGGGACTGTCCGGCCGGGTGGTGGTGCGCGGGTGTGCCGGTGCCAGCAGGCAGCGACGGCGCGCGGGTGTCGGTGCCCGCTGGCAGGCTCGTCGCGTCGAGGGTGCCGGTCCGCGGCGCCCGTCCCCGAGTCGCCGGAGGTCGTCGTGGCCGAGGTCGTGCTGTTCCACCACGCGCAGGGTCTGACGCCCGGCGTCCAGACGTTCGCGGAGACGCTGCGGGTCGCGGGGCACACGGTGCACGTGCCCGACGTGTACGACGGCCGGACGTTCGACGACCTCGACGCGGGGATCGCGTACGCCGAGCAGGTGGGCTTCCAGGAGGTCGTCGACCGCGGCGTGCGGGCCGTCGCCGACCTGCCGCCCGCGCTCGTCGTGATCGGGTTCTCGTTGGGCGTCATGGCCGCGCAGACGGTCGTGCAGAAGCGGCCCGGGACGGTCGCGGCGGTGCTCGTCGGCTCGTGCGTCCCGCCGGAGGCCCTCGGTGGCGCGTGGCCCGACCGGGTGCCGCTGCAGGTGCACGGCATGGACGCCGACCCGGTCTTCGTCGGCGAGGGCGACCTCGACGCGGCCCGCGACCTCGTCGACGCGGTGCCCGACGGCGAGCTGTTCCTCTACCCGGGCGACGCGCACCTGTTCATGGACGCGAGCCTGCCCGCCTACGACGAGGACGCCGCGGCCCTCCTGCGCGAGCGCGTCCTGACGTTCCTCTCCCGCGTCGCCTGATCGCCGTCGCCCGGACGCTCCACGCCACGTCCGCCGTGTAGCACCTGTGCTACGTTCGTGGCATGGGGACGGTCGTGGGGCTACGGGAGCTGCGCCAGCACGCGAGCGACGTGATCCGCCGCGTCGAGTCGGGCGAGCGTGTCACCGTGACCGTCTCCGGGCGGAGCGTCGCGGAGATCGGCCCCGTCGTGGAGTCGTCCTGGCGCCGGTACGACGAGATCGCCGGCCTCTGGGTCGGCGCCCGGTACGGCGAGCTCGACCGTGACGCGTTCGACGACAGCCTCCGCGACCCGTTCGACGGCACGGGTCGATGAGGGCGGTCCTCGACACGAACCTGCTCGTCGCGGACCGGTTCGTGCCGACGGCCGGCGACGACTACGCGATCAGCGCCGTGAGCCTCGCCGAGCTGCACCACGGCGTCCTGGTCGCGGACGACCGTCAGCGGGCCGAACGCCTACGGCGGCTCGCCGCCGTCGAGCGCACGTTCACCCCGCTCCCGGTCGATGCCGCGGTGGCGGCCGCGTACGGCGAGATCGCCGCCGCCGTCCGGGCGAGCGGACGGCAGCCCCGCGCGCGGCAGATGGACCTGCTGATCGCCGCGACCGCGCGTGCGCACGGCGCGACGCTCCTGACCTCGAACATCGCGGACTTCGTCGGCCTGCGGGGGGTCGTCGACGTGCGCGAGCCCTGAGTCGCCGCTCGCGCGGGTGACGTGCGGCGTCGGATCGGGTGACGCCGCCGCCGGGCGCTCACGGCCGGTCCGCACGCTGCCGATGGCACGGGCAGGCGCGGGCTTCGTCGCGCCGTCGACGAGGGGGAGACGTGCTCACATCGCTGGACTGCTCGTACGGGGGGTGCGCGTCCGACGCCTACGTCGGCGGGTACCTCGTCGGCGTGATCGTGATGTACGCGATCGCCCTCGCGGTCGGCATCTGGATCTACAAGCGCATCCTCAACAAGGCGGGCTACAGCGCCTGGTGGATGCTGCTCATGCTCGTCCCCATCGGGAACCTGGTCGCGCTCATCCTGTTCGCCGCGAAGGAGTGGCCGATCGAGGCCGAGCTCCGTCAGGCCCGCAGCCTGCTGCTGCTGACGCAGTCCGGTGGCGGCGGGTACGGCGGGGCGCCGCAGAGCCGCTTCGGTACGCCGGCCCCGGCGCCCTTCGGTGCGACCCCGTCGTACGGCGGCGACCCGCGGTTCGGCTCGGCGCCGGCGCAGGACGCCCCCCCGGCGTACGGGACTCCCGCGCCGTACGGTGCGACCCCGTACGACGCCGCCCCGCCGTACGGTGCGGCTCCGTCGTACGGTGCGACACCGCCCGCCGGCACGATCCCGATGTTCGGCGACGCCACCCCCGCGTACGGCGCGACACCACTGCCCACGGGCACCCCGCCGTACGGCTCCGGCTTCGGCGCCCAGCCGCCGACGGCGACGACCGACTCGTGGGCCCCGCCGGAGACGCCCCCGCGCTGGTGACGCCTCGCGACGTCCGCCGGTGGTGGCCGTCGCGCTGAGGACGACGGCGCCTCGCGGCGGTCGAGGCGCCGGGCGTCAGCGAGCGGACGGCACCCCGCCCGTCCGTCCGGTGGAGCGGGCGACGAGCGTCGTCACCACCGGCGCGAGCAGCGCGACCGCGGCGGCGACGCCCGCGGCGACGGCCACGACGTCGTCGCGCGGCTCGCCCGTCGAGCGTCCGACGGCGATCCACGCGAGGCCCCACGACAGCGCCAGGCCGATCGCGACCGCGAGCACGGCCCGGTGCCGGGCGAACACCGCGTAGACGACGGACAGCGCCGCCGCGAGCGCCAGGACGATGACCGACCACGCCGTCGCGCCCAGCCCCAGCCCGCCGACGTCGGCAGCGACGAGGGTCGCGGCGATGTTGGCGAGCGTCGCGACGCTGACCCAGCCGAGGTACAGCCCGACGGTCCCGTCGGTGACGACGGCCTGCCCGGCGGAGTCCGGGGGCGTCCGCACGAGCCGGACCAGCAGCACCGCGAGCACCGTGAGCAGCGCGGCGATGACGACGACGGACGCGACGATCCAGCCCTGCTGCACGACGCCGATCCACACCGCGTTGAGCAGCATCGACACGAGCACCCACCAGCCCGTCTGCCGCAGCCGGGGCACCGAGCCGTTGCGGGGGAGCGCCTGGTAGACGGCGTAGGCGACGAGCCCCAGGTAGATGACGGACCAGATGCGGAACGCGGGCGACGCCGGCGCGAGCGGGGTGGCGTCGGCGGACAGCGCACCGCCCGCGGCGTCCTCGACCTGCTGCCCGCCGAACGCCCCGGAGCCGATGGCGGCGCCCGCGACCGCGACGAGGGAGCCGACGACGACGACGACCTGCCGGAGCCGGTCGGACGACGTCGGGGCGAGCGGGACGGGTCCGGACGCGGTGACGGAGGTCATGCGGTCCACCCTGCCCACCACGCGGCGGTCCGGCATCCGGAGCGTTCGTGACGAGGCGGCCTGGCCGACCACGGTCGGCGGCGCGCCGCCGGGCGCACCCGACCACCGCCGGCGTCGAGCGCGCCCACGGGTGCGACCAGCGCTACCAGCGCTGCGCCCTCGGGGTGGGACCAGCGCTACCAGCGCGGCGGCGGCTCGACGTTCCCGTGCAGCCCCAGGTGGTCGCGCGGGGCGGCGTCGAGCTCGGGGATGCCGACGGCCTCGGCGATGCTCGCGTCGATGGGCACGATCACGGGCCGCGCCGCGGCCGAACGCCGCCACAGGGACACGACGAGCAGCCCCAGCGCGATCGACGTCCACCCGAGCAGGAACAGGCCGAACGCCGCCGACGCGTGGGTGCGGGGGTCGTCGGACAGGCCGCGCTGCACGACGTCGACGGCGAGCGCGCCCTGGTGGGCGAGCACCGCGGCGGTCACGAGCCGTGCCGTCCACCGCCGGCGCCGGTAGGCGAGGCGGTCGGCGACGAGCGACAGCGCGACGGCCGGCGTGTGGTCCCAGCCGTGCGCGGCGAGAGGGCGTGAGGCGTCGTCCACGGCGGTCCTCGTCTGTCGCCCGGTCGCCGCGGGTGGGCCGTCAGGCGCGCGTCACGCGGCCGGTCAGCCGCGGTCGATGAGGTCGCGCCACGCCTCGTAGTGCTGCACCGCGATGCCGCGGAACCACGAGTGGCCCTGCAGCGCGACGGCGACCTCCTGTGCCTCGGCCTCCAGGGCGGCCGCGCCGTCGTCGTAGAACGTGAACTCGGCCCCGCCGGCGACGCCGGGCGTGTCCGTCTCCAGGCCGATCGTGTACGGCGTGGCGGCGGCCTCGGCCGCGGCGACGGCCGGGGCGGACTTGGCGAGGATGCCGGTGTCGCCCTCGGCGTGGTCGATGAACGTGACGATGCCGATGCGGTCGACGCGTGCGAGGACGGCGTCGAACAGGGTTCCGGAGCCCTCAGGGTTCGCGAGGGTCGTCAGCCACCACGGGGCGTCGACGGCCAGGTCGACGCCGGCGGGCATCGCGGCCCGCACGACGTCCAGCATGTGCAGCCACTGCGCGCTCGCGGCGGCGGGGTCCGTCTGCCACGCGGGGAGCGTCCACGGCTCGACGTCGAGCTGCACGTGCGTGACAGGGCGGTCGTGCGTCGCGGCGGTCATCCACTGCACGGCGAGCGCGGGGTTCTCGAGCCACGGCGGGTCACCGCCGAGGACGCCGGCGTCGATGCCGGCCACGTCGAGCGCGACGAGCGTGTCGGTCATCCAGGTCGCGACCGGGCCCTCGTCGGACGCCCACGGGGCCGACACGTGGATGGTCTGCAGGCCGTGCTGCGTGGCGAAGTCGACGAGCGCCGTCGGCGTCGCGAACACGTACCCCGTACCGCGGCCGTCCTGCGACGGGTCGACGGAGTTGTCCCACAGCCACATCGCGGTGATCGCGGACACGGACGTCGGCTCGGTCACGTCGGACCCTCCCGTCGGCGCGCTGACGGGGTCAGCCTGCCCGACGGACGGGTCGGCGGCACCTGCGGGGGCGTCGGTCGCGGAGGCGACGGCCGGGGCGACGAGGCCCAGGGTCACGGCGGCGACGACGGTCGCCCCGACGGACATCGTGCGGCGGAGGTGGGTCCTCATGGTCTCCCGATCGGTCGAGGGCGCGCCGAAGTCGCGCCGAGAGAGGGGGTTCTTCACGAGTGTCCCCCGTCCGGGTGAACCGTTTTCGGGCCTTTCGTCCGCAGATGCGGCGTTGGTGCTGGTCAGCGCGTCGCGACGAGCGCGTCTGTGGGACCGGTCACGTGTCGTCCTCGCCGGCCGCGTCGAGCATCCGGCGGCCGAGCGCGCGCGTCGTCGCCCGGAGCTCCGGCCCGCCCAGCACGCGGTACGGGCGCGGCAGCCGGACGAGCTGCTCGGCGAACCACCAGGGGTTGCTCGTGCTCCCCACCAGGCGCGTCGTGCCCGCGTCGACGGCCGCCAGACGTCCGAGCGCGGGGGAGACGCAGCGGGCGACGTCGTCGAGCGGCGCCTCGATGAGGACCTCCGCGGCGTACTCCCACCCGACCGACAGGTGCTCCTCGAGGACGGCCACGGCGTCGAGGTCGGCGGGCGGCGCGAAGGGCTCGTCGAGGACCTCCGCCGCGCGCACCCGGTCGACCCGGTACGCGCGCACGTCGTCGCGGGCGGTCCGGCACAGCAGGTACCAGCGGCCGTGCCGGACGACGACGGACCACGGCTCGACGGTCTGCTCCCACTCGCTGCCGGCCTCGGACCGGTAGGTGAGGCGGACCCGGCGGTGCCGCGCGCACCCGTCGACCAGGACGGACGTCGTCGCGGGGTCGGGGCGTGCGGCCGCCCGGTCGGGGGCGGGCGCGGTGGTCCGCCGCACGACCTCCGCCTGCGTCGCGACGCCCTCGGGCAGGGCACGGACGAGCTTGCCGAGCGCCTCGCCCGCGGGGTCGTCGGGGTCGGACGCGTCGTGGTGGCCGTCGAGCACCGCCATGACGAGCGCGAGCGCCTCGGC
Organism: Cellulomonas biazotea; assembly: GCF_004306155.1. Lineage (GTDB taxonomy): Bacteria > Actinomycetota > Actinomycetes > Actinomycetales > Cellulomonadaceae > Cellulomonas > Cellulomonas biazotea. The sequence goes on from NZ_BIMR01000141.1 coordinate 28,973, forward strand.
GGCGCTGAACCGGACCGGCGCGAGCCGCACGCCCCGCCCGACGCGGTACCCGCCGTACCGGCCGCGCACCGACTCCACGGGGATGTCAGCCTCGCGCAGGATGCCGACATAGCGGCGCGCGGCCCGCTCGGTCACGCCGAGCTTGTCGGCGAGCTGCGCGGCGGTGATGCCCGGGTGGCTCTGGACGAGCTCGAGCGTCAGCAGGGCCCGGGCGGTCGGGCTGGTGTCCATCGACCCTCCCGGCAGATCGCGTGGGCATCCGGAAGCAGAACGTCCGGGATCGACCCTAGCGTGCCGACCATGACGCCGAACACGACCCCGAACACCCTGTCCACCGTCATCACCGAGCCGTCCATGACCGCCGGCGAGGTCGAGATGATGCTCTTCTCGCTCGAGCGTGCCCGCGCGCAGTTCGCGTGGAAGGTCGGTGGTCTCGACGCCGACGCCCTGCGCCGCCCGTTCCCGCCGTCCGCCATGACCCTCGGCGGACTCGTCAAGCACCTCGCGCTGGTCGAGGAGATGAAGATGGCCGAGTTCGTCGACGGCCGGCACCTCGAGGCACCGTGGCGGCAGGAGAACTTCCAGGCCGACCCCGACTGGGACTGGCACTCCGCGGCCGACGACACCCCCGAGGAGCTCTACGCGCTGTGGCAGCGAGCCGTCGCGCGCTCGCGCGCCGGGTGGGCGGACGCCCTCGCGCGGGGCGGCCTCGACCAGCCGTCGCTGTTCGTCCTCCCCGACGGCTCGTCCCCGAACCTCCGGCGCGTGCTCGTCGACCTCTCCGACGAGTACGCCCGCCATACCGGGCACGCCGACCTGTTCCGCGAGGCCGTCGACGGCCTCGTCGGGGAGGACCCGCCCCAGCCGTGACCGCCGACCCGAGGCGGCGGGCGCGGCCTCGCCCTGCCGCCTCGGCCCCGTCACCTGTGGTCAGCCGGGAACGCACCCGGCGCGCGCCCCGGCCACGCGGCCCGTGCCCGCCGCGGCTCCGCCAGGATGGGCGGATGACCACGATCGACGAGCAGGGCCGCCCGGAGCCCCCGGTCGCCGCTGACGAGGTGTCCACGCTGCTGGGCTTCCTCGACTTCCACCGCGCGACGCTGCGCTGGAAGACGGCCGACCTCGACACCGCCGGGCTGCGCGCCCGCCTCGCCCCGACCGACATGACCCTCGGCGGGCTGCTCAAGCACATCGCCTGGGTCGAGGACCACTGGTTCGGCACCCGCCTGCACGACGAGGACCCCGGCACGCCGTGGGACGGCGCCGACTGGGACGCCGACCGTGACTGGGAGTGGACGTCCGCGCACCACGACTCCCCGGCCGAGCTGCGGGCACTGTGGGAGTCGACCGTCGAGCAGTCCCGCGTCCGCACCGAGCGCGCGCTCGCGGACGGCGGCCTCGACACCCTGGCCCGACGCCCGTTCCGGGACGGCAGCGCGCCGTCGCTGCGCTGGATCCTCGTCCACATGATCGAGGAGTACGCCCGCCACAACGGCCACGCGGACCTCCTGCGCCAGTCCGTCGACGGCCTGGTCGGCGAGTAACCAGCTCGACCCGCACCGCCCCACGGCCCGACCCACCTGCCGACCCACCTGCCACCCGCCTTCCGCTGACCGGCTCTCCGTCGACCCGACCCTCGCGCCGACCCCGTCAACGCGCCCCCTCACATGGGTGTCGCGGGCACCAGGACGGGGTCGCCGCCTGGCCGGGGCCACCGACCCGGCCGACGAGGGAGTCGACGCGCCGACTCGACGGGTCGACCGGCCGACGGACCGACGGTCGACACGGCGTGGTCCGGACCGCGACCATACGGGGCGTGCCGCTGCTCACCGTTCCCGTCGTCGTGCCCGGGACGTGGGGTGGTCGGCCGCAGCCGACGCTCCACGCGGACGGGATCGCGCTGCGCGCCTGGTCGGTGGCCGACGCCCCCGCCGTCCGCGCCGCCTACGACGACCCGGCGATCCGGCGCTGGCACGCCCGCTCGATGGCCGACGACGCGGAGGCGGCCGCGTGGATCGAGACCCGACGGGCCGGGTGGACCGCGGAGCGCCTCGCCGAGTGGGCGATCGTCATGACCCCGATGACCCCGACGACCCCGACGACCCCGACGATCGCGGGTCGGGGCCCAGGGCCGGGGGAGGTCGGCCTCGAGCGGGACGGACGCGCTGACCCGGCCGGGCAGGGCGTCGGCGGGGCGGCGGGCCTCGTCGTCGGGCGGGCCGGGCTGAACCGGGTGGACCTGCACGAGGGCATCGGCACGCTCGCCTACTGGGTCGTCCCGGCAGCCCGTCGTCGGGGCGTGGCGGTCCTGGCGGCGGGGGAGGTGCTGCGGTGGGCGTTCGACGACCTCGGTCTGCACCGCGTCGAGGTCGCGCACTCGACGCTCAACCTGGCGTCGTGCCGGGTGGCCGAGCGGCTCGGGTGCCGCGCGGAGGGTGTCCGCCGCAGCGAGGCTCTGCACGCCGACGGCCACCACGACATGCACGTCCACGCCCGCCTGGCGACGGACCCCGCCCCGCCCCCGCTGGACCCGCACTGAGCCTCCACCCGCGCTGACCTACACCCGCGCTTGCTTCCCCTCCACGTCGCCCGCCGGCGCCGAGGTCGCTGGTTCGCGCCGAGGTCGCCGGTCGGAGCTGACGACCTCGGCTGGGACTGACGACCTCGGCGGGGGACTGGTGAGGGTGCGAGGTCCGGAGGGAGGGGTCAGGTGGGGGTGGTCAGGCGGGTGCGGAGGGCGGCGAGCTGGGTGTGGAGGGCCGCCGGGACGCGGGCGCCGAAGCCCGCGAGGAAGTCCTCCGTCAGGTCGGCCTCGACCGACCACGACGTCGGGTCGACGTCGAGCAGGCGGCGCAGGTCGTCGGGGTCGAGGTCCAGGCCGTCGACGTCCAGCGCGCCGGGTGCGGGCAGCAGGCCGACCGGGCTGGGGACCGCGCCGACGTCGGTCCGGACGCCGCGCGCCCGGTCGACCTGCGCGACCATCCACGCGAGCACGCGGATGTTCTCCCCGAACCCGGGCCACAGGTAGCGGCCCGACGCGTCCTTGCGGAACCAGTTGACCTGGAACACCAGGGGCCGGGTCGACGGGTCGAGCGACGCGCCGACGCGCAGCCAGTGGGCCCAGTGGTCGGCCATGTCGTAGCCGCAGAAGGGGAGCATCGCGAACGGGTCGCGGCGCAGCTCCCCGACGGTCCCCTCGGCGGCGGCGGTCTGCTCGGAGGAGATCGTGGCGCCGAGGAAGACGCCGTGCTCCCAGTCGTGGGCCTGCGCGACGAGCGGCACGTTGGTGGCCCGGCGGCCGCCGAACACGATGGCGTCGAGGGGGACGCCCGCGGGGTCCTCCCACGAGTCGGCGATGGTGGGGCACTGCGCGGCGGCGACGGTGAACCGGGAGTTCGGGTGCGCGGCGGGCCGACCGGAGTCGGGCGTCCACGGCCGGCCGGTCCAGTCGACGAGGCCCTCGGGCGGATCGGGGGTCAGGCCCTCCCACCAGACGTCGCCGTCGGGCGTGAGGGCGACGTTGGTGAAGATCGTGTCCCGGTCGAGCGTCGCGATCGCCGCCGGGTTGGTCGCGACCGACGTGCCGGGCGCGACGCCGAAGAACCCGGCCTCGGGGTTGATGGCGCGCAGCGTGCCGTCAGGCCCGGGGCGCAGCCAGGCGATGTCGTCGCCGATCGTCTCGACCCGCCAGCCGGGCAGCGTGGGGGTGAGCATCGCGAGGTTCGTCTTGCCGCACGCCGACGGGAACGCGGCGGCCACGTGGTAGCGGCGTCCCTGCGGCGACGTCACGCGGATCAGCAGCATGTGCTCGGCGAGCCAGCCCTCGTCGCGGCCCATGACCGACGCGATGCGCAGCGCGAAGCACTTCTTGCCGAGCAGCGCGTTGCCGCCGTACCCCGACCCGAACGACCAGATCTCGCGGGTCTCGGGGAAGTGGGCGATGTACTTCGTGTCGGAGCAGGGCCACGGGACGTCGGGCCGGCTCGTGCCGTCGGCGTCGCGCAGCGGCGCGCCGACGGAGTGGACGGCGGGCACGAACGGCGACCCGGCGTCGATGAGGTCGACGACGTCGCGGGTCACGCGGGTCATCGTCGCCATGGAGACGACGACGTACGGGGAGTCGGTGAGCTGCACGCCGACCTGCGAGATCGGCCCGCCGACGGGTCCCATGGAGAACGGGACGACGTACATCGTGCGGCCGCGCATCGACCCGTCGAAGACGCCCGCGAGCTCGGCGCGCATGGCGTCGGGCGCGCGCCAGTTGTTCGTCGGGCCCGCGTCGGCCTCGTCGACCGAGCAGATGAACGTGCGCGACTCGACGCGCGCGACGTCGGACGGGTCGGACCGCGCGAGGTAGCTGCCGGGGCGCAGGACGGGGTCGAGCGGCAGGAGCGTCCCGGTCTCGACCATCTGCGCGAGCAGCGCCTGCCGCTCGGCGGCGGAGCCGTCGCACCACACGACCGCGTCGGGCTGCGTGAGGTCGGCGACGTCCGCGACCCAGGCGCGCAGGTCGCGCGAGGCGGGGCGGGAGGTCGCGGCGTCGACCGCGGGGGGCAGCGTCGTGACGGTCATCGGGGGTCTCCTCCGGTGGCGGGAAAGTGGCTCCCTTCGATCGTCACGTCAACCTGGCCCGGTTCGCCGGGTAGCGCGGGTGTCAAGTTTCGTGCTTCTTGACGTACGGTGAAGCACATGGCAACCGGTGCGGACGCCCTGACCCTCGGCCGACGCATCCGGCACGCCCGCAAGGGCCGCGGGATGACGCTCGACGACCTCGGCGCCGCCGTCGGCGTCACGCCCAGCCTGCTGTCGCTCGTCGAGAACGGCCGCCGCGAGCCCCGCCTGGCCCTGCTGCGCGACATCGCCGACGCGCTCGACGTGACCGTCCCCGACCTGCTCGACGACGAGCCGCCGTCGCGCCGCGCCGCCCTGGAGATCGCGCTCGACCGCGCGCAGCAGAACCCCGCGTTCGCGGCCCTCGGCCTGCCCGCCGTCCGCCCGGGACGCACCGTCCCGCTGCCCGTCCTGGAGCAGCTCGTCGGCCTGCACACCGAGCTCGCGCGCCGCGCCACCGAGGCCGTCGCCACCCCGGAGGAGGCCCGCCGCGCCAACACGCAGCAGCGCCTCGACCGGCAGGCCCGCGACAACCACCTGCCCGACCTGGAGGCCCTCGCCGAGGACATGGTGCGCCGCGCCGGCTACACGTCCGGGGCCCTCACGCACCGCGCCGTGTCCCGCATGGCCGAGCAGCTCGGCTTCGAGATCCGGCACGTCGACGACCTGCCGTCGTCGACCCGCACCGTCACCGACCTCGCCCACGGCCGCATCTACCTGCCGCCCGCCTCGACCCCCGGCGGGCACGGCCTGCGCTCGCTCGCGCTGCAGGCCATGGCCCACCGCGTCCTCGGCCACGAGCGGCCCACGTCGTACGAGGACTTCCTGCACCAGCGGCTCGAGATCACGTACTTCGCGTCCTGCTGCCTCATGCCCGAGTCGGCCGCCGTCACGTTCCTCGACGAGCGCAAGCGCGCCAAGGACCTCGCCATCGAGGACTTCCGCGACGCGTTCGGGGTGACCCACGAGGCCGCCGCGCAACGGTTCACGAGCCTTGCGACCCACCACCTCGGTATCCGCGTGCACTTCCTGCGGATCGGCGAGGACGGCGCGATCTTCCGCGCGTACGCGAACGACGGGCTCGTCCTGCCGACCGACGTCACGGGTGCGATCGAGGGCCAGATGGTCTGCCGGCGGTGGGCCGTGCGCCGCGCGCTCGCCCGCCGCGACCAGGCCACCGAGTCCTACCAGTACACCGACACCCCCGCCGGGACGTTCTGGTGCTCGACGCAGACCGGCAGCGCCTCCACCGGCAAGCTCGCGCTCGCGGTCGGCGTGCCGTTCGCGTCGGCGAAGTGGTTCCGCGGCCGGGACACCACCGTCCGGCACGCCTCGACCTGCCCCGACGAGGGCTGCTGCCGTCGTCCCCCGGCGGATGCCGCCGCCCGCTGGGCCGACGCGTCCTGGCCCAGCGCCCGCATCCACCAGCAGGTCTTCTCCGCGCTGCCGACCGGCGCGTTCCCCGGCGTCGACGCGACCGAGGTCTACGCGTTCCTCGACCGCCACGCCCGCGTCGACGACGCCTGAGCGGTCGAGGTCGGGCGGTCGAGGTCGGACGGTCGAGGTCGGACGGTCGGCCAGGCCCCGCGACCCGGCCGACCGTCCGACGGC
>NZ_BIMR01000142.1 GCF_004306155.1 Cellulomonas biazotea
GCACGACGCTGGCGGACGACGCGGGCCCCGGGAACCTTTCGCCCAGGGCCCGCGTCATACCGTCGGGACACCCCACGACGGCCTCCTCCTGGCGGAGACGACGGGCGGCGACGCCGGCGGGGCTGTCCTAGATTGACGCGGACGACCCCCTCCGCCCCGCCCGGACCCCCGGCGGTGCGGACCTGCGACGGCGAGTGAGGACGACGAGATGACGGACGAGGCACGCCCCCGGCTCGACGCACGGCTGCAGCGGCACGGGTTCGCCCGCGACCTGCACCGCGGGCTCAGCAAGGGCATCGACCTGCTCCCGGTGAGCGACTCGACGAAGTCGATGCTCACGACGCGCAGCGGTGAGGCCGTGGCGATCGCGGCGGAGACGGGTGCGGCGCTCGCGAGCGGTGCGGTCGTCGCGGGCAAGGGCACGGTGGACGCGGCCCGCGAGGGCTACCACGCGTTCGAGACGAAGCGCGAGGAGGAGTCGGCGGCGGCGAAGCGGCCGTTCGCGGTCGTGGAGTCGCCCGCGCCGAGTGCGTCGGCCCCGGGCGCGGCGGACCCGTGGGCGAAGGACGCCACGCCTTCGGAGGCGCCGACGCAGGCCGGCCCGGAGGGCTCGGGCTCGCTGCTGGAGAAGCTCGAGCGCCTCGGTGCGCTGCACGCCGCGGGCGACCTGTCCGACGACGAGTTCGCGGCGGCCAAGGCCCGCCTGCTCGCGGGCGACTGAGCGCTCCCGCCCCGCACGACCGGGGCGGACGACGATCGACCGGATGCCCGGGTGGGGCTGCGTCCCCGCCCGGGCATCGGCTTGTCCGGAGCCGCCACGGCGCTGGCGACTGTGCGCGGTCCCGGCTTCACGACTCCTCCGTTCGGCCTCTTGTCTGCGCACTCGCTGATGACGAAGGTAGGGGAACGGTCCGAAACTGGGACCGCGCACAGCGCAGCCTCTCGCCGACGCGGGGCTGCACGACCCGATGGAGCGTCATGACTGCGCAGAGGAAAGCCCCCACCCCACGCGCCGCGCGTGCCACCGCCGCGGCGGTCGCTGCGGTGGCCGCGATCGCCGCGCCCCTGACGATCGCCGCCACGGCGAACGCGACCGACCCCGCCGTCGAGGCCGGCATCACCGTCGAGAAGGTCGACGGCATGCCCGCCGACTTCGCCGCGGGCGTCGACGTCTCGTCCGTGCTGTCGCTCGAGGAGAGCGGCGTCGTCTTCCGCGACGACCGCGGCAGGCCCGCGGACCTGTTCACGGTGCTCGCCGACCACGGCGTCAACTACGTCCGCGTCCGGGTGTGGAACGACCCGTGGGACGCGAGCGGCCACGGCTACGGCGGCGGCAACGTCGACGTCGACCGCGCCGTCGAGATCGGCGAGCGCGCGACGGCCGCCGGGCTCGGCGTCCTCGTCGACTTCCACTACTCCGACTTCTGGGCCGACCCGAAGAAGCAGAAGGCCCCCAAGGCGTGGGCGGGGCTCGACGCCACGCAGACCGCGGACGCCGTCGGCGAGTTCACGCGGGACGCGCTCACCGCGTTCCAGGACGCCGGCGTCGACGTCGGCATGGTCCAGGTCGGCAACGAGACCAACAACGGCATCGCGGGCGTCGAGTGCCAGTCGGCCGACGCCGTGCGCGAGCCGTGGGGGCCCGACAACCCGTGGGCGCCCTGCATGGACGTCTACCGCGCCGGCAGCCTCGCGGTGTCGGCCGTCTACCCCGACGCGCTCGTCGCGCTGCACTTCACCGACCCGCAGAACGGCCGGATGGCGACGTACGCCGACCTCCTCGACCAGGCGGGCGTCCCCTACGACGTGTTCGCCGCGTCCTGGTACGCGTTCTGGCACGGCACGACGGCCAACCTCACGGCGACGCTCAAGGGCATCGCCGACACCTACGACAAGCTGGTCATGGTCGCGGAGACGTCGTGGGCGTACACGACCGACGAGCTCGACGGCTGGACGAACACCGCGCCCGGCACGGGCACCCCGGTGACGGCCTACCCCGCGACCGTCGAGGGGCAGGCCACGGCCGTGCGCGACGCGGTCCAGGCGGTCGTCGACGTCGGCGACGCCGGCATCGGCGTCTTCTACTGGGAGCCCGCGTGGCTGCCCGTCGGCCCGCCGAGCGACGTGGTCGCCAACCGTGTCGCGTGGGAGGCGCACGGCTCCGGCTGGGCGTCGAGCTTCGCGGGCGAGTACGACCCCGACGACGCGGGCGTGTGGTTCGGCGGGTCGTCGTGGGACAACCAGGCGATGTTCGCCCCCGACGGCACGCCGCTCGACTCGCTGCGGGTCTTCCAGTACGCCCGCACCGGCGCGCACGCCCGGCCCGTCGCGTCGACGCCGCCGATCACGGTCGAGGCGGGCGACGCGCTCGGCCTGCCCGCGACCGTCACGGTGACCACGTGGGACGGCGGCACCTCCCAGCAGGCCGTCACGTGGAGCGACGCGGCGAGCTGGGTCCGCGGCGGCGGCACGTACACGATCCCCGGCGTCACGGCCGATGGCCTACCGGTGACCGTGACCGTCACGGTGACGGTCGACGGCGTGGACACCACGACGAACTACGTCCGCAACTCCACGTTCGCGTGGGAGGCCGCCGGCTCCGAGAGCTGGACGCTCACGGGCGACGTCGCGGGCGCGGACGCGAAGCTGGCGTGGCCCGCCGAGGGCGGGTACGACGGCGACTCGTGGCTCGCCTGGTGGTCGACGACCCCGACGACGTTCACCGCGAGCCAGACGATCACCGGCGTCCCGGCCGGCTCCTACGAGCTCAAGGCCACCGCGCAGGGCAAGTGGAACGGCAGCGCCGCGACGCTCTGGGCCGACACCGCGGACGTCGACGGCTCCGCGCCGCTCGACTTCTGGGGCTGGCGGAGCTTCCGGACGACGACGGTCCCGGTGCAGGTCGGGGCGGACGGCGTCGTCACCGTCGGCACCACCGTGAGCCTCACGCCGTTCGACGACCCGGGCGACGCGGGCGACACCCTCGAGTCGTGGGGCAGCGTCGACCTCGTGACGCTCCAGCGGACGCTGACGTCGTCGGTCGACAAGTCCGACCTCCTCGACGCGATCGCCCAGGCCGAGGCCGTGGAGCGCGCCGAGTGGACGGCGGCGTCGCTCGCCACCCTGGACGACGCGCTCGCCGTGGGCCGGGTCGTGGTCGCCGCCAGCGAGGCCACCGCGCAGGACGTCGCCGACGCGGCCGCCCTGGTCCTCGACGCGGTCGACGCGCTGGTGGCGGACGCCTCGACACCGCCGACGCCCACGCCGACCCCGCGGCCGACGTGGGCGCCGAGCCCGCGCCCGACCGCCACCCCGACGGGCCAGCCGACCGCGGAGCCCACGGGAACGC
>NZ_BIMR01000143.1 GCF_004306155.1 Cellulomonas biazotea
GGGTCGAGGCCGAGGTCGCGGCACGTCGCGGCAGCGCGCGCGGCGACCTCCGCCGACCCGGGCTGCAGGCCGTGGTCGACGACGACGGCACCTGCGCGCAGCGCCCGCGCTCCGCGCCGACCGGACTGCCGAGCCGACCGGCGGGCGACGAACGCCGTCGCGGCCGCGAGCGCGAGCGAGTCCGGCCCGCCCGAGCACGCGACGAGCACCAGGGCGTCGGCGGGCAGGTCCTCGACGCACGCGGTGACGGCACCGCGGACCGCGGCGACGCGCGGGTCCGGACCGCTCACGACCGCGGCGTCGTCACACGCAGCGCACCCGGCCGCCCGCACGCCCACCGACCCGTCGACCCGACACGACCCGGCGACGCCTGCGTCGTCCCAGCACCCGGCCGTCCGCACGCCCCACGACCCGTCGACCCGACACGACCCGGCGACGCCTGCGTCGTCCCAGCACCCCGCCGCCCGCACGCCCAACGACCCGTCGGCCCGACACGGTCCGGCGACACCCGCGCCATCCCAGCACCCGGCCGCCCGCACGCCCGCCACGCGGCGGGCGCGGCCACGGCGGGCGCCCCGTGCGTCATCCGTGCACCCGGCGGACCCAGGACGCCGGGTCCGCGATCTCGGCCGGGCTCGGGAGTGCGTCGGGGCCGGACCAGACGGCGTTGAAGCCGTCGCGACCCACCTGGCCCTGCACGGCGCGGACGAACGCGGCGCCGTCGCGGTACTGCGCGAGCTTCGCGTCGAGCCCGAGCATGCGACGCAGCACGCGCTCGAACCCGCGGGCCCCGGCGCCCTCGTCACGCTTGGCCTCGAACTTGCGGCGGATGGTCCGCACGGACGGCACGACGCGGCGTCCGACGGCGTCCATCGCGACGTCGGCATGACCCTCGAGCAGCGCCATGACGGCGCCGACCTGCTCGAAGACCTCCCGCTGTCGAGGGCTGAGGACGTCGAGCACGCTGGTGCCGTCGTCGGGGCCGACGACCGCGCGGACGAGCGTCGAGAGCATGTCGGCGGCGCTCGTCCCGTCGGGGGCGGTCGGGCGGCGCCCGCCCTCGCCGGGCACGGACGCGGCGAGGTCGGCGAGCAGCTCGGCGGACCGGCTGCGCAGGACGTCGGCGAGCCACGGGGCGGCGGCGAACTGCAGGGCGTGCGTCTGCTCGTGCAGGGCGACCCACAGCCGGAAGTCGGCGGGGTCGACGCCCATGGTGCGTTCGAGGTGCAGCACGTTGGGGGCGACCAGCAGGAGCCGGCCCTGCTCGCCGGGGGCGGCGGTGAAGGGGTCGAACTGGCCGAGGACCTTGCCGGACAGCAGCGCGAGGACCCCGCCGACCTGCGCGGCGCCCACGGTGCGGGTGCCCGGCGGCGGGACGAGCGGCGTGCCGTCCCGGCGGTGCGCGAGGGGTGCGGCGAGGAGCGCGAACATCTCGGTGTTGGCGCGCGCCCAGCGCGGGCGGTCGACGACGAGCACGCGCGACACCTGGTCGGGCGGGGTGCCGTCGACGGCCGTCAGGCCGGTGATCTCGGCGGCGTGACCGCCGGCCCGGTGGGCGGCGTCCCGCAGGCCGGCGACGAGGTCCTCGACCTCGCCACGCGTCGCGGCCGGGCCGGGGCGGGCCAGGCGCCCCGCGATGCGCGCGGCGGTCGGCCAGTCCACAGGGGCGGCGCTGTCGTCCATCAGGTCACCGTAGACGGCGGGCGCAGGGGCGTCAGGCGCAGCCGCACCCGGACAGCGACGTGACGAAGCCGTCGATCGCGGCGCGCGGCCCCCACTGCCCGCCGTCGGGCGTCTGGTCGGCGAGGACCACGAACACGAGCTGGCGTCGGTCCGCGGACATCACGGTGCCGGCGAGCGCCGTCACGTGGGGCAGGCTGCCCGTCTTCGCACGGGCCAGGCCGCGGGCGGTCGACGACGTGAACCGGTCCGACAGGGTGCCGGTGAGCCCGGCGACCGGCATGCCGGTCGCGACCTCCCGCAGGCCGGGGTGCGCGGGGTCCGTCGAGCGACGCAGCAGGTCGAGCAGCAGGTCGGGTGCGAGGACTGACCCGGCACCGAGGCCCGATGCGTCGGACAGGTGCGCGCCGGTCGTGTCGACGCCACCCGCGGCGACGGCGTGCAGCACGGCCTGCGCGCCGCCGTCGAAGCTCGCGGGCAGCCCGGCGTCGATCGCGACGAGCCGCGAGACGACCTCGGTGATCGTGTTGTCGGACGTGTCGAGGAAGTAGTGGACGACGTCCTCGAGCGGTGCGGACCGCACCTCGCCGAGGGTCGTGCCGCCCTCGGGGGCGTTCGTGCGCTGCGGCGACCCGCTCACGGTGATGCCGACCTCGGCGAGGCGCTGCGCGAACGTGCGGGCGGCGGCGATCGACGGGTCGGGGTACCGCGGCGGGTACTCGCCCTCGCGCATCTTCGCGATGTCGACGGCGAGCGCCGTGACGGGTGCGACGAAGCCGGCGGTGACGTCGGACGGGTTCCAGGTCGGGCTGAGCGTGGGGGCGGCGAACAGGGTGTCGTCGACGCCGAGGCTCACGGTCGTGCGGCCCTGCAGGGTGAGCTCGCGGGCGACCTGGGCGGCGAGGTCGGCGAGGCCGGCCCGGCCGACGGTCGCGTCGGGGTCGCCGGCGCCTGCGGCGAGCATCATGTCGCCGCCGCCGACGAGCACGATCTGGTCGCCGCTCTGGACGACGGTCGTCGGCAGCGTGACGTCGGGGCCGAGCGTGTCGAGCGCGGCGACGGCCGTGACGAGCTTGGCGGTCGACGCGGGGGTGCGGCCCTGGTCGGGCAGGTGGGACGCGAGGACCTCGCCGGTGAGCTGGTCGGCGACGACGACGCCGACGCTCGCGCCCATCCGCGGGTCGACGACGAGACCGTCGACAAGCGCTTGCACGGCGGCCGCACCGGGCACGGGGGCCTGCGCGTCGAGCTCGCCGAGGGCGGCGACGGCCGGCCCGGGGTCGACCGCGCCGGGGGCCGTCGGGAAGGGCGACGGCGGGGCGGGCGTCGGCGCGAGCGTGACCAGGCCGGGGGCGACGTCGTAGGCGTCGGCCGTCGCGTAGGCACCGCCCGCGAGGACGACGACGAGCGCCGCCGTGCCGACGACGCGGACCGCTGTGGCCATGATCACCTTGTTCCTGCCGGGACCGGGACGGGACGCCCACGCACCGGTGCGTCAGACTACTGTCCGAGACAAGGGCGCCCCCGACACACCCGGCGCGCCGTCACGACGACTGAATGTCGCCGGGTCCGCCGACCCCGTCACCCGGGCGCGGACGTGGTGCGGAGGAGTGCTGTGGAGTTCGACGTCACGATCGAGATCCCCAAGGGGCAGCGCAACAAGTACGAGGTGGATCACGCGACGGGCCGCATCCGGCTCGACCGGATGCTCTTCACCTCGACCCGGTACCCCGACGACTACGGGTTCATCGAGGGCACCCTCGGCGAGGACGGCGACCCGCTGGACGCGCTCGTGCTGCTCGAGGAGCCGACGTTCCCCGGCTGCCTGATCCGCTGCCGCGCGCTGGGCATGTTCCGGATGCGCGACGAGGCGGGCGGCGACGACAAGGTGCTGTGCGTCCCGACGGGCGACCAGCGCGCCGCGTGGCGCCAGGACATCGACGACGTGTCGGACTTCCACCGTCTGGAGATCCAGCACTTCTTCGAGGTCTACAAGGACCTGGAGCCCGGCAAGTCGGTCGAGGGCGCGCACTGGGTCGGCCGGGCCGAGGCGGAGGCCGAGATCGAGCGGTCGCGGCAGCGCGCGATCGACACGGGGTACCACCAGCACTGACCGGTCGGCGGCCGTCCTGCCGGACGGCTCCGCGGCCACGCGCGGTCGACGACCACGCACGACGGCCCGCCGTCCCTCCGAGCGAGGGGTGGCGGGCCGTCGTCGTGCCGGGGTCGACCGTCGGCAGACGGTCAGGGGCGCCCGGCGAAGGGCATGGTGCCCGACCAGCGCATGGGCACGACGCGCACGGGCTTGTCGTAGGTCGGCGCCTCGACGATCTGCCCGTTGCCGGCCCACATGGCGACGTGGTGGATCGCGTCGGGGTTGTTCGGGTCGGTGGACCAGAAGACGAGGTCGCCGGGGCGCAGCTCGTCGTAGCTGATCTTGAGGACCTGCTTGTACTGGTCGCGCGAGGTGCGGTTGAGGTTGACGCCCGCGGCGCGCCACGACTGCATGGTGAGGCCGGAGCAGTCGAAGCCGTCGGGCCCCGCGCCGCCCCACACGTAGGGCTTGCCGACCTGCGTCTTCGCCCACTCGACGGCGGCGGCGCCCGCGGCTGCGGAGCCGCGCGAGCGGCCCGTGCCGAGGCCGTTCGGGGTCGTCGGCGCGGTGACGACCGGCGGGGCGACCGGGGCGACCGGCGGAGGCGTGGTGCCTCCGGTCGAGCCGCCCGTGGAGCCCCCGGTCGTGCCGCCCGTCGTCCCGCCGGTGCTGCCACCGGTCGAGCCGGTGGACCCGGTCGACCCGGTCGAGCCGCCGTTCGTCCCGCCGGTCCCCCCGGCGGCGGGCGGTGCGGCGGGCTGGTTGGCCTGCGGCGTGGAGGGCTGAGCGGCCGGCGGCGCGAGGGCCGCGGCGCGGGCGGCGG
>NZ_BIMR01000144.1 GCF_004306155.1 Cellulomonas biazotea
GGGCCGCGCTGCGCGTCGGGCGGCAGCTGTCGGCCGCGGCCGACGCCGACGACCTGCTGCGCGGGCTCGCGGGCGCGCTCGGCGAGGCGCTGCGGCTGGAGTCCGTGGAGGTCCGCGGGACGGCGCCCGCGACGACCGCCACGTGGGGCGTCCCGACGTCCGCGCCCGTCGAGCGCGACCTGGAGCACGGCGGCCGGACGGTCGGCACGCTCGCGCTCACCGCACGCCCCGGCGAGCGCCTCGACGCACGGTCGTCGGACGCGCTCGACCACCTCGCGCCCGTCGTCGCCGCCGGGGTCGCCCTCGCGCAGGGCACCGCCGACCTCGTCCGCGCGCGCGACGCCGCGACCCGCGCCCGGCTCGCCGAGCGCACCCTCATCCGGCGCGAGCTGCACGACGGCATCGGGCCCTGGCTCACGGGCCTGCGGCTGGGGCTGCAGGGCGCGCGCAACACCCTGGAGCGCGACCCCGCCGCCGCGGCCGCGGTGCTCGACGCCCTGCAGGCGGAGGTCACGCAGCGGGTCGAGGACGTGCGGCTGCTGTCCCGCAGCCTGCTGCCCCCCGTGCTCGACGAGCAGGGCCTGCACGCGGCGCTCGACGACCTCGTGCGGCGGACCTCCGCGAGCGGCTTCGCCGTGACGCTCGACGTCGCGGACGACGGCACGCTCGACGGTCTCGACGCCCGGGTCGCGGCCGCGGCGTACGGGATCCTCAGCGAGGCCGTGACCAACGCGTCCCGGCACAGCGGCACCGACCGCTGCACCGTCTCGGCGGCCGTCGAGGACGGCCCGGACGGCCCGGTGCTCGTCGTGGTGTGCGACGACGAGGGCGTCGGGCTCGCCGCGGACCGGACGCCCGGTGTGGGGACCCGGTCCATGCGCGAGCGGGCGTCGGAGCTCGGCGGGCGCGTCGGGATCCTCGGCCGCGAGCCGGCGGGCACGCGCGTGCGCGCGGTCCTCCCGCTCGTCCCCGTGCTCGACGCACCGCACGGCGGGCCCGTCGGCGGGCGTCTCGACGAGGACGCCGCATGACCGTCCACGTCGTGCTCGTCGACGACCACCCGGTGTTCCGGATCGGCATGGCCGCCCTGCTCGACTCGCTGCCCGGCATCCGCGTCACCGGCCAGGCCGCGTCGGCGGCGCAGGCGCGCGACCTGCTCAGCGGGCCGGTCGAGGTCGACGTCGTCCTCATGGACCTCGACCTCGGCGACGGCTCGGGCATCGACCTGACGCGCGACGTCGTGCGCGAGCGCCCGGGGACCGCGGTGCTCGTCGTGACGATGCACGAGGACGACGACGCGGTCGTCGCGTCGGTCCGGGCGGGCGCACGGGGCTACCTGGTGAAGTCCGCCCCGCCCGACGCCGTCGAGCGCGCGGTCCGTGCCGTCGCCGCGGGCGAGATGATCCTGTCCCCCGCGGTCGCCCAGCGGGCCATGGCGTACGTGCTGGGGGGTCGCACCGCGACCCGCGTGCCGTTCCCGCAGCTCACCGACCGGGAGCGCGAGGTCCTCGACCTCGTCGCCGCCGGGCACGACAACGCGGTGATCTCCCGGCGGCTGTCGCTCAGCCCGAAGACGGTCCGCAACCACGTGGCGAACGTGCTCACGAAGCTCGCGCTTCCCGACCGGTCCGCGGCGATCGTGCGGGCGCGGGAGGAAGGGCTCGGGGGCGGCTGAGGTCGCGCCCTGCCTCCCGTTGTCGCACGCCCGCGGCCGGGCGACGGCGGGACGAGTGGCGGCGTCAGGCCTCGGGCGTCCGCTCGACCGGCGGCTGCGCCGACCACGGGAACGTGATCCACCGGTCGGTGCGCTTCCAGACGTAGTCCGGGTCGACGACCGAGCGCGGCTTGGCGTAGAGGACGGCCGTGCGCGCCTCGGCGCAGTGCGCCGCGACGAGCTTCTGGACGAGCGCGAGCGTCTCGCCGGTGTCCGCGACGTCGTCGACGACCAGCGCGTGCAGGCCGTGCAGCGCCGCGGTGTCGAGCAGGGGCGGGAGCAGCTGCGGCTCGTCGAGCCGCTCGTCGACCCCGGTGTAGAACTCGACGTTGAGCGTGCCGACGGACTTGGTGCCGAGCGCGTACGCGACCGCGCCGCCCGGCGGCAGCCCGCCGCGGGCGACCGCGACGACCAGGTCGGGGGTGAAGCCGGAGTCGACGACGGCCTGCGCGATCTCGCGCGCGGCGACGCCGAACGTCTCCCAGTCGAGGATCTCGCGGTCCGCGGGGACCTCCTGGCCGGGGGCCGTCTCGGTGATCGCCATGCCGTCAGGGTAGGTGGCGGTCGCCGCGGCGGCGCTGCCACAGGTCCCGGGTGAGGTCCGCTCGCGTACGCGTCAGGCCCGGTCGAGCGAGCGCTGCCAGTCGGCGTGCAGCGCGGCGAACCGGCCGCCCGCGGCCACGAGGTCGGCCGGGGAGCCGTCCTCGACGACCCGCCCCGCGTCGACGACGAGGACGCGGTCCGCGCCCATGACGGTCGACAGGCGGTGCGCGATGACGACGGCCGTGCGGTCCGCGAGCAGCGTGCGCAGGCCCTCCTGCACCTGGACCTCGCCGGGGACGTCGAGCGAGCTCGTCGCCTCGTCGAGGATGAGCAGCGCGGGGTCGGCGAGGAACGCGCGCGCGAACGACACGAGCTGGCGCTGGCCCGCCGACAGGCGCACGCCGCGCTTGTCGACCTCGGTGTCGTAGCCGTCGGGCAGCGACAGGACGAGGTCGTGCACGCCCACGGCGCGCGCGGCCGCCTCGACCTCGCCGCGGGTCGCACCGGGTCGGCCCAGCGCGATGTTCGCGGCGACCGAACCGGAGAACAGGTACGCCTCCTGCGTGACCATGACGACCGCGCGGCGCAGGTCGACCGGGTCGACGTCGCGCACGTCGACCCCGTCGATCGTCACCCGCCCCGCCCGCACGTCGTAGAAGCGTGCGAGCAGCTTCGCGACGGTCGACTTGCCCGCCCCGGTCGCACCCACGAGCGCGACGGACTGCCCCGCGGGGACGTGCAGGTCGAGCCGGTGCAGGACCGTCGGACCGTCGCCGTACCCGAACTCGACCCCGTCGAACCGCACGTCGGCGCGCGCGTCGGGCAGCCGCACGGGACGGACCGGGTCCGGGACGGTCGGCTCCTCGGCGAGCAGTGCGGCGACTTTCTCCAGCGCCGCGGTCGCCGACTGGAACGAGTTGTAGAACATGCCGATCTGCGCGAGCGGGTTGAAGAACCGGCGCGCGTACAGCACCGCCGCCGCGAGCACGCCGACCGCGAGGTCGCCGTCGAGCGCGCGCAGGCCGCCGACCAGCAGCACCGCCGCGACCGTGACGTTGCCGATGAGCACGAGGCCCGAGTCGAGCACGCCGTTGATCCGGATCGAGCCCGCGTTGGTCTCCCGGTACTCCTCCGCGAGCGCGTCGTACGCGGCCTGGACGCGCGGCTCGCGGCGGAACGCCTGCACCGCGCGGATGCCGGTCATCGTCTCGACGAACCGCACGATGACGCGCGCGGCCGCCGTCCGGTTGAGGCGGTACTGCGCCTGCGAGCGCCGCTGGAACCAGCGCGTGAGGACGACGCCGGGGACGACCGCGACGAGCAGGACGAGCCCGCTGCGCCAGTCGAGCACCGCGAGCGAGGCGGCCGTGAGCACCATCGCGAGGACGCCCGACGCGAGCGTCGTGACGCCACCGTCGAGCAGCTCGCGCAGCGCGTCGACGTCGGACGTCTGCCGGCTGATGATCCGGCCCGACGTGTACCGCTCGTGGAACTCGAGGCTGAGGCGCTGCGTGTGCCGGAACACGCGCCGGCGCAGGTCGAGCAGGATCGCCTGGGCCACGCGGGCGGACGCCCGGACGGTCGCGGCGACGAGCGCGCCGCCCAGCACCGCGACGACGAGGTAGGTCCCCGCGACCACCGCGAGCGGCCCCGGGTCGCCGTCGGCGAGCGCGGGCAGGGCGTGGTCGATGCCGTACGCGACGAGCGCCGGGCCGGACACGGCCGCGACCTGCGAGCCGACGACGAGCGCGACGGTCGCCCACGCGGGCCGCGCGACGGGCCGCAGCAGCGAGCGCAGCAGCGCGAACGACCGGCGCCGGACGTCCCGCGAGGACACGCCGGTGCCCGGCGGCACGTCGGGGTCGCGCGAGGCCCCGACCGCCGGCGCGCCGTGCGGACCCGCGCTCACCGGGGCACCTTCGTCCCGTGCAGGGCGTCGTCGAGCCGGTGGTCCTCGACCTGCATCGCGGTGAGGACGAACCGGTAGTGCGGGTGGTGCGCGAGCAGGTCCGAGTGCGTGCCGACCCCGGTGATGCGGCCGTCCTCGAGCACCGCGACCCGGTCCGCGAGCGCGACGGTCGACGGGCGGTGCGCGACGACGAGGGTCGTCGTGCCCGTCAGGACGCGACGCAGGCGCGCGGTCACCGCCGCCTCGGTCGTCACGTCGAGCGCGGACAGCGGGTCGTCGAGCAGCAGCACGCGGGGCCGCACGGCGATCGCCCTGGCCAGCGCGACACGCTGCCGCTGCCCGCCGGACAAGCTCAGCCCCTCCTCCCCGATGACGGTGTCGACGCCCTGCGGCAGGTCGTGCACGAACCCCGCCTGCGCGACGTCCAGCGCCTGCGCCAGCAGGTCGTCGGCCGCGTCGCCGTCGGTGTCCCCGTCGACGCCGAGCAGCACGTTCTCGCGGACGCTCGCCGAGAACAGGATCGGGTCCTCGAACGCGATCGCCACGGCGCGGCGCAGGTCGGCGCGCGTGAGGTCCCGCACGTCCACGCCGTCGACCCGGACCGCACCGGCGGTGACGTCGTAGAGGCGCGGGACGAGCTGCAGCAGGGTCGTCTTGCCGCTGCCCGTGAGGCCGACGAGCGCGACGGTCTCGCCCGGCTCGACGACGAGGTCGACGCCCGCGAGGACGTCGGGACCGTCCGTGGCCCCGACCGCGGCAGCGCCCCGGCCGGGGTGGCCGAACCGCACGCCGTCGAGCTCCAGCCGCGCGCCGCGCGGTCCGGGCGGCGGCAGCGGCCGCGGCACAGGCGGGTCGCTCACCGTCGAGACCGTGTCCATGACCTGCAGGTACCGGTCGGTCGCGGCGCGCGCGTCGAGCGTCATCGCCAGCAGCATCCCGAGCCGCTCGACCGGACCGTTGACGACCGCCGCGGTCGCGAAGAAGGCGACGAGCGCGCCGACGGACAGCTCGCCGCGCGCCGCGAGCGTCACGCCGACCGCGAGCGCGACCGCGAGCACCGCCTCCGGCAGCGCGCCGAGCGCGAACGACACGCGGGACAGCGTCCGGGCCTTGTCGATCTCCGTCTCGCGCAGCTCGTCGGCCTGCCGGACGAAGTCGTCGAGCGCGTCGTCGCCGCGGCCGAACGCCTTGAGCACCCGAATGCCGTGCACGGACTCCTCGACGGTCGTCGCGAGGTCCCCGGCCTGGTCACGGGCGCGGCGCGCGACGTCCTTGTAGCCGGTGCGGAACCGGAAGCTCAGCCACACCATCGGCACCGCGCCGACCAGGTACACCAGCCCGAGCTGCCAGGCGGTCGCGAGCATGAGGCCCGTGCCGACGACGACCGTCGTGGCGCTGACGACGAGCATGACGAGGCCGAACACCATCCAGCGGCGGATCGTGCCGAGGTCGGACATGGCGCGCGACAGCAGCTGCCCGCCGGACCAGCGGTCGTGGAACGCGACAGGCAGGTCGAGCAGGTGGCGGAACAGGGACGTGCGCATCTCCCGCTCGACGCCCGTGCCGGGCGTGAGGATGAGCGCCCGCCGGCACCACACGAGGACGGCCTCGACGACGCCCACCACCAGGACGACGAGAGCGCCGAGGACGACCCCGCGCCGCGAGCCGTCGGTGAGCAGCGGCCCGTTGATGAGGACGCGCAGGACCTGCGGCATCGCGAGCGCCAGCAGGCTCGCGCCGAGCGCGGTGCAGCCGCCGAGCACGACGCGCGGGACGGCGGGGCGCGCCCAGGTGAGCAGGCGGGACAGGACGCGGACGGTGGAGGCCGGTCGGGCGACGGTGGTGGGCGCGACCGGTGGAGCGGGGGGCACCCGTCCACCCTACGAACGCGCCCCGACGGTCGCCCGGGGCAGCGGAGCGGTCCTGCATGCCGAGACACCCGCGACCCCCGGGGAGGGAGTCACGGCCGACGGCGGCGGCATCCGGCAGCCGGCGGCGAGGTCGCTGGTCGCCGTCGAGTTCGCTGGCTGTGACCGGCGACCTCGACCGCGAGCGGCGAACTCGGCTTCGCTCGGCGACCCGGCGCGACGGCGCGCGGGCTCTGGCCCCGCCCTGCGTCAGACGCCCGTGCGGGCCGTCTTCGTGTTGTGCGCCTGGGCGCGCGGCCGGACGACCAGGAGGTCGACGTTGACGTGCGGCGGGCGGGTCAGCGCCCACGTGATGGCGTCGGCGATGTCGTCCGCGACGAGCGGCAGGTACCCCTCGTAGACCGCGGCGGCCCGCTCGGCGTCGCCGTCGAACCGGACCAGCGAGAACTCCTCGGTCGCGACGGCTCCGGGCGCGATCTCGACGACTCGGATCGGCTCGCCGACGATCTCCCAGCGCAGCGTCGTGGCGAGCATCCGCTCGGCGTGCTTGGCGCCCGTGTACCCGGCCCCGCCCTCGTAGGCGCCGTGCGCGGCGGTCGAGGTGACGACCACGACGTCACCCTCGCCGCGCTCGCGCAGCAGCGGCAGGAACGCCTTGGTGACGCGCAGCGTGCCGAGCACGTTGAGGTCGTACATCCCGCGCCACTGCTCGAGGTCGGCGGTCTCGACGGGGTCGAGGCCGAGGGCCCCACCGGCGTTGTTGACGAGCGCGTCGACGCCGCCGGTCGCGGCGACGTGCGCGGCGAGCCGGGCCACGTCGTCGTCGGAGGTGACGTCGGCGACGAACGTCTCGGCCCCCGTCTCGGCGGCGAGCGCGTCGAGGCGGTCGGCTCGGCGCGCGGTCGCGACGACGTCCCAGCCCTCGGCGCGCAGGCGGCGGACGGTGGCGGCGCCGATGCCCGACGAGGCGCCGGTGACGACGGCGCGGCGAGGACGGGCGGGCGTGGTGCTCATGGGTTCTCCCTGGTGGTGCGGGTGGCCGTCGCGCATCACAGCACGTCGGCGGCGACGGCGTCGAGCACGTCGCCGAGGATCTCGAGACCGGTCGCGGCCTCGGCGGGCGTGACGACGCAGGGCGGCACGACGTGCACCCGGTTGTCGGCGGTGAAGGGCAGCAGCCCGCGCGCGAGCGCACCTGCCTTGATGCGGCCCATGGTGGCGGCGTCGACGGGCTCGCGCGTCGCCCGGTCGCGGACGAGCTCGACGGCCCAGAAGACGCCGAGGCCGCGCACGTCGCCGACGAGCGGGTTCCGGGCGGCGAGCGCGGCGAGCCCGGGTCCGAGGACGTCGCGACCGACCGCGGCGGCGTTCTCGACGACGCCCTCGTCGGCCATCGCGTCGAGGGTCGCGACGATCGCGGCCATCGCCAGCGGGTGCCCGGAGTAGGTGAGGCCGCCCGGGAACACGCGGACGTCGAACGTGCGGGCGACGGTCTCGCTCATCATCACGCCGCCCGCGGGCACGTACCCGGAGTTCACGCCCTTCGCGAAGGTCACGAGGTCCGGGACGACGTCGTGCGCGTCGAGCGCGAGCCAGTGTCCGGTGCGCCCGAAGCCCGCCATGACCTCGTCGAGGATGAGCAGGATCCCGTACCGGTCGGCGATCTCCCGGACGCCGCGCAGGTACCCGGGCGGTGGGACGAGGACGCCCGCGGTGCCCGGGATCGTCTCGAGCAGGATGGCCGCGACCGACGCGGGCCCCTCGGACTGCACGACCCGCTCGAGGTGGTGCAGGGCGCGCTCGGCCTCCTGCTCGGGGCTCGTCGACCAGAACTCGGAGCGGTACGCGTAGGGGCCGAAGACGTGCACGTGGCCGCGCGCGTACTCGTTGGGCACGCGCCGCCAGTCGCCCGTCGCGACGACGGCCGCGCCGGTGTTGCCGTGGTACGAGCGGTAGTGCGAGACGACCTTGTCGCGGCCGGTGTGCAGGCGCGCCATCCGGATCGCGTTCTCGTTGGCGTCGGCGCCGCCGTTGGTGAAGAACACCTTGCTGAAGCCCGCCGGGGCGTGCGCGAGGACCCGCTCGGCGGCCTCGCCGCGGACCAGGGCCGCGGTGGACGGCGCGACCGTCGCGAGCCGCCCGGCCTGCTCCTGGATGGCCGCGACGACGCGCGGGTGCTGGTGCCCGACGTTCGTGTTGACGAGCTGGCTGGAGAAGTCGAGGTACCGGCGCCCGGCGTGGTCCCACACGTGCACGCCGCTGCCGCCCGCGAGGACGAGCGGGTCGAGCCCGCCCTGCGCGGACCAGGAGTGGAACACGTGCGCACGGTCGAGCCGGCGTGCGGCGTCGTCGTCCGGGTGGGTGGTGGTGCTGGTCGGGTCGGTCACGTCTCCCCCTCGTTCGGGCCGTTCGTCGTCGCTGGTCGGGGCTCCGGTCGCAGTGCCAGGGACCCCGTGGACGGCGCGGGCGGCGCGCCCCCTCTGGCCGCCGCCCGCACCGGTCCCGGTCAGGCGCCGCCCGGCTCCAGCGTGACCTCCAGCGGGGCGAAGTCGGCGCCGTCGACGTCGACGCCCTCCTCGCGGAGCTGCGCGAGCGCCTCCTCGACGTACTCGTTGGTGTACGCGTCGTCGCTCGGCTCGGCCGTGATGACGGTCGCGCCCTGGTCGTTGCGGGTGTTGAGGGCCACGTCGACGGTCTGCGACCACAGGCGCTCGTCGATGATGCCGATCCCGCCGGCCGACGGCCAGATCAGCCGGTTGACCTCGTTGACCTGCCACAGCTGGTGGCTCGCGCCGAGCTGCGAGCCCGCCGCCACGACGACGTCACGCGCCGCCTCCGGGTTGTCCCGCACGTAGATCCAGCCCTTGAGGCTGGCCTTGAGGAACTTCACGGTCGTCTCGGCGTACTCCTCGTCGTCCGCGAGGCGCTCGGTGTTCGCCCAGATCGCGTCCTGGAGCATCGCGGTGCCCTCGTCGTTCCAGTCGACGACGTTGAAGTCCTGCGGCGTGTACAGCTCGCCGGTCTCGGGGTTCTCGGCCTCCAGGACCTGCGCGTACTCGTTGTACGTCATCGCCTGGGCGGCGTCGATCTCGCCCGACAGCAGGGCGTTCATGTCGAACTGCTGCTGCACGAGCGTGACGTCGGTCGCGGGGTCGAGGCCCGCCTTCGACATGCCGGCGAACAGCTCGAACTCGTTCCCGAAGCCCCAGTTGCCGACCTTCTTGCCGGCGAGGTCCGCGGCGGACGTGATGCCCTTGTCCTTGAACGACACCTGGAGCGTGCCCGAGCGCTGGAAGATCTGCGCGACGTCGGTGATCCCGGCGCCCTGCTCGCGCGACGCCAGCGCCTTGGGCACCCACGCGATCGCGTAGTCGACGGACCCGTCGGCGAGGACGGACTGCGGCACGATGTCGACGCCGCCCTCGACGATCTCGACGTCGAGCCCCTCGTCCTCGTAGTAGCCCTGGTCGACGGCCGCGAAGTAGCCGGCGAACTGGGCCTGCGTGAACCACTGGAGCTGGAGCTTGACGGGCGTGAGGGCGCCGGCCGAGGCGCTGGCCTCGGGCTCGTCGCCCTCCTGCCCACCGCTGCCGCTGCTGCACGCGGACAGCGCGAGCGCGGTGGCGACGCCGACGACGGTCGCGGTCCACGCGGAACGCCTGGTGAGTCTCATCTCGGTTCCTCCTGGGGTCAGCACTGCCGGGGGTACTGCGCCGGGTGCCGCGCGAGGGGCGCGGACCCTGCGGTCGCGATCGCGGGGGCGGGTCGCGGTCGGCCGCACCTGGCGTCGTCGGCAGGCGGGACGGGTGGGGGGCCGGGTCACGTCACGTCGGGGACCGTCCCGTGGCGGCGCGCGACGACGCGCTCGACAGCGGCCGTCGCGAGGTAGAAGACGAGGCCGAGGACGATCGCGCCGAGCACGAACGCCCACGCCCGCGCGTAGGCGCTGTTGGCGGCGGCGGACGTGATCCGCGAGCCGAGCCCGTTCTGCAGACCGCCGAAGTACTCGGCGACGACGGCCGCGATGACGCCCGTCGACGACGCGATCCGCAGCCCGGTGAACAGGTAGGGCAGCGCGCCGGGGATCGTCACGGTCCGGGTCGTCTGGGCGCCCGTGGCGGCGTAGGCGCGCATGAGGTCGCGGTGCACGGGCTGGACCTGGCGCAGCCCGCGCAGCGTGGTGACGAACACGGGCGCGAACACGACGACCGCGACGACGAGCCGCCGGGGCGTGGTCGACGTCGTGCCGAACAGCGTGTTGAGCGCGGGCGCGAGCGCGACGATGGGCATGACCGACACCGCGGCGGCCGTCGGTGACAGCAGGCCGTCGACCATCCGGCTGCGGGCCGCGACGACGGCCGCGAGCACCGCGGTCGCGGCCCCGACGAGCAGCCCGACGAGCACGTTCGCGCCCGTCGCGAGCGCGGCCGACCAGACGAGGGGCACGACCTCGCGAAGCTGCTCGGCGATCGCCGTCGGGCTGGGCAGCAGGTACGGCGGCAGGTCCGCGCCGACGACGAGGGCCTGCCACGCGACCAGGACCGCGACGCCGAGCAGGACGGGCGCGAGCAGGCGCCCGAGCCGGGCGAGGCTCGCACGACGCCGCGGCGCGGTCCCCGCGGTGACGGCCGTGCCCGCAGCGCCGGCAGTGCCGGACGTGGCGCTCACCGGACGTCCACCCCGCGCGCCGTGGCGGGCGTGCCGCCGTGCAGCGCCTCGCGGACGGCGGTGACGGCGGCGAAGAACGCCGCGTCCTCGCGCAGGTCGTCGGTCCGCTCGGCAGTCCGCGCCAGGTCGACGGGCACGACCTGCGTGATGCGCCCGGGCCGCGGCGACATGACGACGACCCGTTGCGACAGGAACACGGCCTCGGGGATGGAGTGCGTGACGAACACGACGGCCGCTCCCGTCTCGGCGCACAGGCGCACGAGCTCGGTCTGCATGCGCTCGCGCGTCATCTCGTCGAGCGCGCCGAACGGCTCGTCCATGAGCAGCAGGCTCGGGCGCTCGGCGAGCGACCGGGCGATGGCGACGCGCTGCTGCATGCCGCCCGACAGCTGGTGCGGGAAGTGCCGCGCGAAATCGGTGAGCCCGACCAGGGCGAGCAGGTCCGCGGCCCGGGCGGCCCGCTCGCGCCGCCCGACGCCGTGCAGCTCGAGGGGCAGCTCGACGTTCGCGGCGACGGTCCGCCACGGCAGGAGCCCGGCCTGCTGGAACGCGATGCCGTAGTCCTGCGCCTCGCGGGCGACCCGCGGCGAGCGGCCGAAGACCTCGATCTCGCCCGACGACGGCTCGTCGAGGTCGGCGACGAGCCGCAGCAGCGTCGACTTGCCGCAGCCCGACGGCCCGATGAGGGAGACGAACTCACCCGCGGCGATGCGCAGGTGGACGTCGTCGAGCGCGGTGACGGTGCCGGCCTTGGTCGTGAAGACCTTGGAGACCCCGCGGACGTCGACCGCGGTCGCGGGACCCGCAGGCCCGTCGGGCACGGCGGTCACGGTGCTCGCGGGGACAGCGACCGGTGCGGGCGCGTCCTGCTCGTCGAGGGCGGTGCGTGCGTCGCTCATGAGACCTCCGCGTGGCGGTAGCGGCCCAGGCCGAGCCCGAGCAGGGTGACGAGTCCGGCGGCGACGAGGCCGAGGACGGCGGCGGCGAGGATCGCGGCCCACGGCTTGGCGGGGTCGCCGCTCGCGGCCTGGGCGTAGGCGATGACGAGCCGCCCGACACCGCCGCGGGTGCCGGTGGACACCTCGGCGACGATCGCGCCGACGACGGCCGTGGCCGCGGCGAGCCGCAGGGCGGGCAGCAGGTAGGGCACGGACGCGGGCAGCCGCAGCGACACCAGCGTCCGGCCCCAGGACGCGGCCTGGGCGCGGAACAGCTCGACCTGCGCGGTCGTCGGCGACTGCAGGCCCTTGAGCATCCCGACCGCGACGGGGAAGAACGCGAGGTAGGACGCGATGAGCGCGACCGACATCCACTTCTGCCACGCGAACGCGCCGATCTCGATGCGCCCGCCCCACCCGACGACGAGCGGCGCGAGGGCGACGAGCGGGACGGTCTGGCTGAGCACGACCCAGGGCAGCAGCGCGGACTCGGCGACCCGCCAGCGCGCCATGAGCACGGCGGCCAGTCCCCCGCCGACGACGCCGAGCACCCATCCGGCGGCGGCGACACGCAGCGTGAACCAGCCGGCCTGGAGCATCGCGCCGAGGACGGTGGGCGCGCCCGCCGCGGACGTCTCGGGCTGGCCGAGCCGGGTGACGACGTCCCACACGTGGGGCATCGCGACGTCGTCGGTGCGGGGCAGCACGCTCGCCTCGCCGACGTGCCAGCCGGTGTCGGGGACGACGGCCTTGACGACCTCCCAGAGGACGACGAGCAGGACCACGGCGGCGGCGGCCCAGCCCGCGGACCGGGCGGCGCGTCGTGCGGACGACCGCACCGCACCCGCAGGGGCCGGGGCGCTGCTCACGCGGTCGCCACCACGTGCTCGGCGAGCGCCGGGATGACCCGCTCGCCGTACAGCCGCATCGTCTCCTCCTTGTTGTCGTGCTGGAGGTAGGCGGCGAACTGGGTGACGCCAAGGTCGCGCAGCGCCTCGAGCTTCTGCACGTGCTCGCGCGGGCTGCCCAGCAGGCAGAACCGCTCGACGATCTCGTCGGGCACGAACGTCGTGTGCGAGTTCCCGGCGCGGCCGTGCTCGTTGTAGTCGTAGCCCTCGCGGCCCTTGATGTAGTCGGTGAGGGCCTTCGGCACGCTGCTGTCGCCGCCGTACCGGGCGACGATGTCGGCGACGTGGTTGCCGACCATGCCGCCGAACCACCGGCACTGCTCGCGCATGTGCGCGCGGGCCGCCGGGGAGTCGCCGTCGCCGACGTACGCGGGGGCGGCGACGCAGAACTGGATGGCGTCGGGGTCGCGCCCGGCGGCCTCGGCGGCGTCGCGCACGACCTTGATGGTCCACGCGGCGATGTCGGGGTCGGCGAGCTGCAGGATGAACCCGTCGCCGACCTCGCCGGTGAGCTTGAGCGCGAGCGGCCCGTACGCGGCGACCCACACGTCGAGCGCGGACCCCTTGGCCCACGGGAACCGCACGGTGCGGCCGTTGTGCTCGACCGCACGGTCGTTCGCGAGCTCGCGGATCACGTGGATCGACTCGCGCAGCGTCGCCAGGTTCGACGGCCGCCCGTTGAGCGTGCGGACCGCGGAGTCGCCGCGGCCGATGCCGCACACGGTCCGGTTGCCGTACATCTCGTTGAGCGTCGCGAACAGGGACGCCGTGACGGTCCAGTCGCGCGTCGCGGGGTTCGTCACCATGGGGCCGACGACGACCTTGCGCGTCGCGGCGAGGATCGCCGAGTAGATGACGAACGGCTCCTGCCACAGCAGGTGCGAGTCGAACGTCCACACGTAGTCGAAGCCGTGCGTCTCGGCCTGGCGGGCCAGGTCGACGGTCCGCGAGGCGGGCGGGTTGGTCTGCAGGACGACACCGAAGTCCACGGCGTGGCTCCTCTCGTGGGGGGCGGCGGGGCGGGCGGTCAGACGAGGTACTGCGACAGGCCCCGCTTGACGAACTGCCCGTGCCCGGGGCGGCCGTGGTAGCCGGCGTCGTCGACGAGGACCTCGCCGCGGGACAGCACGACGTCCACGTGCCCGTCGACCTCGAACCCCTCCCACGCGGAGTGGTCCATGTTCATGTGGTGCGTCCGGCCCTCCCCGACGCCGATCGACGTGTGGCCGGCGGGGTCGTAGACCACGACGTCGGCGTCGGCCCCGGGCGCGATGACGCCCTTGCGGCCGTACAGCCCGAACATCCGCGCGGGGGTCGTCGAGGTGAGCTCGACCCAGCGCTCGAGCGTGATCTGCCCGGTCACGACGCCCTGGTACATGAGGTCGAGACGGTGCTCGACGGACCCGATGCCGTTGGGGATGGCCCGGAAGTCGCCGACGCCGAGCTCCTTCTGGCCCTTCATGCAGAACGGGCAGTGGTCGGTCGAGACCATCTGCAGGTCGTTGGTGCGCAGCGCCTGCCACATGTGGTCCTGGTGCCCCTCGGCCCGCGACCGCAGGGGCGTCGAGCACACCCACTTCGCGCCCTCGAACCCGGGTGCCCCGAGCTGCTCCTCGAGCGACAGGTAGAGGTACTGCGGGCAGGTCTCGCCGAACACGTTCTTGCCGTTGTCGCGGGCCCACGCGAGCTGCTGGACGGCCTGCTTGGCGGAGACGTGCACGACGTACAGGGGTGCGTTCGTGACGTCGGCCAGCATGATCGCGCGGTGCGTGGCCTCCTCCTCGAGCTGCCAGGCGCGGGCGATCCCGTGGAAGTACGGGTCGGTCTTGCCCTGCGCGACGAGCTGCGCGGCGAGGACGTCGATCGCGGGCCCGTTCTCGGCGTGCATCATCGTGAGCAGCCCGAGGTCGGCGGCCTTCTGCATGGCCCGCAGGATCTGCGCGTCGTCCGCGTAGAACACGCCGGGGTACGCCATGAACAGCTTGTAGCTGGTGACGCCCTCGGCGACGAGACCCTCCATGGCCTGCAGCGCGTCCTCGTCGACCCCGCCGACGATCTGGTGGAACGCGTAGTCGACCGCGCACTGCCCGGCCGCCTTTTCGTGCCACGCGGCCAGCCCGTCCATGACGCGCTCCCCCGTGCGCTGCACCGCGAAGTCGATGATCGTCGTCGTGCCGCCCCACGCCGCGGCGCGCGTGCCCGTCTCGAACGTGTCGGACGCCGCGGTGCCGCCGAACGGCAGCTCCATGTGCGTGTGGGCGTCGATTCCGCCGGGGATCACGTACTTCCCGGTGGCGTCGACGACCCGGTCGACGTGCCCGGCCAGGTCGAAGCCGAGCAGCGTGGAGCCGGGCGCGAGCACCGCGGCGATGGTCTCGCCGTCGACGAGCACGTCGGCGGGGGTGCGGCCCGTCGCGCTGACGACGGTGCCGCCGGTGATGAGGGTCTTCACGGGGACGTCCTTCCGCTGGGGGTGGTCGGCCGGGGCTCGCCGCCGGTCAGGGCGCGACGATGGGGCCGTAGGCGTCCGGCCGGCGGTCGCGGAAGAACTGCCAGCGCTCGCGGACCTGGCGGATCTGGTCGAGGTCGAGGTCCCGGACCAGCAGCTGGTTCTCGGTGGTCGACCCGACCTCGCCGACGTAGTTCCCGTCGGGGCCCACCGCGTAGGACGAGCCGTAGAACGCGACGGCCTCGTCGCCGTACTCGTTGTCCTCGCGGCCGACCCGGTTGTTCGCGACGACGAAGTAGCCGTTGGCGACGGCGGCGGCGGGCTGCTCGATCTCCCAGAGCTTGTTGGAGATGCCGGGCGCGGTGGCGTTCGGGTTGAACACGATCTCGGCGCCGTTCAGCGCGAGCACCCGCCAGCCCTCGGGGAAGTGCCGGTCGTAGCAGATGTTGACGCCGATCTTCCCGACCGCGGTCTCGAACACCGGGTAGCCGAGGTTGCCGGGCCGGAAGTAGAACTTCTCCCAGAACTTCGGCAGGTGCGGGATGTGGTGCTTGCGGTACTTGCCGAGGTAGGTGCCGTCGGCGTCGATCACGGCGGCCGTGTTGTAGAGGACGCCGGGCTGCGCCTCCTCGTACACCGGCAGCACGATGACCATGCCGAGCTCGGCGGCGAGCGCCGCGAACCGCTCGGTCGTCGGGCCGGGCACCGACTCGGCGTAGTCGTAGTAGGCGGTGTCCTGCGTGATGCCGAAGTACGGCCCGTAGAACAGCTCCTGGAAGCAGATGACCTGGGCTCCGGCCGACGCGGCCTCGCGCGTCCAGGCCTCGTGGAGCGCGATCATCGACTCCTTGTCCCCGGTCCAGGTGGCCTGGGTGAATGCGACGCGCACGACGGTCATGGGGTGTCCTCCGGGTCCTCGGTCGGCCGTGGACGGCGCCCGGCCCGGGCGGAGGTGGTGCGTCGTGCGACGGCTCCCGCCTCCCGGGTCGGGCCCCGTCGCCTGAATGTGACTCTCGGCGTTGAACATTTCTGCGGGGTTACCCCTCGTTTCCGCCGCGCGAACAACGGGGCCCCTCGTGTAAACACCTCCGCCACCGTCCGGTTCGTCCGTCCGGACCGGGCCGGAGCACCCGCGCGGCACCGGCATGCTGACCGCCATGGACCTCGCCTCCCACGTCGACGACCGGTCGCCGCGCGGCATCGCCGCCGCCGTCGCCCGCCTCGTGCACGGCGGCGACCTGCTCCCGGGCGACCGCCTGCCGACCGTCCGCGCGCTCGCCGTCGACCTGGGCGTGAGCCCCGCGACCGTGAGCGGCGCGTTCCAGGCGCTCGCGACCGTCGGGCTCGTCGCGTCGCGCGGGCGCGCCGGCACGTACGTCCTGCCCCCACCCGCCGCGTGGCTCCCGCCGCGCTACCGCGACCTCGCCGAAGGCGCACCCGCCCGGCTCGACCTGTCGACCGGCACCCCCGACCCGGACCTGCTGCCGGCGCTCGGCCCCGCGCTCGCCCGCGTCGCGGCCCGCACGCCCGCGGCCGAGGCCGGCACGTACCTGTCGACGCCGGTCGTCCCCGAGCTCGAGTCGCTGCTGCGCGAGTCGTGGCCGTTCGTGCCGCAACGTCTCACCGTCGTCGACGGCGCGGTCGACGCCATCAGCCGCACGCTGGAGCAGGTCGCGTCGTTCGGCGACCGTGTCGCCGTCGAGGACCCCGGCTTCCCGCCGCTGTTCGACCTGCTCGACCAGCTCGGCCTGCAGCGCGTCCCGTGCGCGCTCGACCGCAACGGCATGCGGCCCGACGCGCTCGACTCCGCACTGGCCGCGGGTGCGACCGTCGTCGTCCTGCAGCCGCGCGCGCAGAACCCCACCGGGGTCGGGCTCACCCCGACGCGGGCACGCGAGCTCGCGGCCGTCGTCCGCCGGCACGGCTCCCCCGTGACCGTCGTCGAGGACGACCACTGCGGCCAGATCTCCTCGGCGCGCGACGTGTCCCTCGGCACGTGGCTGCCCGACGCGACCGTGCACGTCCGCTCGTACTCCAAGTCCCACGGCCCGGACCTGCGGCTCGCGGCCGTCGGCGGTCCGGCGCGCGTGCTCGACGCGCTCGTCGCGCGCCGCATGCTCGGCCCCGGCTGGACGAGCCGACTGCTGCAGCACGTCCTCGTCGACCTGCTCACCGACCCCGCCGCCGTCGAGGCCGTCGCGCACGCCCGCCGCGTGTACTTCGCCCGCCGCCGGGCGCTCGCCACCGCGCTCGCGCTGTTCGACGTGCACGTCGACGGCGGCGACGGCATCAACCTGTGGCTGCCCGTGCACGACGAGCGGACCGCACTGCTGCGCCTCGAGGCCGCGGGCATCCGCGCCGCACCGGGCACCCCGTTCGCGGCCAACCGCGACGATGCCACGGGTGGGCACCTGCGCGTCACGGTCGGCCTGCTGGCCGCCGACGTCGCCGAGGTCGCACAGGCGCTCGCGCTCGCCGCACGCCCCTGACCAGCGCACCCGTCGGCCGCTCGGCGCGCGGCCCGCGGCAGCCGTCGACCGTCCGCACTTGCGGCGGGCGGCCCGTCGCGGCCTAGGCTGTGCTCCGGAACCCGACCTGTCGTTGGCCGGGTCGCGCCGCCCGGCACTCGGCGGCCCTCCGGGGTGCGACGTGCACCCGCCCCGTCGTGCGCGCCGCCGCGCACCCCCGCCCGCGCAGGGGTCGTGGCCCGTGCGCACCCAGCCCCGGAGTGTCGATGCCCCACCGTGCCGTCCCGTCCGCGTCCCCGTCCGCCGACGCGCCCGCCGCCCTGCCGACCGCCCCGCGCGCCCGCCTGCGCGC
>NZ_BIMR01000145.1 GCF_004306155.1 Cellulomonas biazotea
CGCCGCCGACCCGCGCAGGACCACGTCCCCGCAGGTCGCCGCGCACTCGCCCACCCCGCCCGCGATCGCCGAGCCCCGCCCCCGGCGCACCCGCCCGCGGCCGCCGTGCGCCGTACCCGGCGCACGACCCCGGCTGGCACACTCACGGGGTGGTCCGCTACCCCCGCCCGCTCGTCCCCGGCGACGTCGTCGCCGTGCCCGCCCCGTCCGCAGGCGTCGAGGAGCGGCACCGCGCGCGGCTCGACGTCGCGGTCGCCGCGGTCCGCTCCCACGGCTGGGGCGTCCGCCTCGGCGCGCTCGTCGACGGCACCGGCATCGCGAGCGGCCCGCCCGCCGACCGTGCGCGCGAGCTCACCGCGTTCCTCACCGACCCCGACGTGCGCGCCGTCGTCCCGCCGTGGGGCGGCGAGATCGCCCTCGACCTACTGCCGCTGCTGGACTGGGACGCCCTCGCCGCCGACCCGACGTGGTTCG
This sequence comes from Cellulomonas biazotea, assembly GCF_004306155.1. Classification (GTDB taxonomy): domain Bacteria; phylum Actinomycetota; class Actinomycetes; order Actinomycetales; family Cellulomonadaceae; genus Cellulomonas; species Cellulomonas biazotea. Next base: position 475 of record NZ_BIMR01000145.1, read on the forward strand.
TCGGCTTCTCCGACATCTCCACGCTGCTGCTGCCGCTGACCCTGCGCACCGGGGTCGCGACCTTGCACGGGCAGAACCTCATGGACACCCCGTACCGCGTCCCGGCCCCGCTCGTGCCGTGGACCGACGTCGTGACGACCGCGCCGGGCGCGACGATCACGCAGGGCGCCGCCGAGCGGTACCGCGCGCAGGGGTTCGACGACTACGCGCAGCACCCTGACGTCGACGCGTTCACGCTCGACACCCCGGGCGGGTGGACCCGGGTCGACGACGACGACCCGGTCGAGGTGTCGGGGCGGCTCGTCGGCGGGTGCCTGGAGACCGTGTCCCACCTGGCCGGCACGCCGTACGGCGACGTCGCCGCGTTCGCCGACGCGCACGCGCCCGAGGGCCTCGTCGTGTACCTGGAGTCGGCGGGCGGGGACTCCGCGGACGTGACGCGGCGCCTGCTCGCGCTGCGGTACGCCGGCTGGTTCGAGCGGGCCACCGCCGTCCTGCTGGGCCGCACGCGCGGTGCCGAGCACCCGGGCTGGACGCACCACGACGCCGCCCGGCACGCGCTCGGCGACCTCGGCGTCCCGGTCCTGGTCGACGTCGACTGCGGGCACGTCCCGCCGCACCTGGCGCTCGTCAACGGCGCCCTGGCGACCGTCCGGCACGACGCGGGCGGCTCGACGCTCACGCAGCGCCTGGTCTGACGGCGCGGGACGCGACGAGGGGCCGGCCACCCGCAGGTGACCGGCCCCTCGTGCCGTGCTGGTTCGTGCCGGTACGGCCGTCAGGCCGCGCGACTTACAGCGGGATCAGAAACCGCCGCCGAAGTCGTCGCCACCGCCGGCCGGGAGGGCCGGAGCCTTCTCGGGCTTGTCGGCCACGACGGCCTCGGTGGTGAGGAACAGCGCCGCGATGGACGCGGCGTTCTGCAGGGCGGAGCGCGTGACCTTGACCGGGTCGTTGACGCCCGCGGCCAGCAGGTCCTCGTACACGTTGGTCGCGGCGTTCAGGCCGTGACCCGTCGGGAGGTTGCGGACCTTCTCGGCCACGACGCCACCCTCGAGACCGGCGTTGACCGCGATCTGCTTGAGCGGTGCCTCGATCGCGAGCTTGACGATCGCGGCACCGGTGGCCTCGTCGCCCTCGAGCTCGAGCTTCTCGAACGCGAGCGCGCCGGCCTGGATGAGGGCCACGCCACCACCGGCGACGATGCCCTCCTCGACGGCCGCCTTGGCGTTGCGCACGGCGTCCTCGATGCGGTGCTTGCGCTCCTTGAGCTCGACCTCGGTGGCCGCGCCCGCCTTGATGACGGCGACGCCGCCGGCGAGCTTCGCGAGGCGCTCCTGGAGCTTCTCGCGGTCGTAGTCCGAGTCGGAGTTCTCGATCTCGGCGCGGATCTGGTTGACGCGGCCGGCGATCTGGCCGGCGTCGCCCGCACCCTCGACGATCGTGGTCTCGTCCTTCGTCACGACGATCTTGCGCGCCGTGCCGAGGACCTCGAGGCCCACCGTGTCGAGCTTGAGACCGACGGTCTCGGAGACGACCTGGCCGCCGGTGAGGATGGCCATGTCCTGCAGCATCGCCTTGCGGCGGTCGCCGAAGCCCGGCGCCTTGACGGCGATGGACTTGAACGTGCCCTTGAGCTTGTTCACGACGAGCGTGGCCAGGGCCTCGCCCTCGATGTCCTCGGCGACGATGAACAGCGGCTTGCCGGACTGGATGACCTTCTCCAGCAGCGGCAGCAGGTCCTTGACGTTCGAGATCTTCGACTCGACGAGCAGGACGAACGCGTCCTCCAGGACGGCCTCCTGACGCTCGGGGTCGGTCACGAAGTACGCCGACAGGAAGCCCTTGTCGAAGCGCATGCCCTCGGTGAGCTCGAGCTCGAGGCCCAGCGCGGACGACTCCTCGACCGTGATGACACCCTCCTTGCCCACCTTGTCGAGGGCCTCGGCGATGAGCTCGCCGATCGCGGTGTCACCGGCCGAGATGGCGGCCGTGGCGGCGATCTCCTCCTTGGTCTCGACCTCCTTGGCCTGCGCGAGGAGCTGCGTCGTGACGGCCTCGACGGCCTTCTCGATGCCCTTCTTCAGCGCGATCGGGTTCGCACCCGCGGCCACGTTGCGCAGGCCCTCGCGGACGAGCGCCTGGGCGAGGACGGTCGCCGTCGTCGTGCCGTCACCGGCGACGTCGTCGGTCTTCTTGGCGACCTCCTTGACGAGCTCCGCGCCGATCTTCTCGAACGGGTCGTCGAGGTCGATCTCCTTGGCGATGGAGACACCGTCGTTGGTGATCGTGGGGGCGCCCCACTTCTTGTCCAGGACGACGTTGCGGCCCTTCGGGCCGAGGGTGACCTTGACGGTGTCGGCGAGGACGTTGAGTCCCCGCTCGATGCCGCGCCGGGCCTCCTCGTTGAAGGCAATGATCTTGGCCATGGGGCTGTGATCCTTCACTCGGTTGCGTGGTGGCCGCTGGGTGCCCGCGACGGACGGGACGCCGCGCGCGGTCCTGTCCCGCGCCACGACGGCCCTCACCGGGCGGCCGATGCTTCTGTCACTCTCTACCCGAGAGTGCTAAGTCCAATGGTTAGCACTCGACCCCTGCGAGTGCAAGGCGCGTTCGCCCAGGGACGAGCCCCGACGGCCGTCCCGCGGGGCCTGTGGACGGGTCGGTGCCGCTCGTGGTCGCGCCTGCGCGCCGGGGAAGTTGGACGCGGGTCTAGTGTGCGCGTGTGCGAGGTCACGGTGCCGTGGTCGACGAGGTCGTCGACGACGCCGCCGTGCGCGCGCCCGGCCGGAGCGCGACCCGGCACCACGGGCCCGTCGCACGTCCGGCTCCCCGTGCCCTCCCCGGGCAGGACGCCACGGAGGCCCCCGCGACGACGTCCGCGCACCGCGACGCTCCCGTGCGCACGGCCGGTGCGCGCCGCGGCCGGGTCGCCACCGCCCGCCCGGTCACCGCCGTGCTCGGTGCGCTCGCCGTCGCCACGGTCCTGGTGGCGCAGCTCCCGCCCGCCGGGCACCCGACCCCCCCGACACCGCCCGCGGCCGCGGTCGTCGGCCCGCCCGCTGCGTACGCGCGGATCGCGCTGTACCAGGAGGGCGTCGCGCTGCTGCCCGACGGCACGCGCGACGAGATCCCCGCGGGCACCGACCCGACGTTCCTCGCGGGCACGCGCGTGCTCGACCCCGCGGCCCGCACGATGGCCCGGGCGGTCGCGGGGACGACGGTCGCGGCGGGTGCGGCCACGGTGCCGCCCGGCTC
>NZ_BIMR01000146.1 GCF_004306155.1 Cellulomonas biazotea
CCCGCGGCCCCCGTCCTCGACGGGGAGCCGCGGGCGTCGGTGCGCGTCCGGGCTGCGGAGGCCGGCCGCGCCTGCCGGTCAGTAGGTGAAGGCGGCGACGCGGGCGCGCAGGTCGGCCGACATCCGGGCGAGCTCCTCGACGGACCCGCCCATCTGCGTGAGCACGTCGGAGCTCGTCGCGGCGGACGTCGCGACGCCGGTGATGTTCGTCGCGATCTCGCCGGACCCCGTCGCGGCGTCGGTGACCCCGCGCGCCATCTCGTTGGTCGTGGCGGTCTGCTCCTCGATCGCGGACGCGATGGTGAGCTGGTAGTCGTTGATCGACTCGATGATCGAGGAGATCTCGCCGATGGCGGCGACGGCGCCCGTGGTGTCGGCCTGGATGGCCTCGACCCGGCGGGCGATGTCCTCGGTGGCCTTGGCCGTCTCGGACGCGAGCTCCTTGACCTCGCCGGCGACGACCGCGAAGCCCTTGCCGGCCTCCCCGGCGCGCGCGGCCTCGATCGTCGCGTTG
>NZ_BIMR01000147.1 GCF_004306155.1 Cellulomonas biazotea
GCCCGTCGTCGTTCCGGGGACGTCCCCGGCGGCAGGGTCAGAACCCCGTCGACGTGACCTCCGGGTAGTACCGGCGGAACTTGCGCACCTGGTTGAGCTTCGCGGCCCACACGTAGGCGCGACGCCGCGGCGAGAGGTCCTTGCCGTACGCGAGCGGGTGCGCGGTCGCACGGGCCCGCACGAGCCGCCGCACGCGGGCCGCGAGCTGCGGGTCACGCACGTACCGCAGCAGCAGGCGGAACGGCACGATCGAGTAGAGGATCTCCCGGTCGACGACGACGGGCTCGACGGCCGCGCCCTCGACGTGGTCGGCGACGACGAACCGCATGGGGTTCGACCCGGCCGCGGTCACGTAGTAGTTGTTGCGCCCGATGCGCGGGTTGACCTCGAAGAACCGGAAGAGCCCGGTGCGCGGGTCGACCTTGACGTCGAAGTTGGCGAACCCGCGGTAGCCGGTCGCCGACAGGAACCGGCGCGCCTGGTCGAGCATGGCGTCGTCGCGGTACGTGATCATCGCGGCGGGGTTGCCGAGCCCGGACGGCGTGTGCTCCTCGAGCAGCACGTGCGCCGAGCAGAGCAGGGTGATCTCGCCGCGCGTGTCGACGTAGGCGGTGATGGACCGCATCTGCGTGTCGTCGCCGGGCACGAGCTCCTGGACGACGAACCGCCCGCGGAAGCCCGCGGACCGCAGCGCCGACCAGAGCCACGTGAGCTCGTCGGGCGTCGCGATCTCGAAGACCTTCTTCTTGCCCTCGAACTCGACGTCCTGGTAGTCCGCGCTGCTCGCCGCCTTGGCGATGAGCGGGTAGTCCAGGTCGACGGGTGCGGGTGCCCAGCCGGGCTCGGCGGCGGCGGTGAAGTCCTGGACGATCGTGCGCGGCACGGAGATGTCGAGCCGGTCGCAGATCTCCGCGAAGCTCGCCTTGTCGGAGATCTGGTCGAGCAGCTCGGCCGTGAGGAACGGCACGACGTAGAACGGCTCGAGCTCGGCGCGGTGCTGGACGACGACGCGCACGAGCCAGTCGGAGTTCGCCATGAGCAGCAGGCGACGGTCCGGCAGGCGGCGGGCGACCTCGAGAAGCCGGTCGACGAGCTGGCGGGGGTCGTGCCCGTCGGCGACGATCTCGTGGTCGACGATCCGGGAGTGGGCGACGGGCCCGAGCGCGGCGCCCGCGACGACGACCGAGCGGACGCCGTACGCCTCGTGGAACGAGCGCGCGAGGGCGTAGACGCCGATGTCGGCGCCGAGGATGACGGGCTGGAGCGGCCCGCCCCCGCCGGCCCGGGACGTGCCCGGGGCGACGGGGGCGGTGGTGGGCTCGCTCACGCGTCCTGCTCGGTGCGGTCGCCGGACCAGGTGGTGTGGAACGTGCCGTCCCGATCGGTGCGGCGGTAGGTGTGCGCGCCGAAGAAGTCACGCTGCGCCTGGATCAGGGCGGCGGGCAGCCGCTCAGCACGGACCCCGTCGTAGTACGCGAGCGAGGAGGAGAACGCGGGGGTCGGCACGCCGTGCAGGGCGGCACCGGCCACGACCCGACGCCACGCCGGCACGCCGTTGCCGACGGCGCCGGTGAAGTACTCGTCGGCGAGCAGCAGCGGCAGGTCCACGTTGCGCTCGTACGCCTCGGTGATGCGGTTGAGGAACCGGGCGCGGATGATGCACCCACCACGCCAGATCCGGGCCATCGCACCCCGGTCGATGTCCCACCCGAACTCCGCGGACGCCGCGGCGATCTGGTCGAAGCCCTGCGAGTAGGCCACGACCTTCGAGGCGTACAGGGCCAGGCGCACGTCCTCGATGAACGCCGCACGGTCCTCGACCTGCCAGTCGGTGGTGTGCGCGGGCAGCGTGCCCAGCGCGGCCGTGCGCTGCGGGACCGACCCGGACAGGGCACGGGCGAACGTCGCCTCGGCGATCCCGGTGATCGGCACGCCCAGGTCCAGACCGTTCTGCACGGTCCAGCGACCGGTGCCCTTCTGCTCGGCCCGGTCCAGCACGATGTCGACGAACGCCGACCCGCTCGCCGCGTCGACATGCTGCAGCACGTCGGCGGTGATCTCGATCAGGAACGACTCCAGGTCACCGGTGTTCCAGTCGGCGAAGATCTGCCCGATCTCCGCGGCGGAGGCACCCAGCCCCTGCTTGAGCAGGTCATACGCCTCGGCGATCAGCTGCATGTCCGCGTACTCGATGCCGTTGTGCACCATCTTCACGAAGTGCCCCGCACCGTCGGGACCGACATACGTGCAGCACGGCACGCCGTCGACCTTCGCGGAGATCTTCTCCAGGATCGGACCGAGCCACTGGTACGACTCCGCGGTGCCGCCGGGCATGATCGACGGGCCGAGCAGTGCACCCTCTTCACCGCCCGACACCCCCGAGCCGACGAAGTGCAGGCCCTTCGCGCGCAGCGCCTTCTCCCGGCGGATCGTGTCCGGGAAGTGCGCGTTGCCCGCGTCCACGACGATGTCGCCCTCGTCGAGGTGCGGCACGAGCTCGTCGATGACCGCGTCGGTCGCGGCACCGGCCTTGACCATGACGACGATCTTGCGCGGGCGCGCGAGCGAGGCGACGAAGTCCTCCACCGACTCCGAGGCGACGAACGTGCCCTCGTCGCCGTGGTCGTCGACGAGCGACTGCGTCTTGGCGAACGACCGGTTGTGGATCGCGACGGTGAACCCGTTGCGGGCGAAGTTCCGGGCCAGGTTGCGGCCCATGACCGCGAGTCCGGTGACGCCGATCTCCGCGGTTCCGGTTGCCGAGCTGTTCGCGGCCATGCGTGAGGTGCTCCTTGTCGTCGACGGCCCGACCTCGCGCGCGCGACCCGTGCGCGAGGCGCAGGACGGGTGCGGCGACGACCGGGTGGGGGTGCGCGGTCAGCCTAGCGGCGTAGCCGACACCCGGGAGCGGCGTGCCGGACGCTAAGACGGCGGCCCCGCCCGTACGCTCCGGAGCGTGACCCCCGCAGGCCCTGAGGACGTCCCGGCCGAGTTCGTCCGCGCGCTCCGTTCGTTGCGCAACGTGACGGTCCGGCCTGAGGTCGTGCTCGACGAGGTGCCGGGCCCGGCCCGGATCGCGCCGTTCTCCGCCGCCCTGACCGCCGAGGTCCGCAGCGCGCGGCGGTCGGTCGCGGCCGCCGAGCTCGCCTCCGGCCGGTTCGTCGTGCTCTACGACCCCGAGGGCCAGGAGGCGTGGGAGGGCACCTTCCGCCTCGTGACCCTGGTCCGCTCGACGCTCGAGGCTGAGGTCGGTACCGACCCGCTGCTCGCCGAGGTCGCCTGGACGTGGTTCACCGACGCCCTGGAGTCCGCCGGGCTCGAGCCGCACGCGGCCGGCGGCACCGTGACCCGGGTGCTGTCGCAGAGCTTCGGGGCGCTCGAGCGGCGCTCGGAGCAGACCGAGCTCGAGATCCGCGCGTCCTGGACGTCGGCGGGCGAGGACCTGGGTCCGCACCTGCGGGCGTGGGCGACCCTGCTGTGCACCGCGGCCGGCCTGCCGCCCCTGCCGGAGGGCGTCGTGCCCCTCGGCCCGCGGCGCTGAGCCGCAGCACCGGCCACCCGCACCGGCCCCGGCCCCGGCGGACCGCGGCCGTCCCCCGTCCGGCCCTCGCGCGACGCCGACCGACCGCACTCCGCCCCGCCTGAGGGCTCAAGTACCCCCGGTCCGCTGCCGATGAGAGGCACGTGACCATCGAGCCCCTGCGTCGTGACGTGGCCCCGCTCCGCCGGGTCGCCGTACGGACGTCCGTGCCGGCGACGCGCCGCCCCGCGGCGCCCGTCCAGCAGATGTGCGTCGTCGTCTCCGAGATCGCCGACGGCGACGGCGTCGCGCTGGTGCAGAACCTGCGCCGCCGTGGCGCGCCGCGCGTCGTGGTCCTCACGCGCCGGGCGAGCCGCCCGGAGCTGTCCGTGCTGCTGCAGGGTGGGCTGCGGGGTGCCGTCGCGGGCCTCACCGCCACGACCGTGCCCCGCCGTCCGGCACCCGCCCCGGCCCCGCCGGCGCTGCCCGACCTCACGGCTCGTGAGATCTCCGTCCTGCGCCTGGTCGCGGACGGCCGCAGCAACCGCCTCATCGGCGAGGACCTCGGGCTGTCGGCCCTGACGGTCAAGAGCCACCTCGCCCGGATCTCCCGCAAGCTCGGCACGGGCGACCGCGCGGAGCTCGTCGCGATCTCGATCCGCGGCGGCGTCCTCGACTGACGCGGACCGCGACGCCCCCGGCGCCGCCCGGGTGACGCGCCGCGCACCACGGCCCGCCTGCGCGGGCGGGACTGCACCGTCGCTTACGGTTGACCTCATGCACTCCGAGGTGGCCGGCGACTCCCGCAACACAGGGAGCGACGTCGACCCCACCCCGCCGGACGCCGTGGCCCCGACCGAGCCCGTCGACGTCGTCGGTGGCGTCGACGCCGAGCAGGAGGCCGCCGAGCAGGTCGTCCCGCTGACCGAGCCCGCGGACGGCGTCCCGCCGGTCGTCGACACCCCCGAGGCGCTCGCGCAGGTCGTGGCCGCCTTCGGTGCGGGCACCGGCCCCGTCGCGGTCGACGCCGAGCGGGCGTCGGGCTACCGGTACGGGCAGCGGACCTACCTGGTGCAGCTCCGCCGCGAAGGGGCGGGCACGGCCCTCATCGACCCGATCGCGCTTCCTGACCTCTCGGCGCTGTCGGATGCGCTGGTCGGTGTCGAGTGGGTCCTGCACGCGGCCTCGCAGGACCTGCCCGGGCTCGTCGAGCAGGGCATGCGGCCGTCGCGCGTCTTCGACACCGAGCTCGGGGCGCGGCTGCTCGGCATGGAGCGCGTCGGTCTCGCCGCGGTCGTCGCGGACGCCCTGGGCCTGGGCCTGGCGAAGGAGCACTCGGCGGTCGACTGGTCGACGCGCCCGCTGCCGCCGGAGTGGCTGCGCTACGCGGCGCTCGACGTCGAGGTCCTCGTCGAGCTGCGCGAGGTGCTCGCCGAGCGGCTCGCGGTCGCCGGCAAGGCGGAGTGGGCGGCCCAGGAGTTCGAGGCCGTCCGCAACGCCCCCGTCCCGCCGCCACGCGTCGACCCGTGGCGACGGGTGTCCGGCCTGCACCAGATCCGCGACGCCCGGCGCCTGGCCGTCGTGCGCGAGCTGTGGCTCACGCGGGACCAGAACGCCCGTCAGCGGGACATCTCCCCGGGTCGCGTGCTCCCGGACGCGGCGATCGTCGCGGCGGCGCAGGCGCTCCCGCGCTCGGTCCCGCAGCTCACGGCCCTGCCGGCGTTCTCCGGCAAGGGCACGCGCCGCCGGGCGACGCTGTGGCAGCAGGCGATCGACCGTGGTCTCGCGGTGCCCGACGCGGAGCTGCCGTCGGTGCGCGGCCCGAAGAGCGACGCACCGCCGCCCCCGCGGGCGTGGGCCGACAAGGACCCCGCGGCCGCGGCGCGCCTGACGGCCGCGCGGGACGTCGTGACGGAGCTGTCCACGACGCACCACGTGCCCGCGGAGAACCTGCTGCAGCCCGACCTGCTGCGGCGGCTGTGCTGGACGCCGCCGTCCTCCCTGGACGCCGCGGCGATCGAGGACTTCCTGGTCGCGGGCGGTGCCCGGCCGTGGCAGGTCGAGCTGCTCGCGGAGCGTCTCGCGGGCGCGTTCGCGGGCCTCGCGCGCGGCTGAGAGGCCCGTCGGGCCGACTGTTACTCTTCGGTAACTTCGGCTGACGTAGGACCAAGGTCCCGGTAGCGTCGGCCGGAGCGGGCGCACGCGTGTGCGCCCCACACCGACACCGGACACCGTCGTCCACGCCTGGAGGCCCGATGCCGACCGCATCCGCCCGACCGCCCGCCCCCCGTCGCGTCGTCTTCGTCGACGGGGTCCGCACCCCCTTCGGCCGCGCCCGCAAGGACGGCCTCTACGCGCACACGCGCGCCGACGACCTCGTCGTCAAGACCGTCCGCGAGCTGCTACGCCGCCACCCCGGGCTCCCGCCCGAGCGCATCGACGAGGTCGCCATCGCGGCGACCACCCAGCAGGGCGACCAGGGCCTCACCCTGGGGCGCACGGTCGGCGTCCTCGCCGGCCTCCCCCGCACCGTGCCCGGCTACGCCGTCGACCGCATGTGCGCGGGCGCCATGACCGCCGTGACCAACGTCGCCGCGACCATCGGGTTCGGCGCGCAGGACGTCGCGGTCGCCGGTGGGGTCGAGCACATGGGGCACCACCCCATGGGCTTCGACGCCGACCCGAACCCGCGGTTCCTCAGCGAGCGGCTCGTCGCTCCCGACGCGCTCAACATGGGCGTCACCGCGGAGAACCTGCACGACCGCTTCCCCGCCCTGACCCGTGAGCGGGCCGACGCGTACGGCGTCGCGAGCCAGGCCCGGTACGCCGCCGCGCTCGCCGCGGGGCAGATCGAGCCCGACCTCGTGCCGGTGGCCCTGCGCGACCCCGAGCGCGGCTGGGGCCTGGCCACCGCCGACGAGCCGCCCCGCCCGGGGACGACCGTCGAGCAGATCGCCGGCCTCCCGACGCCGTTCCGGCCCGGTGGCCGCGTCACCGCCGGCACCGCCGCCCCGCTGACCGACGGCGCCGCGTCGTGCGTGCTCGCCGCCGAGGACGTCGCTGCCGAGCTCGGCCTGCCGACGCGCATGCGTCTCGTCTCCTTCGCCTACGCGGGCGTCGAGCCGGAGATCATGGGCGTCGGCCCCGTGCCGGCCACCCGCAAGGCCCTCGAGCGCTCGGGCCTGACGATCGACGACATCGGTCTGTTCGAGATCAACGAGGCCTTCGCGGTGCAGGTCCTCGCCTTCCTCGACGCGTTCGGCATCGCCGACGACGACCCGCGCGTCAACCCCTACGGCGGCGCGATCGCCGTCGGGCACCCCCTCGCGTCGTCGGGCGTGCGCCTCATGACGCAGCTCGCCCGCCAGTTCGAGGAGCGCCCCGAGGTCCGCTACGGCCTGACGACCATGTGCGTCGGCCTGGGCCAGGGCGGCACCGTGATCTGGGAGAACCCGCACCACCCCGAGTACGAGCCGACGAACGGGAGCCAGCTGTGAGCACGACGACCGACGCCCCGCAGACCCGTCCCGAGCGGGTCACGCACGCGCTGGTCCGCGACGTCGCCCTGCCGGGCGGTGCCGGGACGCTCGCCCTGGTCACGGTCGACAACGGCCTGGACCACACCAAGCCGACGACGTTCGGTCCGCTGGGCATCGCCGAGCTCACGGCCGCGCTGACCACCGTCCGGGAGCGGGTCCGCTCCGGCGCGGTGCAGGCGGTCGCCGTCACCGGCAAGCCGTACTTCCTCGCGGCCGGCGCCGACCTCACGCAGGTCACGACGGTCGCCGACCGGGACACCGCGCTCGAGCTCGGGCGCGGCGGCCACGCGGCGTACGTGCTGCTGCACGACATGGGCGTGCCGACGTTCGCGTTCGTCAACGGCGTCGCGCTCGGCGGCGGGCTCGAGCTCGCGCTCAACTGCGACTACCGCACGGTCGCGTCCGACGTGCGCGCCCTCGCGCTGCCGGAGACGGGCCTGGGCCTCGTGCCGGGCTGGGGCGGCGCCTACGTCGTGCCGCGGCTCGTCGGCGTCGAGAAGGCGCTCGACGTCATCCTCACGCGCCCCGCGGCGAACAAGCCGTTCGCCGCGGCCGAGGCGGCCGGCATCGGCCTCATGGACGTCGTGCTCGACCCGGCCGACTTCCTCGAGGAGTCGATCCGGTGGGCAGCGCGTGTCCTGTCCGGCGAGGTCGTCGTCGAGCGGCGCCCGCTCGACCCGCAGCCCGTGTGGGACGGCGTCGTCGCGGCCGCGCGGCAGCGTCTCGACGCGGTCGTGCACGGCTCGCGGCCCGCGCCGTACCGCGCGCTCGACCTGGTCGCCGCCGCCCGCACCGCGTCGCGGGACGACGCGTTCGTCGCCGAGGACGAGGCGCTCGCCGACCTCATCATGAGCGACGAGATGCGCGCGAGCGTCTACGCGTTCGGGCTCGTCTCGGGCGGCAAGAAGCCCGTCGGTGCACCCGACCCGTCGCTCGCGCAGCCGGTCACGCGCGTCGGCATCGTCGGCGCGGGGCTCATGGCGGCGCAGATCGCGCTGCTGTTCGCGCAGCGCCTCGGCGTGCCGGTCGTCATGCGGGACCTCGACGACGAGCGCGTGGGCAAGGGCCTGGCGGCCGTGCGCTCCACGGTCGAGCGGCTCACGTCGACCGGCCGGATGAGCGAGTCCGCGGGGGCGCGTCTCCTGGGCTCGGTCACGGGCACCACCGACCTCGGCGACCTCGCGTCGTGCGACCTCGTCATCGAGGCGGTCACCGAGATCCTCGACCTCAAGAAGCGTGTCTTCGCCGAGCTCGAGGACGTCATCTCCCCGACCGCGGTGCTCGCGACCAACACCTCGGCGCTGTCGGTGTCCGCCATGGCCGCCGACCTGCGCCACCCGGAGCGGGTCGTCGGGCTGCACTTCTTCAACCCCGTCGCGGCCATGCCGCTCGTCGAGGTCGTGCAGGCGCAGCAGACGTCGGCCGAGGCGCTCGCGACCGGGTTCGCGGTCGCCGCGAAGCTGCGCAAGACGGCCGTGCTCGTCGCGGACCGTCCGGGCTTCGTGGTCAACCGGCTGCTCGTGCTGCTGCTCGGCGTGATCGTCGACGCGGTCGAGCACGGCACGTCCGTCGAGGTCGCGGACCGCGCGCTGCGGCCGCTCGGCCTGCCGATGCCGCCGTTCGAGCTGTTCGACCTCGTCGGCCCGGCGGTCGGGCTACATGTCCTGACGTCGCTGCGCGAGGAGCTCGGCGACCGGTTCCCGCGCTCCCCCGGGCTCGAGAAGCTCGTCGCGGACGGCACGCGCGTCGTGCTCGACGCACCCGCGAAGGGCCTGCCGAAGCCGGTCGACCCCGCGATCCAGGCGGTCTTCGACGCGGGCCGCGAGGTCGACGTCGCGACCGAGCCGCTCGACGAGGCGGGAGTCCTCGACTCGGTCCTCACGGCGCTGACCGTCGAGGTCGGGCACATGCTCGACGAGGGCGTCGTCTCGACGCCGCAGCAGATCGACCTGTGCATGATCCTCGGCGCCGGCTGGGGCTTCCACCTGGGCGGGCTCACGCCGTACCTGGACCGCACGGGCTACAGCCAGAAGGTCCTCGGCCGCCGCCTGCTGCCCGACGGTGTGGCGAACGTCCCGACCCGCTGAGCACCTGCGGGCCCGTGGCCGGCCGGTCGTCCCCGACGGCCGGCCACGGG
>NZ_BIMR01000148.1 GCF_004306155.1 Cellulomonas biazotea
GCCGCGAGCTGCGCGTTCGCCGCGGCGCCGGCGCCCGCCGCCTCCGCCTGCTGGCGGGCTGCGTCGAGCTGCGCCTGCGCCGCGTCGAGCTGTGCCGCGCCCTGCTCGAGCTGTGCGGCACCCGCGTCGAGCTGCGCCTGCCCGTCGTCGAGCCGCGTGCGGGCCGCCTCGACCTGCGCGCGGCCGTCCTCGACCTGCTGGCGCTGCCCGTCGAGCTGCGCCTGCGACGCGAACGGGTCGATGACGCCCTCGACGCCCTCGACGTCGGACGCCGCGGCGATCTGCTCCGAGATCGCGGCCTGCTGGTCCGCGGTGAACGCCGACCCGTCGGTCGTCGAGAACACGATCGTGCCCGTGCCGCCCGCCGCCGACGGTAGCTCGGACGCGAGCAGGTCCGTGACCTCGCCCGTCGGGGTGTCCGGGATGGAGAAGCTGCTGGCGAGCGTGCCGCCGAAGACGGCGAACGCGACGCCGACGGCGACGAGGACCGCGAACCACGCGGCGACGACGGCACGCGCGCGGCGGGCCGCGGTGCGGCCCAGGCGGTAGAGGAGTTCAGCCATGGTGGTCTCTCAGGTCGGGGACGGACGTCGGTCGGTGCGGTGCACGGTGGGTCGGTGGTCGCGCGGGCGTGCCGTGCGACGGGTTCAGCGGGCGGGGGTCCCGTCGCTGGGCGGGGTGGCGCCGTAGCCGGTGCGGGCGGCGGCGAGCAGACGGTCGACGAGCGCGGCCCAGACCTGACGCGAGTGCTCGTCGTCGGCGGCGCCCGTCGCGGCGTACCAGTGCGAGTGCAGGGCGAGGGCGCCGCTCATGAGCGAGCCCACGAGCAGCTGGACGTCGAGCGGGTCGGCGTCGGGGTGGCGGCGCAGCAGCTCACCCGACATCCGGGCGCTGACCTCGGTGAACGCACGGCCGACCATCGCGGCGCGGCGAGGGGAGAGCGCGTCGGCCGCGTCGCCGCCGAGCACGCGCGTCAGGTACGCCATGGGCGTCACCAGGTCGGTGGCCGTGAGGGCGTGCGCGAGCTCGTCGAACATCGTGCCGCCCGTGACGGGCGGCGTGGCGTGCGACTCCATGCTGTCGAAGACGGCGCCGAGGATCTCGCCGCACACCGTCGTGACGATGTCGTCGAGCGACTCGAAGTGGTTGAAGACCGTCCGGCGGGCGACGTCGGCGCGGTGCGCGAGCTCGTCGACCGTGAAGTCGGTGCCGCCGGTCTCCTGCATGAGCGCTGCCGCGGCGTCGAGGATCGCCCTATGGTGCCGCTCGCGCAGCGCGGCGCGGCGTCCGGTCGTCGGGGAGTCCTCGGTCACCTGACGACACTAAGTGCACGATTGCACTGAGTGCAACGTGAGCGCGGGCATGTCACCCACCCCCCGCGTCCCTCGTCCTGACCCCGCCCCGCGCGCCGAGGTCGTCACTCCCCGTCGAGGTCGTCACTTCCGGTCGAGTTCGTGACCTCTAGCTCACGACCTCGGCACGAAGTCACGACCTCGGCACGAAGTCACGACCTCGGCGAGGTGGTGGCGGGCGGGGGAGCGGCGGGACGTAGGTTGGGCGGCGGCTGGGCGAGAGGGGTGGGGATGAGCGGCGGGGTGTTCGAGGCGGAGTCCGCGCGGATCGTGCGGCGGCTGCGCGACGAGATCGTCGACGGCGTGCGACGGCCCGGCGACCGGCTCGTCGAGCGGGACCTCGCCGACGACCTCGGCGTGAGCCGCGTCCCGGTCCGCGACGCCCTGCGGACGCTCGTCGCCGAGGGGCTCGTCACAGCCCGACCCCGTTCGTGGGCCGTCGTCCGGACGTTCACCGACGCCGACGTCGACGACCTGCACGAGCTCCGCGCCGCGCTGGAGGCCCTCGCGTTCCGGCTCGCCGCCCGACGACGGACGCCCGCGGGTCTCGCACGGCTGCGCGCGGTCCTGGAGGACGAGCGGTCGGCCGCCAGGTCGGGCGACGTCGTGCGGGCGCGCCGCGCGGCGGCGGAGTTCCACGAGGTCGTGACGGCGCTCGCGGGCAACGCGGTGCTCGAGGAGGTCGAGGGGACGCTGCGCAGCCGGATGCGGTGGCTGCTCGTGCAGCACGACGACGTCACGGCGGTCGCGGACCAGCACGCCGCGCTGTACGACGCGGTCGCCGACGGGGACGTCGCGCGCGTGGAGCGGCTGGTCGCGGAGCACCTGTCCGCGGGCCGGGCGGCGGCGACGGCGCACCGCGAGGCGCACGGCGCGGCCGGTGAGGCCGTCGTCGAGCCGGCCGTTGACGGTGCCGCCGGGGACTGACCGCCCGTCATCGGGTGCCATTCGACTGCCCGTCCCGGGGCGGCGCATTTTGGTATACCAAAATCGGGTTACCGTGAGGCATGCGCACCCTCGTCGTCAGCAACGTCCGCCCCTGGGGAGCCGAGCCCGCCGACGTCGTCGTCACGGACGGTGTCGTCTCGGCGGTCGTCCCCGCCGGCAGCGCCTCGGCTCACAACGTCGCGGGTGCCGACCCCGGAACCCACGTCAGCGCCGCGGCCGGCGTCGAGCACGTCGACGGCGGCGGGCTCCTCGCGCTGCCGGGTCTCGTCAACGCGCACGCCCACGTCGACAAGTCGTGGTGGGGGCAGCCGTGGGTCTCCTACGGCGGCGAGGCCACGACGCAGGGCCGCATCGCGCACGAGCGCGCCGAGCGCGACCGCCACGGCATCCCCGGCGTCGAGCCCACGACGGCCGTCCTGCGCGAGTTCGTCCGGCACGGCACGACCGTCACCCGCACCCACGTCGACGTCGACCTCGGCGTCGGGCTGCGCGGCATCGAGAACGTCCGGACGGCCGCCGCTGCGCTCGGCGACGCGGTCGACGTCACCGTCGTCGCGTTCCCGCAGGACGGCGTCGTCCGCCGCCCCGGGGTGCTGCGCCTGCTCGACGAGGCGGCCGCCGCGGGCGCGACGCACATCGGCGGCCTCGACCCGGCGTCGATCGACCGCGACCCCGTCGCGCAGCTCGACGGCCTGTTCGAGATCGCGGAGCGTCGCGACGTCGGCGTCGACCTGCACCTGCACGACCGGGGCGACCTCGGCGCGTTCCAGGTCGAGCTCATCGTGGAGCGCACGCGCCGCGCGGGGCTGCAGGGCAGGGTCACGGTGTCGCACGGCTTCGCGCTGGGCGAGCTGCCCGCGGGCCGCCAGGCGGACCTGCTCGACGACCTCCGCGACGCCGGGATCGGCTGGGCGACGGTCGCGCCGGTCGGCACCGCGCCGCTGCCGTGGCGCGGGATGCGGAAGCGCGGCATCCCCGTCGGTCTGGGCACGGACGGCATCCGCGACCTGTGGTCGCCGTTCGGCGACGGCGACGTGCTGCGGATCGCGCTCGGGTTCGCGCGGCTGCACGGGCTGCGCACCGACGACGACCTGACGGACGCGGTGCGCCTCGCGACGTCGTGGGCCGCCCCGTTCGTGGGCCGCGACGTCCACGACCTGGTGCCCGGCGCCCCCGGGGACCTCGTGCTGGTCGACGCCGAGAACGTGCCCGACGCGCTCGTCCGGGTTCCGCCGCGCCGCCTGGTCGTGTCCCGGGGCCGGGTCGTCGCCCGTGACGGGGTCGTGCTGGTGTAGCTGCCGACGGCACGCACGCCCGGTCGGAGCGGTCGGTCGGCTAGCGTGCGGCGCGTGGCCGCCCGGGGGATCTACGTCGAGACGCGGGTCGCCGCGCCCGTCGAGCGCGTGTGGGCCCTGACCCAGGACCCCGACCAGCACGTCCGCTGGGACGTGCGGTTCACGCGCATCGTGCCGACGACGCCCACGGGCACGGGCGCGACCCGCTTCACGTACACGCGCCGCGTCCCGCTGCGGACGGTCGCGGGCGACGGCGTGAGCATCGGCGAGCAGGTCCGGCCCGACGGCACCCGGACGTCGGCGCTGCGCTTCGCGACGACCGACCGCCTGTCGCCGATCCGCTCGGGGCGCGGCTACTGGCGGTACGTGCCGGACGGCGACGGCACCCGGTTCGTCACGGGCTACGACTACGTGCCCGGCTGGGGTCCGGTCCTCGACCGTGCCGCCCGCCCGCTGCTCGGCTGGGCGACCGCGTGGAGCTTCGACCGCCTGCGCATCTGGGCGGAGCGCGACGAGGAGCCGGAGCGCTGGCCGCTGCGCAGCGTCCTGTGGTTCTGGCGGCCCGAGCGTCCCCGTGCCGCCCGCTGCCGCCGGGCGCCCGTGCACGGCCGTCGTCGCGACGACCACCTGCGTGACGCCCCGGCGACGCTCGCCGACCTGCCCGCACCGGAGAGGACCCGATGACCTCGATCTTCGAGCAGGCGATGGGCGAGGCGTTCGCCGACCTGCACCCCATGCTGCAGCGTCGCTTCGGGGTGGGCCTGGACAGCGGGCAGGCGTGCGTCGGCACGGGCGTCATGACCCGGATCCGGACCGGCCCGTGGTGGACCGCGCCGTTCCTGCAGCTCGGGCGGGTCCGCAACGTGCTCGTCCCGGACGGCGGCACGGACGTGCCGTTCACGATCGAGAACTACCCGTACCGCGACCCGCTCGGGCGGGAGACCGTGACGTTCGTGCGCGAGTTCGACGTGCGGGGCCGCAGCCGCCGGTTCGACGCGACGATGGTCGCCCACGAGGGCCGGGTGGTCGACTACCTCGGCACGCACCAGCACCTGGCGGTCGACCTGGACCTGCGCACCGACGGCGCGGGCGGGCTGCTGCTGACGTCGGGCGCGCAGCGGTTCTACGAGGGGCCTGTCGGGTTCCCGTTCCCGCTGGCCCTCAGCGGGCGCGCGCGGCTGCACGAGCGGTACGACGAGGCCGCGGACGTCTTCCGGATCGACCTCGAGGTGGTCAACGACCGCTTCGGGTTCCTGTTCGGGTACGCCGGGACGTTCACGTGCACGTGGGTGCCCGCGGACGACGCCCCGGCGCGCCTCAAGCCCGTCCGGCACGAGCGGCGCGCCTGACCCGGTCGGCCTCGTGACGTCCGCGGTCTGTCAGCCCCGCGCGTCGAGGCGCAGCGTCACGTCGACCACCGCGGGCCCGACGACGGTCCCGACGATCTGCGGCCCGAACCGGTCGTACTTCGCGTGGTACGCGGCGTCGAGACGCGCGTGCAGGTCGGCGGCGGCCGCGTCGGGCGTCACGAACGCGACGTCCTTCTCGACGCCGCCGACGCTCACGTGCCCCGTCCCCGCGGCCTGCGCGCGCCGGAACCACCCGTTGCCCGGCCCGTACGCCGAGCGCACGTAGACGTCGTCGTCGAGCCGGACGACCCAGATCGTCACGCCCGGGCGACGCGTCCCGTCGGGCCGGTCGGACGCGACGTGCAGCTCGTCGCTCCGGTCCACGCGCCGCAGCTCGTCCGGCGTCCACCCGCTCATCGGTCCGCCTCCTCGGGGGTCGCCTCGTACTGGTCCGTCGTGACGGCCTCGGCCCACGTCGTCTCCGAGCCGTCGCGCGCGTCGGTCGTCTCCCACATCGCCAGGTGCTCCATGAACGCGTCGGGTCGCGCGCCGTGCCAGTGCCACTCGTCGGGCGGGCACCACACCGTCTGACCGGGCCGCAGCTCGACGACGCGACCGTCGCGCGTCCCGACGCGGGCGACGCCCTGCGTGACGTGCAGCGACTGCCCGGCGGCGTGCCGGTGCCAGAACGTCCGGGCGCCCGGCGCGAACCGCACCCGGTTGACGCGCAGCCGCGACGGGGCGGGCGGTCCGGCGAGGACGTCGAACCAGACGTCGCCCGTGAACCACGTGGCGGGTCCCTGGGCGGTGGGCGGGAGTGTGACGATCTCCATGCTGCTCCTCGGTTCGGTTCGGTGCGGGCGGTGCGCGCCCGGCCGCGACGGCCGTCGACCTCCATCGGACCACCACGTCGTCGCCGCCGGGAGTCCCTGCCGTGACAGGTACCGCGGGTACACCTCACGCCGACCGTGCCACGGGCGGCCGCGATCGGCGGCAGAGGGGTACCGACAGGGCCTCTCACCGGTGGCGGTCCGGACGTAGCGTCGATCCAGCACCCGTCGCCACGACCGCACCAACCGGGAGGACCACCATGCACACGCGCACCCTCGGCCAGGGCCTGGAGGTGTCGGCCGTCGGGCTCGGCGCCATGGGCATGTCCATGAGCTACGGCCCCAACCCCGGTGACCGCGACGCGATGATCGGCGTCCTGCGCGGCGCCGTCGACCTGGGCGTCACGTTCGTCGACACCGCCGAGGTGTACGGCCCGTACGTCAACGAGGAGCTCGTCGGCGAGGCGCTCGCGCCCGTCCGCGACCAGGTCGTCGTCGCCACGAAGTTCGGCTGGCACATCGAGGACGGCGCGATGGCCGGCCTCGACAGCCGCCCCGAGCAGATCCGCCGCGTCGCCGAGGCGTCCTTGCGGCGCCTGCGCACCGACGTCATCGACCTCTTCTACCAGCACCGCGTCGACCCGGACGTGCCGATCGAGGACGTCGCCGGAACGGTCGGCGAGCTCGTCGCGGAGGGCAAGGTCCGCCACCTCGGCCTGTCCGAGGCCGGTGCCGCCACGATCCGCCGCGCGCACGCCGTGCACCCGGTGACCGCCGTGCAGAGCGAGTACTCCCTGTGGACCCGCGACCCCGAGCCGGAGGTGCTGCCCACGCTCGCCGAGCTCGGCATCGGGTTCGTGCCGTTCAGCCCGCTCGGCAAGGGCTTCCTCACCGGCACGGTCGACGCGACGACGACGTTCGCCCCCGACGACATCCGGCAGCGCGTCCCGCGTTTCACCGCCGAGAACCGGACCGCGAACGAGGCGCTCGTCGCGCACGTGCGGGCGCTCGCGGACGCCCGTGGCGGCACGCCGGGCCAGGTCGCGCTCGCGTGGCTCCTCGCGCAGCAGCCGTGGGTCGTGCCGATCCCCGGCACCCGGCGCATCGAGCGTGTCCGGGAGAACGCCGACGCGACGGCCCTGGCCCTGTCCGCCGACGACGTCGCCGACCTCGACGCCCTCGCGTCCCGCGTCGGCGTCGCGGGCAACCGCTACAACGACGCGGGGATGGGGATGGTCGGCCGCTGACGCGGCGGTGGGCGCGGCGAGCGGATCGGCCGCGCCCGCCGACGCGTCAGCCGTCGACGCGACGGTGCCCCACGGCGAACGTGCGCGTGAAGCCGAGCACCACGCCCCACGGCTGTCGCGGGTAGGCGGCGTCGAGGGCCGCGGTGTAGTCGGCGAGGAACGCGTCGCGCTCGGCGTCGTCGGTGAGGACGTCGAGCGCGGGCCGCAGCCCGGTGCCGCGCACCCACTCCAGGACGGGAGACGCCTGCACCCCCGCGGGGTCGAGGACGTGCTCGTAGGTCGTCTGCCAGACGTCAGCGTCGAGCCCGAGGGCGGCGAGCGCGCCGAGGTAGTCGACGGGGTCGGCGACGGCCCGGGCCCGGTCGAGCACGGGCCGCAGGTCGTCGGCGCGCGTGTGCCGGGCGGCGGCCTCGCGCATGAGGCGGTGGGACGGGGCGTCGAAGTTCGACGGGACCTGCATCGCGAACCAGCCGCCGTCGGCGAGGGCGTCGACCCAGCGAGGGAGCAGGTCGAGGTGCCCGGGGACCCACTGGAGGGCGGCGTTGGTGACGAGGACGTCGACGGGCTGCCCGAGGTCGGCGGGATCCCAGTCCTCGGCGGCGACCTGCACCCACTCGACGCGGCCGTCGGTGTCGAGCGCGCGCGCCGCGGCGAGCATCTGCGGGGAGGAGTCCAGGCCGACGACGCGGGCCCCCGGCCAGCGGTCCGCGAGGGTCAGCGTGAGCGGGCCGTCGCCGCACCCGAGGTCGACGACGAGCCGGGGATGCTCGGCGCCGACGTGCGCGAGCAGGTCCGCGAACGGCCGTCCGCGGTGCGAGGCGAACAGGGCGTACTGCTGCGGGTCCCACACGACGACCTCCAGCGTCCGACAAAGTATCTCGACGTCAAGATACCTCGCCGTGGTGGCCGACGCTCAGGCCCGGTCCAACCGCCCTGACCGTGGCGCGCGCGCAGGTGACGGTGCGTCGAGGTCGGACGGCGCCCGGCGCGCGTCGGTGAACGCGCTGCGCGTCACCATCGCCTGCCCGACGACCAGGAACGCGAACCCCCACAGCGCGTACCGGTCGGACGCGGCGAAGGCGCCGGGGTCCTGCGTCCCCTTCGCGATCGCGTTCCAGTTGAGCGCCGCGACGAGGTTGCCGATCCCGACGACGGTCACGAGGCCGCCGACCGAGACCCACCGCCGGGCCCACCGGTCCCACCCGCTCGTGCGCACCTCGGCGGGCGCGGTCGTCTGCGTCATCGCTGGCCCGCTCAGACGTACCGGAGCATGAACTCGGTCTCGGCGTCCCGGCCCATCGTGGGGTCCGGGGCGTCCGTGGCCGGCTGCGACGTGGTGGTGTCCGCCAGGCGCACGGGCTCCGGGAGGGCGGCGTAGCGCTGCGCTGCGGTCTCGTCCGGCATGGCGTCCTCCGTCGTCGGCGTGGGGA
>NZ_BIMR01000149.1 GCF_004306155.1 Cellulomonas biazotea
GTGCCGCCGGTGCAGGGGCCGCCGCGGGTGGCGTCGCCGCGTTCCTCGGGGCCATCCCGCTCGGCGCCGCCGCGATCGCCGCCGGTGCGGTGGCCGTCGCCGCGATCGCCGCGGTCGGCGTCTACGGGCTGCTCGGCTCCGAGGACGAGCCGGTCGCGGCCCCGTCCCCCAGCATCTCCACGCCCGCGCCGAGCGAGACGCCGACGACCGCACCCACCCCGACGCCGAGCGCGCCCGCCCCGACGCCCACGCCGTCGCCGTCGGCCGTGCCCGACCTCGACCGCGGCACCCTCCTCGCCGACGACGAGGCGGACGACGCCGACGAGACGACCACCCGCCCCGCGCCCCGCCCGACCGTCGCGCCGACCACCGACCCCGGCACCGACCCGACCGTCGCACCGCCGCCCGCTCCCGCGCCGCCCGCGGTCTCCGTCGAGGTCCCTGCCGACGGGCTCGTGCTCGCCGCCGGCCTCGCCGGTCAGGAGCTCGCCTTCGGCGTGCGCAACTCCGGCGGGACGGTCGCGACCGACCTCGTCGCCGAGGTGACCCTGCCGACCGGCGTCACCGTCGACGGGATCGCCGCCGCCGCCGTCGAGGGGCTCGGTGGCGGCGGGTTCGCCGTCATGGCCGCACAGGGCTGGGTGTGCGACGGCGGCAGTCCCGTCGTGCGCTGCACGCTCGCCCGGCTCGCACCCGCGAGCGTGGCCCAGCTCGCGCTCAAGGTCTCCATCGACGAGACGTTCGACGGGCTCGACGCGCAGGTCGGCCTGCGGGTCAACGGCGCCGGCCTCACGTACCGGTCGCCCGGCATCCCGGTGCGCATCCACGCCGCCCCCGCGCGCCTCGCGCTGCGCACCCAGCCCGCGCCGCTGACGCTGCACTCGGGCCGCGCCCAGCAGCTCGACCTCGACCTCGCGAACGTCGGCGGCTCGCCCCTCGGGTCCACCGCCGCCACCGCGACCCTCCAGCTCCCCACCGGCCTGGCCTGGGCCGTCGCCCCCGGCAGCGCCCCCTGGGCATGCGCCGACGGCGCCGGACGCACCGTGACGTGCAGCCTCGACCGGATCGCCGCGCGCGCCGCCGCACCCCTGTCGCTGCTGCTCACCGCGCGCGAGCCCGGCGAGGTCGGGACGCACGTCATCGGTCTCGACCTGCGGCCCACCGGCTCGCGCGCCCCCGAGCACCTCACCGTGCCGTTCGACGTCGTGCGGCCCGCGCGCCTCGGCGTCGACGGACCTGCCACGGCTGCCCTCGCCCGGGGTCGAGGTCTCGGCGCTGCGCTCACCGTCGGGAACGCCGGGGACGTGCCCGCCGCCGGGGTCGTCGCGCGGCTCACCCGCCCCGCCGGGACCACATGGCCCGACGCGCCCGTCGACGGCTGGTCCTGCGGACCGACCGACGGCGTCGACCTCACCTGCACGCGCGACGGCCTGCCGCCGGGGCAGTCCGTGGCGCTCGCGGTCCGCGTCGACCCCGACGCCGGGTCCGTGGGCGCCCTCGGGGACCTCGTCGTCCGCGTCGAGGCGCCCGGTGCCGACCCCGCCGCCGAGCACCGGGTGGCCCTCACGGCGACCGCGCCGGTCCTCACGGTCGCGGAGCCGATCGTGACACTCGCGAAGGACGCCACCACCGGCACCGTGTCGTTCGCGGTGAGCAGCGCCGGCGGGGTCGCGGCGGCCGATGCCGAAACCGTTGTCGCCACGCTCACGCTCCCGGCTGCGCTGACGGTCACCGACCTGGGCGGGCCGACGAGCAAGTGGTGCGAGCAGGTGGACTTGCGACACATTCGCTGCGCCGTCGGGCAGCTTCCCGCAGGTGCGACCATCGACGCGCTGGTCAACGTGCGGTGGTCAGGCAGCGCCGAGGGTCACGTCGTCGCCGTGGCGTCTGCTCCGGGCGCGGCGCAGGTCTCCGCGTCGAGCCGTGTCCGCACCTCCTCCGCAGGGCTCAGCCCACGCGGGCGGTTCGAGGGCGGCTGGGCCGTCACCGAGGTCGGCGCGCCCCTGCTGACCTGCCGGACCTCGCTCACGACGTGCGTGCCCGCGCTGCAGAACGGCGACCGCGACAACAACAGCTTCGACATGGTCGAGCTCGACGAAGGACCCGACCTGCCCGACGCGACCGGAGAGCGGCCCGCCGTCCGGGTGTCGTCCGCGGCCCAGCTCGACGTCCCCGCCGGCCGGGAGATCGCGTTCGCCGGGCTCTACTGGTCCGCGAACATCGGCCCCGGCGACACGTGGAGCGGCGACCCCGCCGTCGTCCGCCTCCGCGGCCCCGCCACCGCCTACCGGACGCTCAAGGCGGATCCGACGGACGTCCGGGTCGTCGGCGACAACGCCGGCCGGCAGTACTACCAGGCGTTCGTCGACGTCACCGACCAGGTCGCCGCCGAGGGCGCAGGCCGGTGGTCCGTCGCCGACGCCGCCGTCCGCGCCACCCGCAACGACCCCAACCGCTCCTACTACGCGGGCTGGGCGCTCGTCGTCGTCTACGCCGACCCCGGCACCGACGCGACCGTCACCGTGTACGACGGCGGAGCGTGGATCGGCACCTCGTCCGAGCCGCCCGTGTTCGAGTTCGCCGCCGAGGCCCGCACGACCGCCCGGATCGGCGTCGTCGGCTGGGAGGGTGACCGGACCGCCGTCGGCGACCGGCTGCTGCTCGACGGCGTGCGGCCGCTCGTGCCCGAGCGGTGGGACGGGACGACGCCCGCGTCCGGGGCGAACAATGCGTTCGACTCGACCGCGCGCGGCTGGCGGTGGTCGAACTCGCTGGGCACCGACGCGAAGGGCTTCGCGCCCGCCGTGCTCAGCGGCGACGTGAGCTCGCTGACCGCGACGACGAACGGCGACCAGTACCTGATCGGCGTCGTCACGCTCCGCACCCAGCCCGTCACGACGAGCACACCAGCCGACGCCCGCTGACGGCCTGCGGTGGCCGTCCCGAGGCGCCGGTGTCGCCCCGCAGCGGCGGAGTCGTCAGGCGCGCGCGACGGTGGTCAGTCGGCGGGCTCGACGACGGCCGCGACCGCCGCGTCCACCGGGACGACGCCCTCGGTGAGCTCCAGGACCAGCCCCGCCGTCAGCGGCGCGTGCAGCACGGCCGCGAGGACCGCGGCGACGTCCGCGCGCGGCACCGCCCCGCCCGGGACGTGCGCGTCGAGGCGGACGGTGCCGGTCGGCTCGTCGTCGGTCAGGCGACCGGGGCGGACGATGGTCCAGTCGAGGTCCCGCGCCCGCAGGTCCTCCTCGCTGGCGGCCTTCGCACGCAGGTAGGCGGCGAACACCCCGTCGGTGCCGTCCGGGGGCGCCGACGTCGCACCCATCGACGAGACGAGCACGTACCGCCGGACGCCCGCCTGCTCGGCGCCCTCCGCCAGCAGCGCGGCGGCCGCGCGGTCGACGGAGTCCTTCCGGTCGGCGCCGCTGCCCGGCCCGGCGCCCGCGGCGAACACGACGGCGTCCGCACCCGCGACGGCCTCGGCGACGTCGCGCGCGTTGGCCCGCTCCAGGTCGAGGACGACCGGCTCGGCGCCGTCGTCGCCGACGTCCTGCACGTGCGCGAGCTGCCGGACGAGCGCCACCGGGACGTCACCCCGGGCTGCCAGTGCGCGCGAGAGGTGGCGCGCGACCTTTCCGTGCCCTCCCGCGATGGCGATGCGCATGTCCTCACGGTAAGCAGCGCGTGCCGGACGGGCGACCGGAAGGGTCCGGCGGGGCGGTCGGGAGGTCGCGCTGCCGGACCTCCCTGGTCCCCCAGACCGCTGGGCGGCCCGGCAGCGCGCGCCTCGACGGGCGTCCCCCGAGCCGGTCGAGGAGCCGCGATGCTGGCACCGCGCCCCGGTCCGCCCCAGGGTTCGCCGCGGAAGTCTCAGGATGCGGGCATGCCGCCGGGCGCCACGCCGTTCGCGCCGATCGGGTGTGGTCGGACCTTGCCCCACTGCGCCTCTGTCAGACGACGCCGTACAGGCGGTCGCCCGCGTCGCCGAGGCCCGGCACGATGTACGCCTTCTCGTTGAGCCGCTCGTCGACCGCCGCCACGACGACCTGGACGTCCGCGCGGTCACCCACGAAGTCCTCGACGACCTTGAGGCCCTCGGGCGCGGCCAGCAGGCACACCGCGGTGACGTCGCGCGCACCGCGGGCCAGCAGGTAGTCGATCGCCGCGACGAGCGTCCCGCCGGTCGCGAGCATCGGGTCGAGCAGGAAGCACTGCCTGCCCGACAGGTCGTCGGGCAGCCGGTTCGCGTAGGTGATCGCCTCGAGCGTCTCCTCGTCGCGCTGCATCCCGAGGAACCCGACCTCGGCGGTCGGGAGCAGGCGCGTCATGCCCTCGAGCATGCCGAGGCCCGCGCGCAGGATCGGCACGACGAGCGGACGCGGGTCGGCGAGCTTCACGCCGGTCGTCGTCGTCACCGGCGTCTCGATCTGCACGGTGTCCGTGTGCACGTCCCGCGTCGCCTCGTACGCGAGGAGCGTGACGAGCTCGTCGACGAGCAGCCGGAAGGTCGGCGAGGGCGTGCCCTTGTCCCGCAGGACCGTGAGCTTGTGGGCGACGAGCGGGTGGTCCGCGACGTGCAGGCGCATGCGCACAACCTACCGGCAGTCCCACCAGGTGGACGCCCCGAACGTCCCCACCGACGGCCCCGGCTGCGCGATCATGACCACCATGACGGATCACGGTCCGCGTCGGGCGCTGCAGCCGTTCGACGCGTGGGCGATGGGCCTGGCGCTCGACGAGGCACGCCGCGCCGCCCTGAGCCGCGACGTCCCCGTCGGCGCCGTCGTCGTCGGCCCGACGGGCGAGGTCGTCGGCCGCGGGCACAACGTCCGCGAGGCCACCGACGACCCCACCGGCCACGCCGAGGTCGTCGCCCTGCGGGTCGCCGCCGAGCGGCTCGGCCGGTGGCGGCTCGACGACTGCACCCTCGTCGTCACCCTCGAACCGTGCCTCATGTGCGCCGGGGCGATCGTCCTGGCGCGCATCCCGCGCCTCGTCCTCGGCGCCTGGGACCCGAAGGCGGGCGCGTGCGGGTCGCAGTGGGACGTCGTCCGCGACCGCCGCCTCAACCACCGCGTGGAGGTCGTCGGCGGGGTGCGCGATGAGGAGTGTGGGCTGCTGCTCCAACGGTTCTTCGAGGCGCAGCGCGAGGACGGCGCGCGCGACTCGTACGTCTGACGTTCGCCTGGGTCAGAGGGCGTCGGCGAGCGCCGTCAGCGTCTCCGACGTCCCCGCGTGCAGCGTCACCGTCGCGTAGCGGTCCCCGCGCGTCGCCCCGCGGTTGACGATCACCACCGGCTTGCCCGCCTGCGCGGCGTGCCGCACGAACCGCAGCCCCGACTGCACCGTCAGCGACGAGCCCGCGACCAGCAGTGCGTCAGCGGCGTCGACCATCGCGTACGCCCGCTCGACCCGCTCCCGCGGCACCGTCTCCCCGAAGTAGACGATGTCGGGCTTCAGCATCCCGCCGCACACCGCGCAGTCCGCGACGACGAAGTGGCTCGTCCGCTCGACCACCGCGTCCGCGTCCGGGGCGATCTCCACGTCCGCGACGACCTCGTCCGCGAAGTGCGGGTTCAACGCGTCGAGCCGCGCCGCCAGCTCGTCCCGCCCGACGACCGTCCCGCACGACAGGCACACCACCCGGTCGTACCGTCCGTGCAGGTCGATGACGTTCTGCGAGCCCGCCGCCTCGTGCAGCAGGTCCACGTTCTGCGTGATCACACCCAGCACCGTGCCGTCCCGCTCCAGCCGCGCCAGCGCCCGGTGCCCCGCGTTCGGCTCCGTCCGGTGCACGTGCCGCCAGCCCACGTGGTTGCGGGCCCAGTAGTGCCGCCGGAACCGCTCGTCACCCGTGAACTGCTGGAACGTCATCGGGGTGCGCGGCGGCGAGTCGGGGCCCCGGTAGTCGGGGATCCCGGAGTCCGTCGAGACGCCCGCACCTGTCAGCACCGTGAGGCGACGGCCGGTCAGCACGCCCAGCACGTCCGCCAGCGAACCCGCCGGGGCGGGGAGGGTGTCGGTCACCCGACCACGGTAGGCGTCCCACCCGTGAGAGGCCGATTCGGAGCAACGGCCGCGACCGGGTACTCTTCTCCGCGAGGTAGCGTGTCCGAGCGGCCTAAGGAGCACGCCTCGAAAGCGTGTGTGGGTGAAAGTCCACCGTGGGTTCAAATCCCACCGCTACCGCCAGTCGAAGGGTCCCACCCGCATGATCATGCGGACGTGGGGCCCTTCGTCGTTCTTCCGTCCAGCGTCGACACGTGCGCCGTTGCCGGGCGTGTGCCAGGCGCGGTGTCGGCGACGGCCGGTCGTCCTCCTCAGACCGCCGTGGGTCGTGCGACGTGGAGGAACTGCTGGGGCTGCGGCGCGTAGAACTCGGTGATGAGGCGGACGTCGTCCGGGGTGCAGCCGATCAGCACCTTCACCTCCGCGTCGCGCTTGAACGGGTCGACGGTCGCGAGGACGCCGGTGACCCGCGGCCCGCCGCTGCCCAGCCAGACGTCGACTCCCTGGCCGTCGCCGCCGTGGGAACCGTCGAGGTAGCCGTAGTCGAGCGGGTAGACGTAGGCCGCGATCCGCGGGTGGGGCATGCCGCGGGGGCGGTCGACGACCAGGGGGCAGTCGTCGACGAGCTGGTCGAGCGCGCGCCAGAAGTCCGGCGATGACGTCATGGGGCTCCGATCGGTGGGGTGCGCGTCGGCGACGAGTGGCGGGAGGTCGCGAGGGGACGGTCAGTCGACGGGAGGCGCGTCGTCGACGTCCCTCCCTGCCCCAGCGCCGCTCAGCGCCGAGACCGGCGCGCTCGACGCGGGGGACACCCCGCGGGCCTCGTGGACGAGGTCGCGGGCTCGGCGGACGGCAGGGGTGAGGTCGTCGAACAGGTGGGACTCGTCGCGCAGCGCCTCGACGACCCCGACGTGCCGGGCGAGGGGCAGGTGCTGGTGCCGGATGCCCTTGACCAGGACGGTGACGCCCCGGCGTTCGAGCCCGGCGACGAGCTCGTGGAGGGTCTGGGCGCCGGTGGCGTCGAGGACCTGGACCTGCGAGAGGCGCAGGATGACGACGTCGGCGTCCTGGATGGTGGCGACACGGTCGAGGACGCGTTCGGCGGCGGCGAAGAACAGGGAGCCCTCGATGCGGAAGAGCGCGATGTGCTCGTCGCCGGGTTCAGCGGGGCCGGGGAGCTCTTCGCGGTGGACGCCGGCGGCGCGGGCCATGGTGCGCAGGGACAGCACGGCGGCGACGGCGAGGCCGATCCCGACGGCGTAGATGAGGTCGACGCTGACGGTGATGACGGCGGTGAGGGCGAACAGGACGGCGGCGGCGCGGGTCGAGCCGACGACGGTGCGGGCGGTGGCGACGGAGACCATGCGGACGGCGGTGACGATGAGGACCCCGGCGAGCGCGGCGAGGGGGATCCGGGAGACGACGCTGCCGGCGGCGACGACGACGAGCAGCAGGAGCACGGCGTGCGTGATCGCGGCGACGCGGGTGCGGGCGCCGGAGCGGACGTTGACCGCGGTGCGGGCGATCGCGCCGGTCGCGGGCATGCCGCCGAAGACGCCCGCGGCGAGGGTCGCGAGGCCCTGGCCGACGAGCTCGCGGTCGCCGTCGTAGGGGCCGGTGTCGGAGTGGGAGGCGGCGACGCGGGCGGACAGGAGCGACTCGATCGCGGCGAGCGCGGCGACGGTGAGGGCGGGGACGACGAGCTGCGTGACCATGCCGAGGTCGAGCGCGGGCAGCGACGGGGCGGGCAGGCCGGACGGGAGGGCGCCGATGGTCGCGAGCGGCAGGTCGACGACCGTCGCGACGGCGGTGACCAGGGCGATCGCGACGATCGACCCGGGCAGGGCGCGGTGCACGCGCGGCGCGAGGACCATGACGGCGGCGACCACGGCGACGACTCCGAGCGACCAGGCGGCGCGCGACCGGTCGAGCTCGTGCAGGACCTGCCACGCGGCGACGGCGGTGTTGGTGTCGTGGCCGGCGGCGGGCACGCCGAGGGCGGCGGGGACCTGCTGCAGGAGGATGACGACGGCGATCCCGAGCGTGAAGCCCTCGATGACGGGCCAGGGGATCAGGCCGACGGTCCGGCCGAGCCGCAGGACGCCCGCGAGGACGACGAACACCCCCGCGAGCAGGCAGACGATCCCGAGGGCGGCCGTGCCGTGCTGGGCGATGATCGGGGCGAGCACGACGACCATCGCGCCGGTCGGCCCGGACACCTGGACGTGGGAGCCGCCGAAGACCGCCGCGACGACGCCGGCGACGACCGCGGTGACCAGGCCGGACGCGGCGCCCGCGCCCGAGCTCACGCCGAACGCGAGCGCGAGGGGCAGGGCGACGACGCCGACCGTCAGGCCCGCGACGAGGTCCGAACGCCACGACGCGCGCAGCGGTGCGTAGTCGCGGGCCGACGGGAGCAGCGTGCGCCAGGAGCCGTCGGCGCTCACGCGTCGGCCGAGCCGGGTCGCGTGCCGGTGCTCAGCACCAGGTGGTCCCGGGTGGTCTCCAGGATCTCGGTGAGCAGCGCGCGGGCGACGTGCAGCAGCTCGGCGACGTGGGCCGACGCGAGGCGGTAGTACACGGTGCTGGCCCGGCGCTCCGACTCGACGAGCTGGTAGCGCCGCAGGACCGCGAGGTGCTGCGACAGGTGCGACGCCTCCAGCCCGGTCTCGGCGATCAGCGTCGCGACGGGCACCTCGTCGGCCGCCGACAGCAGCTCGAGGACGCGGATGCGCACCGGGTGGGCCAGACCCTTGAACAGGTTGGCCTTGATCTCGTTGAGGGGTTGCTTGTCCACCGGGTCCTCGTCACATGACGGATTGATGGATGCATCATACCGACGCGGCTGAGCCCCCACCTAGGACGTCGGGCCGCCCTCGGCGACGACGAACGCCTGCAGGTCGCCCTCGACGTCCTCCACCGGGCAGCCCTCCGGCAGGACCGCGTACGACGCACCCCGCGCGCCCGACGGCTCGTCGTCACGGTCGACGACCACCGACCACCGTCCGGGTGCGTCGACGTCCGGCTCGACCTGCGCCACCAGCCGCCAGCCGGTGCGCCCGTCCGTGCGGTGCACGTCGAACGCCTGCGTGCCGACCGGGTCCGGGACGCTCCACGACACCTCGACGCCGTCGGGGGTCGCGACCGCCGCGACGTCCGCCACGGCCGTCGACCGGAGCTGCGCGCAGTGCTCCTCCCAGGTCAGCTCCGTCGGGCCCGAGCACGCGGCGAGCAGCGCGACCAGCGCGCAGGCCGCAGCCGACACGCACGCCGCACGCAGCCTGGGTCGCATGGCCGCACCGTAGAGCGCGGTGCCGACGTCGGGAACGCCCTCCGCGCGCGGTCACACGGCCGGGCGCACGCGACTCGGACCGGCTCAAGTCACGGCGCGGCCGTGCCGAGACACCAGACGTGAGGCGCAGGACGACTCCCGCGGGCTGGTACCCCGACTCGCGCACGCCCGGGCAGCGGCGATGGTTCGACGGCAGGGCGTGGACCGACCACGTCCTGCCGACGTCGGCCGTCCCCGGGCCGCCCCCGCCGGGCCCGCGGGCAGGCCGCAACCGCCGAGGCGTGGTCCCCGCACCGCCCACCGTGGTCTGATCGTCCGGGTGGTCGCGCGTTCCGGGCGCGGCCCCGACCTGGAGGACCCGATGGCGACCCTCGTCTCCACCCTGTTCATCTCGCTCGACGGCGTCGCGGAGATCGACCCGGCGTGGCACTTCCCGTACTTCGACGCGAACATGGGCGCCGCCGTCGGGGAGGACTACGAGGACGTCGACGTCCTGCTGCTCGGGCGCGTCACCTACGACTCGTTCGCCGGCGCGTGGCCCGACCGCGAGGCCGCCGGGGGCGAGGACGCGACGTTCGCGGCCCAGCTCGGCGACGTCCGCAAGGTCGTCGCCACCCGCGGCGACGCCGACCTGGGCTGGCGCAACGTCGAGCGGACCGACGACCTCGTCGCCGCCGCCCGGGCCCTCAAGGCCGACCCGGAGGTCGGCAAGGTCCTCGTCGCCGGGTCGATCTCCGTCGTCCGGCAGCTGCTCGCCGCAGGGCTCCTCGACGAGCTCCGGCTGCTCGTCCACCCCGTCGCGGCCCGCTCCGGCGAGCGCCTGTTCGACGAGGGCGACGCCGTCTACCCGCTGCGGCTGCTGCGCTCCGACGTCTTCCCGACGGGCGTCGTCCGGCTGGTCTACGCGCCCGGCGAGGTGCCCGGCGACGCGGGCTACGAGGACGTCGTCGACAAGGTGCCCGGCGCCGGGACGGACTGACGGCCGCCGCGCTCAAGCGCGGGCGCTCCGGTGCCGACAACTCGGACGTGAGCCAGACTGCGCCCGCGCCCGGGTGGTACGCCGACGGTGTGACGCCCGGCGTGCTGCGGTGGTTCGACGGTCACGCCTGGACGGAGCAGACGACGCCGGACCCGTCGCACGCGCCCGCCGCGCAGGGGTGGGCGCCGCCCGCTCCCGTGTCCGCGGGCGGTGGTGGGTTCGCGGGCGGTCCGGCGGGCGCGTACGGCCAGGCGGCGCAGGGCCAGGGCGCGTACGGCCAGGGCGCGCACGGCCAGGCGGGCTACCCGCAGGCTGCCTACGGCCAGGTCAACGGCTACGGGCAGGCGCCGACGTACGGGCAGCGCAGCGACTACCCGCCCGCGCCGGGCTACGCGCCCGGATACGCACCGGGGTACGGGCCGGGCTTCGTGGCCGCCCCCGCCGCCGAGGACCACGGGCCGGGGAGCGCGCTGCACTGGGTCGTGCCGGTCGGACGGTCGTGGCAGTCGGTCTTCGCGGGGTACCTCGGCCTGTTCGCGCTCGCGATCTGGGCGCTCGGGCCGGTCGCGCTCGGGTTCGGCGTCTGGGCGATGGTCCGGGCGCGGTCGGGCGGGCACGGACGCGGGCGCGCGGTGTTCGCCATCATCGGCGGGCTGATCGGCAGCGCAGCCGGGGTCTGGTTCCTGGTCTCGGGCGTCGGTACCGAGTAGTGGCGTCGGGTGACGGCGGGGCGCCGGCCCAGGGCGCGCCAGGATCGCAGCGCTCCTAGGATCGGCGCGACCGTCCCTGCGCGTGGAGGAGACCCGGCGTGATCGACCTGACCGCACTCGTGGCCCAGCATCTCGAGCAGGCACGGCAGGACCCGCACGGGCGCAGCGCGGAGCTCGTCGCGCACGACGGGGAGCTCCGGCAGACCGTCCTGGCACTGACCGCGGGCTCGCGCCTGGGGGAGCACAACTCGCCGGCGGCGGCGACGTTGCAGGTGCTGCGCGGGCGTGTGCGCGTCGAGTCGGAGGACGTCCAGGCGGAGCCCGCGGCGGGCGAGCTGTGGGTGCTCACGCACGAGCGCCACTCCGTGGTCGCGCTGGAGGACAGCGTCTTCCTGCTGACGACGGTCACGGGCGTGGCGCGCGGCACGTACGCCTGACGCGGCGCTCGACGGCGGGCCGCCGCCCCGCTGAGAGGCGGCTGAGGCGCCGTGGCCCGCCCCGCCCCGCGGCCCTAGCGTCGGTCGCAGCGGCGACGGAGGGGGCGCGACATGGACCTGACGGGGGCGACGTGGGGATCCCGGCCGCAGGAGGTCGCGCGGACGTACGCGTGCGACGCCGCGGGCGACGACCTCCCGGTCCGGCTGGTGCGGGCGGTCGGCGTCGACGCCCCGGCGGCGACGGCGTTCGCGTGGCTGTGCCAGCTGCGGGACGCGCCGTACAGCTACGACCTGGTCGACAACCGGGGGCGCCGCAGCCCGCGGACGCGGACGGTCCAGGTGGAGGACCTGACGCCGGGCACGCGGATGATGGAGATCTTCACGCTGGAGCAGGTCGTGCCCGGCGAGCACCTGACGATGCGGATCACCGAGCCGCGCGCGGTGCGGTTCTTCGGGCCGGTGACGGTGACGTACGCGGCGTTCGACGACGGGCCGGACCGGTCGCGGATCGTCGCGGTGCTGCGGGTCGGGGCGCGTCGTCCCGGGCGGGCGACCGGCGCGCGGCGGCTGCTCGCGTGGGGCGACCTCGTGATGATGCGCAAGCAGCTGCTCACGCTCGCCCGGCTTGCGGGCCGTGAGGCGGCCGCCGTCAGCGGCTCCGGCCGGCGCTGACGGCGCCCCGTCCGGCGCGGGTACCGCTCACGTCGCGGCGCAGGTAGTTCCACGCGAGGACCGCGCACGCGACCCCGTTGACGAACCCCATGAGCACGTCCGTGAGGGAGTGCATCCCGCGGTACATGCGGCCGATGCCGACGCAGAACGGCACGAGCAGGCAGAGCACGGTCGCGACCCACCGCAGCACGGGGTTGCCGATCCGCTGGCACAGCGCGGCGAGCGTCAGGTAGAAGGCCGTCGCGGCGCCGGTGTGGCCGCTGGGGTAGCTGGACGTCGGCGGGGAGTCGTCGAGGTGCTCGACCTCGGGGCGGGAGCGTCCGACGACGACCGCGGCGGTGATGAAAACGAGCGCCTGCACGGCCACGGCGATCCCGGGGACGATCGCGAACCACCACTGCTTGGTCCGCCACCACACGAGCGCGATGGTGAGCACGCATGCGCCGATGAGGAACTCCGTCTGCCCGATGCCGGACAGGAACATGGTGACGATGTTGAGGGTGGCGGTGCGGCGCTCGACGAACCACTGGTTGACGGGGGCCTCGGCGGGCAGGTTGCCGAGCGGGCCGACGAGCAGCAGCCCGACGCCCACGACGACGACCCACAGCGCGACGGCGGGCAGCAGGGCGCGTCGTGACAGGTCGCGCCAGAACTCGCGCGCGCTGGGCGCGGTGGTGTCGAGCTCGTAGCGGTGCAGGAACGTGTGCACTCAGCCCTCCTGGGTGGTGGGTCGGGTCGGGGCGTCGACGGGGTCGCCGCCGTGGGGGACGTCGGGGACGTCGGCGGGTGGGGGAGTCGGGGCGCCCCAGCCTCGGTAGCCGA
>NZ_BIMR01000150.1 GCF_004306155.1 Cellulomonas biazotea
GACCTGCAGGCCGTCGCCGCCCGGCTGGGAGCGGCGATCGACGCGGAGCCGCCCGCCGGCGCCCGGGCCGCGGTCCTCGCCGCCGTCCGGGCGACCCCGCAGGAGTCGCCCGCGCCGTCCGCACCGCCGGTGCCGCTCGCGCCGACCTCGCCGAACTCGTCGACCTCGTCGACCTCGTCCGCGCGGGGACGACGCGGAGGAGCGCGCTGGTGGGCGCTGGCCGCCGCCGTCGCGATCGGCGCCGCCGTGCCGGCCACGCTGCTCGTGCAGCAGGTGCAGCACACGCGCCAGGTGCAGGCCGAGCAGCAGCAGGTCGCCGACCTGCTCACCGACCCGTCGGCGGTCCTCGTCCACCAGGACGTCCCCGGCGACGGCGCGGTCACCGCGATCCTCACCGACCACCGAGCCGTGTTCACGGCGACGCAGATGCCCCCGCCGGACGACGGCAGCGTCTACCAGCTCTGGGTCGTCCGCGACGGTCAGCCGCACTCCGCGGGCGTCATGACGAGCGACGACGGCACCGTCCGTCAGTTCGCCGACGACTTCGCCCCGGGCGACGTGCTCGCGGTGACGGTCGAGCCGGCGGGCGGGTCGGAGCAGCCGACGAGCGACCCCATCATGGTCCTCTCCGCCGCCTGACGGTCCGCCGGCGGCACCCGGCGCATGTCGGGCACGCAAGAGCCCCCTCGCCGGGGTTCTCGACGAGGGGGCTCCGTGCTCCCGGTGGGCGCCGGGTCCGGGCACCACACCGGGCGCCCCGACCGGGAGCGGGACGGTCCGGCTGCGGGAGGCCGGCCCGGAGAGGTCACATGGTCGGCATCAGCACGCTGTCGACGAGGTAGACCGTCGCGTTGGCGGTGTGCACGCCGCCGCAGATCACGGCCGCGTCGTTGACCTTGAGGTCGTCGCCGGAGCCGGTGACCTCGACGGTGCCGCCCTGCACGGTGGTCTGCGTGCCGACGACCTCCTCGGGCGTGAGCTGCCCGGGCACCACGTGGTAGGTGAGGATCGACGTGAGCGTCGCCGCGTCGGTCTTCAGGCCCTCGATGGTCGCGGGGTCGATCTTCGCGAACGCCTCGTCGACGGGCGCGAAGACGGTGAACTCGCCGCCGTTGAGGGTGTCGACCAGGTTCACCTCCGGGTTGAGCTGGCCGGACACGGCCGCCGTGAGCGTCGTGAGCAGCGGGTTGTTCGACGCGGCCACGGCGACGGGGTCGGCCGACATCCCCTGCACCGAGCCGGCGCCGTCAGGCACGGCCGCGGCGTAGTCGGCACAGCCGGGTCCGACGAGGTCCGCGGCCGGGTCGGCCGTCATGGCGTCGTCCGCGGGGGTCGACTCCTCCTCGGGCGTCTGCTCCATGGCGGGCGTGTCGTCCGCGGACGCGGCGTCGTCGCCCCCGGAGGAGCAGGCGGCGAGCGCGAGGCCGGTCACGCCGGCGAGCAGCACACCGGTGACGCGGGTGGTGAGGCGGGTGCGGGTGGTGGTCCTCATGGTGGTTCCCTCCGAACGTCCTCGGGAGCCCGGTCCGGTGCCGTCCGGCTCCCCTGTCGGAGGGTGGTTCGATGCGGTGCGGCGGGTGGATGGGTCGGACTTCGGGACCCATCCGGAACGGTGGCCGGCGGCGAACGCCCCGCATGGACCTGCTCCCGCTCGCACTCATCGGGCTGCTCGGCGGCCTCGTCACCGGCGTCTCGCCGTGCATCCTGCCCGTCCTGCCGGTCGTCCTCCTGGCCGGCGCGACGACGAGCACGCGCCTCGGCGCACTGCCCGGCCTCGCCGTCCAGCCGCTCCCGGACTTCTTACGCACCGGCACGCCCACGGCCGGGTCGGCGTCCGCACCGGTCGTCACGCTCGACCCGCCCACCGCGCCTCCCGCCGCGGGCAGCCGACGCCGGTCGGCGCGCCCCTACCTGGTTGTCGCG
Source organism: Cellulomonas biazotea (assembly GCF_004306155.1). GTDB lineage: Bacteria > Actinomycetota > Actinomycetes > Actinomycetales > Cellulomonadaceae > Cellulomonas > Cellulomonas biazotea. The sequence continues at coordinate 1,924 of NZ_BIMR01000150.1, forward strand.
GGCCTGGTCACGAGCTTCACGCTGGTCACGCTGCTCGGCAGCGTCGCCCTCGCGGTCCTCGGGCTGCCGCAGGACCTGCTGCGCTGGGCGGGCATCGTCGTGCTGGCGGTGATCGGCGCCGGCCTGCTGGTCCCGCGGTTCGGGGAGGTCCTCGAGCGACCGTTCCAGCGTCTGACGCCGCGCAGCGCGCCGGGGCGGGAGCGGGGCGGGTTCGTGCTCGGGCTCGGCCTGGGCGCGGTGTACGTGCCGTGCGCGGGTCCGGTCCTCGCGGCGATCACCGTGGCGGGCGCGAGCGGGCAGGTCGGTCCGGGCACGGTCGTGCTGACGGTGTCGTTCGCGCTGGGTGCGGCGGCGCCGCTCCTCGCGGTCGCGCTCGCGGGGCGGCGCGCCTCGGAGCGTGCCCGCGTGTTCCGGACGCACCTGCGCGCGATCCGGGCGGTCGGCGGTGCGCTCATGCTCGCGCTGGCGCTCGCCCTCACGTTCCACCTGACGGACGCGATCCAGCGCGCCCTGCCCGGCTACACCGACGGCCTGCAGGAGCGGATCGCCGCGGACCCGCGCGTGCAGCGCGAGCTCGACCTGGGCGGCCTGGTGACGGCCGAGAACGAGGGCCTGAGCCGCTGCACCGACGGCGCGGAGGCGCTCGAGGACTGCGGGCCGGCCCCGGCGATCCGCGGGATCGACACGTGGCTGAACACGCCCGACGGCGCGCCGGTCGACCTCGCGGACCTGCGCGGCCAGGTGGTCCTGCTCGACTTCTGGGCGTACTCCTGCATCAACTGCCAGCGGTCCGTGCCGCACGTCGTCGCGTGGGAGAAGGCGTACCGGGACGCGGGCCTCGTCGTCGTCGGGGTGCACACCCCGGAGTACGCGTTCGAGCGGGAGACGCGCAACGTCGTCGACGGCGCGCGCCGCCTGGGCATCGGCTACCCGGTCGCGCAGGACAACTCCTACGCGACGTGGACGGCGTACCGGAACCGGTACTGGCCCGCCGCGTACCTGGTCGACGCCGACGGCCAGGTCCGGCACGTGGCGCAGGGCGAGGGCGGCTACGACACGACGGAGACCCTGATCCGCGAGCTGCTGACCGACGCGGACCCCGGGGTCGACCTGCCGCCGCGCACGCGCGTCGAGGACGCGACCCCGCAGGGCGACGTCACGCCCGAGACGTTCCTGTCGGTGTCGAAGCACCGCAACGTCGCGGGGGAGTACGAGCAGGGCGCGCACACGTACGCCCTGCCCGGCGACCAGGCGCCCGACACGGTCGCGTTCGGCGGGACGTGGACGACCGACTTCCAGGGCGCCACCGCCGGTGCCGACGCGCGGCTGCGCCTGCGGTACCACGCGGCGGTCGTGCAGAGCGTCCTCGGCGGGACGGGCACCGTGGGGTTCGTCGTGCGTGACGACGACGGCCAGGTGCGCGAGCGCGGCACCCTGGAGGTCTCCGGGCCGCCCCGCTCCTACGCGGTGACCGACGACGGCCAGGTCGTCGAGGGCACCGTCGAGCTGGACGTCCCGCCGGGTGTCACCGCGTTCTCGTTCACCTTCGGGTGAGACGGCGGCGGGGGGGGGGGGGGGGGCGGGG